>JAEYWL010000084.1 GCA_023428915.1 Verrucomicrobiota bacterium
AGACAATCGATCTGACGCATCTAACGCCTTGCCAAGGGGAAGAACCCTTGGCTTCGGCATTATCTGCGCCATCTCAATTATCTAATTAAGCTTGTGCTAAGATTTAGGGGACAACTTGGGTTTAAAACAAATTATCCTGAAATTCCCTGGAAACAAATGGCCGGCATGAGAGATATCCTGATTCATGAATACTTTGCTATCGATCTAAATCTTACTTGGTCTGTAGTAAAGCGAGAGCTCCCGCCCCTCAAAGAAAAACTACAAAATCTGCTAGAAGATTAATAATAAAATTTGATAGCAAAAAAGATGCAGCGATGGATTAATCGCTGCATCATAAGAATGGCAATCGGCTTATAGGCCTACTCTTCGACGAGTTCTGCAGTTTCTGCGCTTAACTTTGGCGCGCCTGCAGCGCGTTTATCTTTATGGAATTTAATGACCAGCCCTTCAATCTCATCCAGAAGTGCCGGGTTATTGCGCAACTCTTCGCGGACCGCTTCACGGCCTTGGCCTAAGCGCTGCCCTTTATAGCTAAACCAAGCCCCTTTCTTGTCGATAATATTGTACTCCGCCCCAAGATCAATCACTGCGCCGGTTCTAGAAATCCCTTCATTGAACATGATGTCGAACTCTGCAGCCTGGAATGGAGGCGCCATTTTATTCTTAACAACCTTTACTTTTACGCGGTTGCCCACTTCCGCATTATCGCCCCCTTTGATACCGGCAATGCGGCGGATATCGAGGCGGATCGAAGAGTAGAACTTCAAGGCGCGTCCGCCTGTAGTGGTCTCGGGGTTGCCGTAAACTACGCCGATCTTTTCGCGGATCTGGTTGATGAAAATCGCACAGGTATTGCTTTTAGAAAGGGTTGCAGTCAGCTTTCTAAGGGCTTGCGACATCATGCGCGCTTGCAATCCCATAAAGGAATCGCCGATTTCGCCTTCCAGCTCTGACTTGGGCACTAGGGCGGCCACAGAGTCGATAATAATGACATCAACAGCGTTGGAGCGCGCAAGCATCTCAGCGATATTAAGCGCTTCTTCACCAGAGTCTGGCTGGCAAATAAGCAGGTCATCGATATTGACTCCAATCTTGGCTGCATAGGCAGGATCCAGGGCATGTTCAGCATCAATATAAGCCGCCAGCCCGCCATTCCGCTGGGCATTAGCCACAACATGTATAGCTAAAGTGGATTTACCGGAAGATTCCGGCCCGAAAATCTCGACAATACGGCCTCTGGGCAACCCACCGATGCCTAAAGCGGCATCCAGAGTCAATGCTCCAGTACGAATGACAGCCACTTCCCTGGCCGCCGAATGCTTGCCCAGGGACATGATAGCCCCGTCGCCAAATTGTTTTTTTATTTGCGATACGGCATTATCTAATGCCTTTTTGCGTTCTTGGTCAGCTGCCTGCGCCATGCTCCCTCCGCTCTATAAAGCTCTGAATATGAATGTTGAATAAGAATGGAGAGCATACACGAAGCTGCAATAAAAAGTAAGAATAGACTTTCTCTCTATACAAGCCCTGTTAATTGCAGCAATTTTTCTGCCAGGCGCTTCCTCTCAAAACGTGCAATTCTAGCAAAGGAGCCATCTGTTGCTGGTTTTTTTTGCTTATGGGCATTGTTTTCAATTTTTTGCAGTATGTCTTGAACGGCATGCTTAGTAGTGATCTTATCGGGACACAAACTGCCTGCCTGCAACTTAAGAATAAGCTTTCCTGAATCGCTGCCTTCTTGAATGCCGAGGGCTAAAATAGGATTGCCGGTCGCAAGATATTCAAACAGCTTGCCGGTCAGCACGTAATAAGAAGAAGGGTGCCACCATTCAAGGAATAAAAGCATATCAGCATCCCGCTGCATCCTTAAAGCTTCTGTCCGGCTTTTCATACCGATATTTTTAACCCATTTGCCGACCTGGTATTGTGCGATTAGCTCATCCAGATTACCGAGAGAAGGTCCGGCAAAAATGACTTCTAAATTCTCCAAGACAGTTCGCCAGCGTTCTTCATGAGCACACTCTGCAATTGCTTCAAATAAAGGAGAAGGGTCCCTGAATCCTGCTTGAATGGTACCGGTATACACAATTCTAAAGCAGCGATCGTTGGGGAAAATTGGGCCGGGGTCAAGGGTTTGCCAGTCGTCAGAGTCGATCCCATTTTCAATTAAGGCCACCTTTGCATTCGGGTACTTTTTTGAAAATATCTCCTCCATGCCAGGGGTCACAACTGAAATTAGATCGGCCGCAGCTGCATATTTATTTTCTAAATGCTTTTCTAAAATGGTAAAAGGCCACATTCCAGTAAAAAAGTGATGGTCGACCCAGGGATCGCGAAAATCCGCAATCCATTGTTTGGCCCTTGCCTGTTGTTTTAAGCTATATGCTACTGCGTGAGGCGCATAAGGGCCTGCAGTGCTGACAACTAAATCCCAAGTGATATTGGTGCCTTTCGCATAGCTTAATGCCGGCCGTATCCACAAATCAGTAATGTCCGGCATGCGGAGAGCCGAAAATAAGCCCCTCTGGCGCAATTTGGAAATAAACGATTTTTTCGGTTTAGCAGCAGGCCGGGCCTCTTTGGTTGTTTGCGGTGTTGCCTTTTGTTCCCTCAACCACTTCAAAAAGCGATTTTCTTCTATTTCTTGCAGATGAAACCCGGTGTTCGGCAAATCCAGGGCATAGGGGGTGATTTCGCGTTTGACTGTCACTACAGTTACTTCATGGCCGGCTAAAGACCAGCATTTTGCCCATGAATAAGGGCGCAAAGAGGCAATAGAGTTCAGGGGCGGGAAAAAAGTAGTTAAAATGAGTATTTTCAAATATACACCTTAATAGCAAATTGAATCTTGCCTATTATGCACCTGTCTTTAAACAAAAAAAACCGTTCAGGCATAATTGAGAGTAATGCTTGCACAGTAAAATAAATTTGTCAAATTAAAAAGCCGCGCAGTATTTTTGGATTGAGAAGAACTCGTTAAGCAGCTAGTCTGGAAAATCTAAAAATAGGCTTCTTTCCTGATAAAGCGGGTTTCGAAAAGCCTAATCTATGACTATAGGAGTTGGCATGAGCGATAGAATTTTCAAAGTTGACGCAGTGGAAATCCTCGATTCGCGAGGAAATCCCACCATAGAAGTTATGGTTACAACAGAAAATGGCATCACTGGAAAAGCAGCCGTTCCTTCTGGCGCTTCGACAGGTGAAAATGAAGCGCTCGAATTACGCGATGGCGATGCTAAGCGCTATCTCGGCAAAGGGGTGCAAAAGGCCGTCCAACATGTTAAAAACGAACTCGCTAATTTGCTTATAGGACAATCAGTACTCGATCAGCGCAAGCTCGACAGCGAAATGATTTCCCAAGACGCTACCGAATTTAAGAGTAAATACGGAGCTAATGCTATTTTAGGCTGTTCCTTAGCAATTGCGCGTGCCGGTGCAGCATTCCTCAATCTTCCTCTTTATAGGTATCTGGGGGGAACCAATGCCTATATTTTGCCCTGCCCGATGATGAATATTATCAATGGCGGAGCCCATGCCGATAATAGTTTAGATTTTCAGGAGTTTATGATCAGGCCTAAAGGCGCCCCTACGTTCAGCGAGGCGGTAAGATGGGGCGCTGAGATCTTCCACTCTTTAAAAAGCCTGTTAAAAAAAGAAGGCTATGCAACAGCCGTAGGCGACGAAGGAGGCTTTGCACCAAATCTTCCTTCAAATGAAAAAGCGCTGGAAATCATTATGGCAGCAATTGAAAAAGCCGGCTATAGACCTGGTGAAGAAGTCTCATTAGCCCTGGACTGCGCAGCCTCTGAATTTTACGATAAGGCCGAGGGACATTATTTCGAAAAGAAAAAGAAAGCGCGCGGCGAAAAACATCTCGAGAGGACTTCAACAGAACAAATCCATTATCTTGCCGAGCTCTGCCGCAAATTCCCAATTGATTCTATTGAAGATGGCCTGGCGGAAAACGACTGGCAAGGCTGGGAAGAGCTGACTAAAACATTGGGCGAATCAATCCAAATTGTAGGCGACGACATTTTTGTCACTAACACTAAATTTTTGCAAAAAGGAATTGACAGAGAGGTGGCCAATTCGATTTTAGTTAAGGTCAACCAAATCGGCAGCCTATCTGAAACTCTGGACACAATCCGCCTAGCCCAAACGCATGGCTACACTACTGTCATTTCTCACCGCTCAGGGGAAACTGAAGACAGTATCATTGCCGATATCAGTGTTGCCGCCAATGCCGGGCAAATTAAAACAGGCTCCCTTTCCCGTTCCGACAGGGTGGCAAAGTACAATCGCCTGCTTTGGATTGAAGCAGAACTCGGCAACAGTGCCAAATTTGAAGATAGCGCTTTAATTTGAGGGACCATGGCAATAGACTGCTCCGTAATTATAGTGACGCACAATAGCCAAAAGTTTATGCCTAATTTAATGGCTGCTTTAGACAAGCAAACGGTGCCGGCTGACAGGATTATATTAGTCGATAGCGGTTCAAATGATATTTCCTATCTCCTGCCTTATAGGGAACGCTCAGACGTAGTCTTAGTTTTTGACCAAAAGGATATTGGATTTTGCAAAGGGAATAATCTTGGCATGCAGCAAGTGCCTGCCAATAGCGATTACGTACTTTTTCTAAATCCTGATGCCTTTTTGGAAGAGGCTTTTCTGGAAAAAGCCATTGCCATGATGGAAGATCCCGCAAATAGTCTGGTTGGCATATTGACAGGCCCTTTATTGGGCTACGACATACAATCTGATAAACCGACGGGCAAATACGATTCCACGGGAATTTTTTGCACGTGGTATGGGCGTTGGTTTGACCGGGCGCAAGGGACGCCAATCGATGAAAGACTGTATAATAAGATAGAAGAGGTGCCTGCTATCTGCGGAGCTTTAATGTTCTGCCGTAAAAAAGCGTTGGACAGCATCTTGTTGCGCGGCAAAGAAGTGTTCGACAACACGTTTTATATGTACAAAGAAGACATTGATCTTTCTTTGAGAATACGGCGTAAAGGCTGGAAATTGCTTTATGCGCCGCAGCCTGCAGCATACCATTGCCGCGGCTGGAATAGCAACCGCAAACTAATGCCCCGCAAGTTTAGGCTTTGTTCTGCACGCAATGAGTTGCGCATCCATGCGCGCAGCCTATCTCCCTGTGCCTTATATTCTTTAGCCAAGTATGCCGCCGTGAAAATTTTGGATAAGTAGCCACATGCAGTTATTGGACAAACGTTCGCAGTTATTCTTAGTGCTTTTTTGCCTGCCATTTCTCTTTTTTCCTAAAATTAACCTGATCAGCATTAAAGGAGAAACAGCCGGTGTTAGACTGGATGACTTCATGTTATTAGGATTGGCTGCGATAGTCTTTTGGGCCCACATAGCCCTGCGTAAACACCTGCTGCCGCTTGAGCGAACGGTGCTGCTGATTACGGTTTATTCCTTTTTTAGTTTTTGCCTGAGCAAAATCTTTTATTTAATGGATTGGCTGCCCTTTAGCGGACGGCTTCCTTACACCTTGCGCCTCTTTGAGTACTTTATTTTTTTCTACATAGGATTGCTTGCCGCCCAATTTTTTTCGTTAAGAAATGTCATGAAGGCCTTCTTCGGTTTTAATTTGATCATAATTATATTACAGAAGCTAAACCTTATCGGAGGCTTTGGCCCCCATGGCTACATGCAGGACAGTAGCTGGCGCGTGTTAGGGATAGCCTCATTTCCTGCCGAAACAGGCTTGATTCTTTGCCTTCTCTATGCCTATTTTGCCTTTACGCCGCCTGAGGAAACTATAGCTAAACACTTATTCTCCCCATGGCTGCGGCAAAAGTTGTTATTGACAAGATCTTATTGGCTGTTTGCTATTTTTTCCCTCCTCATTATTTACACGGGTTCCAGAATAGCCATATTAGCCATCGGCCTTAGTTTATGCGTGATTTTATATCGGGAAATTCGCAGTTCTTCACAAAAGCATATCTTGTCAGCCCTATTCATGGTAACCCTCTTAGTAATAGGAGCCCTATATACGCTCTCCCAAACCTCGTCGGTTGCTAATAGGAGTTCTGCATTGCTTTCAAAAGGCAATATAGAAATTGTAAAAGTCATATGGGAGCATATCGACGTTCACAACTATGTGGAAGCGGAAGAAAATTATGCTATCCTGGAAGACGTCGAAAGCGACCTTAGCCTGTTCATCCGGCTGCACCGCTGGTTTTTCGCCCTAAAAGTCTATTTGTATAACCCGCAATCTTATCTATTCGGCATAGGTCCCGGTTTTGGATCTGCAGCCATTGATGGCGGCTGGGTGAGGATTTTACCAGAGCTAGGGCTTATTGGATTAGCCCTTTATCTATACTTTTTCTATCAAATTGCTAAACTAACCCCTGCTCTTTATTCCATGACAGTACTCTTTGCCATCAATATGCTTTTTTTCGACGCCTATCTTAGCTATAAGTCCATGAGTTTGCTTTTATTCGTTACCGGCATGGGCGCGGCTTCCCAAGATAAACCAATTCTGCATTCATGATGAGTATATGTAAATTTTGTCTTTTACATTTCTTCCTTTCTCTTTAATGTATGGGGTATGTATAGAACTGCATTACTACTCCTTATTTTGTTAGCAGGTTGCTTTAAGGTCGGTCCTGAATACGAACCTCCTGAAGTGTGTGCTCCAGATAACTGGAAAGCTCCGCAAACTTGCGGCTGCCAGGCTAATGCCGATGATTTTGAATTTTGGTGGGAAGTTTTTGAGGATCCCATTTTAAATCAATTAGAAGCAGCAGCCGTTGAAAATAGCCCTACGCTGGAATTTTCGCTTCAAAAAGTGGCTATGGCCCGCGCTCAAGCCCTAGAAGCCGCCTCTGCACTTTATCCCAACATTGCTTTAAACCCAAGCTACCAAGACATAGGGCAATTATTTAGAATTTTTTTACCTCCTGGAGTTTCCCTTCCAGGACTTACTCCCAATGCTCTTATCTACCGCATCCACCAATTTTTGTATTATTTGCCTATCACTATGAATTATGAAGTGGATCTTTGGGGCAAAATTAGCGGCCAGGTTGAGTACCAGGTCGCCAACCTGGAAGCCAGCCAATATGCCTTAGAATCCTCCTTACTGACACTTACAAGCGACCTCGCCAGCAATTACTACCAGTTGCGTGCATTGGACTCTCAAATACAAGTCATTATCAGGACAATTGAAACGCGCAAAACCGATTACAACCTTACAAAAAGCCGTTATGAAAAAGGCATAGGCAGCCGGCTAGACCTGTCCAATGCAGAGCTTGAGCTTGCCAATGCAGAAGCCCTCCTATTTGATGCAAAACGGCAGAGAGCCTTGCTTGAAGACCTTATTGCCACTTTAGCGGGAATTCCAGCTTCTGATTTTTGCTTAGCCAGCAACCCGCTTACCTTGCCGCCGCCTTGCATTCCCGCAGACCTTCCTTCCGATGTTTTGCTGCAGAGGCCAGACTTAGCTGAATTAGAAAGACAGACAGCTGCAAGCCACGCCTTAATTGGCATCGCTTACACTTCTTTTTTCCCTTCGCTTTCATTAACCGGCATTGTTGGCTATTCCAGCCCGGTGCTGAAGGATTTCTTGCGCTGGAGAAGCCGTTATTGGCAAATGGCTGCACAATCCAATCAGACTATTTATGACGCCGGCTATAACTGCGCCACTGTTGAAGAAGCCTATGCGCAGTTTTACGCTGCTTCCGCTCAATACCAGCAGCAAGTATTGACAGCTTTCCAAGAAGTAGAGGATGCTTTAAACAGCATCGAATTTCTCGCCGGCCAATATGACAGCCTGCAAAAAGCAGTTAATGCAGCTCAACTAAGCTCAAAGCTAGTCACTAATCGCTACAAAAATGGCCTTGTGAATTTCTATGATGTGGTCATCAGCGATCGCGCAGAACTTAGCGCTGAGCAGCAGCTCTACATTGGATTAGGCGAACGCTACATAGCAACCGTACAGCTTATCAAAGCCCTCGGCGGCACTTGGGAATGCCATAACTAACGCGGATGTTAAAAAACAAAATAGGCCTGCGAAATAATCAACTGTAAAATTATTCTAGATTTCTCCTAAAGAACCAGCCGGAACCGAGCAAGGTAACTGCTGCAATGATCATCATAGGCCAAATATTCTGAAAAACTATCCAGGCATCAATGTCTTTTAAAAATAAACCTTTAGCTATAATCAAAAAAAACTTCAAGGGGATAATGTCTGCAACCGGCTGCAGCCAAACAGGCATATTTTCAACAGGGGTGGCAAAACCTGACAGCAATACAGAAGGGCTCATAAAAATATAAGTGCCCAGCACGGCTTGCTGCTGTGTTTGGGAAAGGGCTGATATAAATAGTCCAATCCCGATAATGGCAGTGATATAGACAAACATGCCTATAAATAAAAGCGGCATTGAGCCGTGAAAAGGGACTCCAAGGATGCCAATCCCGGCAAATACAATAAAAGCCCCCTCAGCCATACCGATTAACAGCGCCGGCACTGTTTTACCTATCAAAATCTCAGTAGGGACTAAAGGTGAGACCAGCAGCTGATCAAACGTGCCTAATTCTTTTTCTCGCGCCACTGACAAACCAGTAACAATTAGGGCCACTAACATGGTAAGAATTCCAGCCAAAGCGGGAACGTTATACCAAAAATAGATAAGATTGGGGTTAAACCAGCTTCTAAAAACTATGCGCGAGTGTTGTTGTTTAAGATGGGCCTTGGCTGCAAAATCATGATTGTATTGATCGACGATGCTGCTTGTATAACCAGCAACAATTTGCGTAGTATTTGATTTTCTGCCATCTAATAAAAGAAGCACATCGGCTTGCTTATGGGCCTCTAAATTCCGTGAAAATTGCTCATCGATCACTACAACCATTAGCCCGCGCATATTGTCGAGAAAGTTTTTGGCCTCATTTACTGATTGTAAATAATGAATATTGGTAAAAAAACGGGAACCATGAAAACGCTGCAGCAATTCAAAACTCTTTTCCCCCTGATCATAATTGACAACGCCAATGGGGACATTTTTAACGTCTAAAGTGGCTGCAAAAGAAAAAATGAACAACTGCAATAAAGGGGGAATGATGAGGATAAAACGACTTTTTTTATCGCGCCATACGGCTAATATTTCCTTAACTACCAGCGCGCGAATTCTCAGCCACATATATTTAATCTAACCGCTTAACCATTATTTTTGAGTTCAGAAAAAAGAAAAAAGCCCCAAAGAGCAGCATGGGCACAATACTAGTAAGAATTAAAGACCAGATATCGCCTACTAAAAAAATCGTTAAGAGGGATTCTACAAAATAACGTGCAGGTACAATATAAGTGATGGCCTGAATAATGTAGGGCATACTGCTTATTTCAAATATAAAACCGGATAGCATGTAGGCAGGCAAAAAGGCTGCCGTTACAGCTGCTTGGGAAGCTGTAAATTGATTTTTAGTAATTGTAGAAATGAATAGTCCTAATCCTAAAGCAGAAGTTAAAAAACAACTTGTCACTAAAAATATCGCAAATAAAGAGCCGCGCAAAGGCACATGATAAATAAAGATTGAACCTAAGACGCAAACCGCCATAGACATCATGCCTAAGGCAAAATAGGGTATCAGCTTACCCGCCAAAATCTCAGTAATTGTCACCGGTGTGGACATTAATGCCTCCATGGTCCCGCGCTCCCATTCACGGGCAATTACAAGCGCTGTCAATAAAGTGCCAATCAAAGTCATGATAATCGCAAGCGAACCTGGCACGAGAAAATTGCGGCTTTCCAGCTGTTCATTATACCAATATCTAGGTTGCACCCTTACATAGGGCAGCCCTTTTAAATTATGGCTAATGTGCTCTTGGGTTAGCCAATTGCTCCAGGCCCCTGTCGTGTAGTTGAGTACAAAGCTGGCAGTGTTAGGCACGCTGCCATCGGCGATGACTTGTATGGGTGCAATAGTATCAGGGCGCAAACGAAACTGCGAAAAATAGCTTGGCACTACAATAATGCCCCGAATTTTATCTTCCATTAAATCTTGCATTAGCTCGCGGCGGTCCCTGGCCAATTTTACATTAAAAAAGCGCGAATCGGTGATCGATTTGGCAAAACTTTGGGCATCAGGAGAAGTATCTTCTAATACTAATCCAATTTTTAAATGGTTCAAGTCCAGGGAAACGCCGAAACCATATAAAAATAGGAGAAGCATAGGCAAAAACACGCTAATGAGAATGCTGCTGGGATCGTAGATAATCTGGCGGCTCTCTTTAATAACGAGAGCGCGCACGCGCCGCAAACTAAAACGGCTATTCTTGACTGGCTTGGGCGGCAGCATGCTCTTGCTCGTATTTTTCAATTAAACCGATAAAGGCATCTTCTAAAGAAGGCAGCGGTTGTCCCTCCTTAGCAACGGCCATTTTCAAATCGTTCGGAGTTCCCATGCGGATAATTTTACTTTTGTATACCAAGGCAATCCTATCGCAATATTCAGCCTCATCCATAAAGTGGGTGGTGACAACGACTGTAACCCCCTTTTCAACTAAACCGTTAATATGCGACCAAAACTCGCGCCGCGTAATAGGGTCGACCCCCGAAGTGGGTTCATCAAGAAATAAGACTCCCGGATGGTGCATTACGGAACAGGCTAAAGCTAATCTTTGCTTAAAGCCTAAGGGAAGTTCCCCTGCAGACTCATTCAGATAGTGATCAAAGGCAAAAATATCGGCCATCTGCTTGACAATCTCTTTTCTTTTTTTGCCTTTTAAATTGTAAATACCGGAAAAGAACTCAAGGTTCTGCAGCACGCTAAGATCGCCGTAAAGGGAAAATTTTTGCGCCATATACCCGATTTGCGCCCGTCCTTCACTCGGCGCCGTTTGCAAATTTAGCCCATTAACTAAAGCTTCTCCTGAAGCAGGCTTTAATAAGCCGCACATCATTTTAAAAGTGGTGGATTTTCCGGCGCCATTTGGACCCAGCAAACCGAAAGTTTCACCTCGTTTAATACTAAAAGTGATGTTGTCTGCTGCTGTAAAATTACCAAAGGTTTTAGTAAGCCCTTTAGCTTCCACCACAACCTCTTGCCCTCCCGTAACCTCCGGTGTATTTTCTGCTAAAAGAGAGCGGCCGCCATTTTGCACTCCGCCTAGAATGTCAATGTAGGCATCTTCAAAACGGGGTTCAATATGGGCGATCTTAATTCCTGAATCTTCGAATTTAGAAAGGTCTAAGGGCGGATCTTGCTTATCCTTAATAACTACTCTAACTTCGCTGCCCTGAATCACCCCGTCAATTACATTGTTTTGTTGAAAAGCTTGAGCTAAAATTTTTCTTCTATCTTCTTTTTCCCCGGAAAGTGAAAATACCCTTCCTTCAACTTTATTTGTTAAATTCTTAGGAGGGCCATGGTACAATAATTTTCCTTCATGCAATAGCAAAACAGTATCGCAGCGCTCCGCTTCATCCAAGTAGGAAGAGCTCCAAATTACTGTGATATTTTCTTCAAGCAATTCTGAAACCATTTTCCATAGTTCCCGTCGGGAAATGGGATCCACGCCAACACTGGGTTCATCCAGCAGCAGCAACGTGGGCTTACTCAATAAGGCACATGCTAAGCCCAGCTTCTGCTTCATGCCGCCGGATAAATTTTTTGCCAGGCGCTCTGTAAAAGGCTCAAGCCCGGTAAAACTCAATAGTTTTTTGAACAATTCAGGCCGTTCGATATTGGCAACTCCGCGCAGATCAGCATATAGCGTTAAATTTTGCATTACAGACAAATCTTCATAGAGTCCGAACTTTTGCGGCATATAACCAATTAAGTTAGAAATTTCATTTGCCTGTGTGCTGGTATCAAAACCGGCGACTTGCAAACTACCCGCAGTAGGCAGCAGCAAACCGGCAATGAGGCGAATCAGCGTCGTCTTGCCTGCTCCATCCGGGCCGGCTAAGCCGGCAACTTGGCCTTTTTCAATGACAGCTGAAATATCCTTCAATGCAGGTTCTGCACCTTTTATGAATTGCTTAGTGACTGCATTAACGGAAATAAGCGGCTCGCTCACTTCCTCTCCTGTTCTGGCTCCGGTTGGCGCAGATTCAACTTCACAGTCACAGGCATGCCTTGGCGTAATCCATAATCGGGATTGTCAGCATAGATGCGGATGCGGTAAACCAGATCGGTACGTAATTGCGTAGTTTCTACTGTTTTAGGAGTAAATTCTGCTACAGGCGAAATAAAACCGATTTTACCGGAATACACCTTGCCGTTGGAATTATCGGTATAAATTTCAGCTTCCATGCCCGGAAAAATTTTCCCAAGATCCGGCTCAGAGACATAGGCCCTTACCCAAACCGGCGAAGCTACCGATAAGGTATAAATTGGATCGCCAACATTGACTACAGTTCCAGGCTCGCGCACACGAGTTAAAATGGTGCCTAAGGTAGGAGCATACACTTCAGTATAGGAAAGATTAGTTTGGGCTAAGGCTAAAGAGGCTTCGGCTTGTTGATGACTGGCTTTTAAAGCCTCATATGCGGCATTTGCATTGTCGAAATCCTCCTGGCTTACACTTCCGTCCTTAATTAACTCTAAGCGCCGTTTAAATGTTTTTTCCGCATTTTGCAGATTTATTTTAATGGACTGCAAGTTTGCATAAGACTCACGTTCTTGATCCGTGTAGGGCCGCTTATCTAATTTGCCGAGTAAAGCTCCTGGCTGAACAGCATCCCCTTCTTCAAAGTACATCTTTACTACGCGGCCCGCTACTTGAAAGCCCAGATCCACTTGACGAATATCGACATTGCCATATAAAAGCAGATGGCCGCTCGCTTCTTCTTTTTCTTTTTCCTGATAAAGATAATAAGCGGCGCCAGCCAAGGCCAGAATCAACAAAAGCAGGATGATTTTTTTCATGGGCATTTATCAAGTTTTTTGTTGAATCTATAGCTGAGAAGGCAATTGTCCGTCCAGTCAATCTTAGCTAAAAGACCACAAACGACCTTAAGAAGTGATTTTGAAAGTCAGAATCAGACGCTTAAACCCATGATTGCGTCCTAATCCATGGTCAATCATGAGTTAAATAGACAATGGACAATAGAGACGCCATGGACCCTAGAGACTAAATCATTAAATATCTGGCGCTTGTTCCTTGCCCATTTAAGCGCCTAGAAGTAGTCAAGAATATTAAACTGTACTGTTGGCGCGTTTAGAGCTACTTTTAGCCTCTACCAATTTAAGAGAATCGCCGCGCAGGCAATAAAGTTCGCCTGTTTCCGGGCATTGGGCAGTAGCTTCGCGTCCCTCTAAAATATTAACGGGCAAATCCAGCCTTTCTCCGTGACGGCTCATCCAACCAGCTTGGCGGGCAGGGCTGCCGACAACTAAAGCATAGGGCTTAACATCTTTAGTGACCACTGAACCGGCGCCGACAAAGCAATATTCTCCAAGAGTAACCCCGCAGACTATGGTGGCATTGGCACCTATTGAAGCGCCCTTTTTTACAAGGGTTTTTGCATATTTCCCGCGGCGCACAACAGCACTTCTGGGATTGGTAATGTTGGTAAATACCATGCTTGGGCCTAAGAATACATCGTCTTCACAAACAATGCCGGAATAGATGCTGACATTGTTTTGCACTTTGACATTCTTACCTAAGACTACTTCCGGAGCAATAAAAACATTTTGCCCGATATTGCAGTCTTGCCCCAAAGAAGCTCCTTTCATTACATGGCTGTAGTGCCAAATTTTTACTCCGTCAGAAACCTTGGCCTCTGCATCAACTGTAGCTGTAGGGTGTATAAAAGGCGCGTCTCCATAAGATGCAGTATTATTGGGATTTTTCGCCTCGCCATCGCCATTTAAGCTCTCTTGCGCCGCCTGCAAAACCTTTAACACCCTAAGCCCTTCTTCTCCATCAGTCAGGGGATTAAGCCTGTTGGAACAGCACTCTAAAAAATGCAGGCATTCTTGCTTTAAGGGCTCTTCTTGCGGAGGATCGATTTTCTCGGCTTCAATTTTGTTATTGGCAACAGGAATGCGGCCATTATTCCACGTCACATGATTGCGATAGAGCAGCAACTTTTCACCCCAAGGCTTAGTGTCGTCAAATACTGCCATGCCGTTTGATCCAACCACGGTTAACTTTTGCTCTTTAAAGGGATTCAGCCAACTCACGTAAATATGGGCCCGAACCTTATTGTTAAAGTTAAGGGTCGTCAAAGTCGTGTCTGCGACTCCATGAGAAAGGTAATCTTGTCCCACACAGCGAATTTTTTGCGGAAGCTGATGCCCGCATAGGGCCAGAATTACAGAGATGTCATGGGGAGCAAAGTTCCAAAGCGCATTTTCCTCTGTGCGATAACTGCCAAGATTTAATCTATTGGAGGTAATATATTGCAGCTGGCCTAATTCACCTCTGCCTACAAGCTCCAGCAATTTTTTGACGCAAGCATGATACTGCAGCAGGTGGCCGACCATGAGGATTTTTCCCTCTTTTTTGGCCAGCTGGATGAGCTCTTCAGCTTCTTCTGTATTCATGCATAGAGGTTTTTCCACATAAACATCTTTGCCGGCAAGCAAGCATTGCTTGGCCAGTTGGTGGTGAAGAAAAGCGGGGGCCGCAATGACCGCACAAGTGATTTCAGGATTTTCTAAAACCTGTTTTATATTGGTCGTCAGCTGAATCCCGGAATATTTTTCCTGATAAGTATCTAACAGGGCTTCATTGGTATCGCAAATGGTATGAAGAGCACCAAGTTCAAAAAAATTGCGCGCAAGGTTTTTGCCCCAGTAACCCGCTCCAAAAAGTGCCAGTGTTTTTTTTCCTTTAATGCTCATCTTGTTCGCCTGCTTGTTCTATTTAAACTGTAACGCTAACAGCTTCTTGTACAGCTGTAATGATTTTCTTTTGATCTTCAAGAGTTAGCCATGGATGCATCGGCAAGCTTAATACTTCTTTAGAAGCTTTTTCAGACACAGGCAGAGAACCTTCCGCCAGCCCTACATAAGCGAAAGCCGGCTGCAAATGAACGCACTTAGGATAAAAAATAGATGTTGGAATGCCGCGGGCATTCAATTCTTTGACAACTGCATCCCTTTCAGATACGCGAATTGTATAATAGGCGCAGGTATGTGTGTTGCCCTTTTCAATAAAGGGCACTACGGCACAATCTTTAAGCTCTTCAGAAAAACGGGCGCCAATTTCCTGGCGGGCTTTCAACTCTTCGTCAAAATGGCGCAGCTTAACTAGCAGAATTGCCGCTTGCAGTGTATCTAATCTGCCATTAATTCCTATGCAAGTATGGTGATGGCGAACCTCGCCGCCATGAGTGCGTATCGCACGCATTTTGGCCGCTAATTGATCGTCGTTAGTAAATAAGGCGCCGCCATCGCCATATCCGCCTAATGATTTAGCCGGATAAAAACTTGTTGAGCCAATAGTAGTCACGCCGCAACTTTGACGGCCGCGCTGCGTGGCGCCAAAACTCTGCGCACCATCCTCAATTACGGGTAAGTTATACTTAGCTGCGATGGCATTGATTTTATCGTAATCCGGCATCTGGCCAAATAAGCTTACCGGCATGATCGCTTTAGTTTTGGGAGTAATGGCAGCTTCTATTTTAGAAATATCGATATTATAAGTATCCGGATCGATATCCACAAATACAGGCTTAGCGCCTAGGAGTCCAATCACTTCAGCTGTTGAAATCCAGGTAAAAGAAACGGTGACAACTTCGTCTCCATGCCCTACGCCTAAAGCCATTAAAGCCATTAACAACGTGTCCGTTCCGCTAGAGGCTCCAATGCAATGTTTGACACCCACATACTTAGCCAAAGCGGCTTCAAGTTGTTTTACTTCTTCACCCATAATGTATTGACCTTTATCAAGCACAGAATGAATAGCGCGGTCAATCTCTTGTTTATATTTTTGATACTGTGTTTTTAGGTCGATAAAATCCATACTGCAGCCTCTTAAATTATGCGCGGTACACTAGCTCATGCTTTGGGAAAAAATTCCTGGTATCCACTATTGGAACCATATAGGATAAAATTTCTGCGGAAGAAAAACAACTATGTTTTGTTGCCAGCACAAAGCAATCGTAGTTTTTTGCTAACGGTTGAGTTTTACGGCCGGCATATTGGCTATATTCGCGAGTCATTCCAATTTCAGAAATGAAAGGGTCATGGTAGTCTACAGTTGCCCCTTTTTCTTCTAATAGTTTAATGAGCTCAAAGCTTGGACTTTCCCGCATATCATCGACATCCGACTTATAAGCCAACCCTAAAAGTAAAATTCGTGAACCTTTGAGCGGTTTGCAGTGTTCATTTAAGCAATTTTGCACCCTCTCCACGACATAGTGCGGCATGCGGCGGTTAATTTCTCCGGCCAGCTCGATAAAACGCGTGCGTACACCGTATTCCTTGGCCTTCCAGGTTAAATAAAAGGGATCGATCGGAATGCAGTGCCCGCCTAAACCTGGCCCCGGCCAAAATGGCATAAATCCAAAAGGTTTAGTGGCTGCTGCCTGAATGACCTCCCATACATCTATTCCCATAGGTTCCAAGATAATTTTTATCTCGTTGACCAAAGCGATATTAACGCTGCGGAAGATATTCTCAAATAATTTTGCAGCCTCTGCCACCTTTGTACTGCTAAGGGCAACTACGTTATCAATCCCTAAGCTGTAAAGTCCCACAGCTAACTCAAGGCTCTCCTGGTCTATCCCGCCGACTAATTTCGGAATTGTTTTGGTATTAAAGCTTTGATTGCCAGGATCTTCCCTCTCTGGACTAAAGCACAGATAAAGATTGCGGCCGACTTCCAGCGAAGTATTTGTCTCTAATATTTTTTTCACTACTTCATCGGTTGTTCCGGGCCAGGTCGTGCTTTCCAGGGAAACAAGCGTATGGGGCTTTAAATGAGGCGCAATGGTTTTGCAAGTATCTATAATGTAGTGCAAGTCCGGTTCTAAATGGGCATCCAAAGGAGTGGGCACGCAGATAATAATGGCATCGCAATTGGCCACTTGAGAAAAATCAGAAGTTGCATGAAACAATCCTGTAGCCAAAGCTTTCTGCAAACGCCCATGATTAATATGCTTGATGTAGCTAACGCCATTTGTTATTGCAGTTATTTTAGAGTCATCGATATCAAAGCCGATTACTCTTACCCCAGCCTCCACAAAAACTAAAGAGAGCGGATAACCTACATACCCCAGACCCACTACTCCCAAAGTAACTTGCTTAGACTTTATCCTTTCTTTTGTGATGGCCATTGTCACTCTCCGAGTAAGCTAGAACAATAGTTAAAATTCCAATATATTCCCATTTGAGTATGGTGTACGAACATAGCAACCCTATTGCAAATTGACAAGAATAAATTTACTCTCTTAAAAAAAGTTTTTGAGATAAGATGCCTCTAATTCTAAACTCAACTGACGTCCCATCCCTGACATTACTTATACAACGGGCTGGCTTAGGAGCTAATAACCATGAGCAATATTCTTATTATTTCATTTTCTCAACTAGCTATCGACAGTCGTGTGAAAAGGCAAATTTGTTTTTTGAAAGACAAATATGCAGTTACAGCAGCAGGTTATGGCTCGTCAAATATTCCCGGAATCAATCACATCCCTTTAGAGTCCCGGCACTGCACCTTGTTCCAAAAAGCAATTAATGCGACTAAGCTTTTATCAAGGCAATTTGAAAGCTATTATTGGAACCATCCACGCACCAAAGCCGCCATTGCAGCCTTATCCAAAGGTAAATATGACTTAATCATAGCTAACGATCTTGAGTCCCTTCCATTGGCTTTGCATATAGCTAATGGAGCAAAAGTATTGTACGATGCCCATGAATTTGCCCCTGAAGAATTCGATGAGCAAGCAAGCTGGCGTCTATTTTATAAACGCTATAAGGAGAGTTTTTGCCGAAAGTACTTAAAGCGCGCGGATAAAATGATGACTGTATGCCAGGGAATTGCCGATGCATACCAACAGCAATTTGCTGTATCTCCTTTTGTCTTAACTAACGCCACCCATTATCAAGATCTATCTCCCACGCAAACTGATAGCAAGCATATTAAGCTTGTATGCCATGGCATGGCGATGCAGTCCCGCAAACTCGAAACGCTTATCGAAATGTTCGAATATTTAGATTCCCGCTTTACTCTGGATCTTTACTTGATCCCTTTTGATAAGGAATATAAAGAGAAATTAATAGAAATGGCTGCAAATTATCCGCAGATTCAATTTCCAGATGCAGTCTCAAGCGAGAAAATTGTGGATACCTTGCATCAATATGATATCGGAGTCTATTTGTTAACTCCTTCCAATTTCAACAACCATTATTCCTTGCCAAATAAATTTTTTGAATTTATCCAAGCACGCCTAGCTTTAGGTATCGGCCCCTCCCCTGAGATGGAACATTTAGTGCGCAAATATGAGTGCGGCATAATTGCACCTCACTTTGAAGCAGCTACTTTGGCCAAGGCTTTAAATACACTTTCAGCTGAAGAAATTATGCACTTTAAGAAGAAAGCTGACGCAGCAGCCAAAGAGTTGTGCTCAGAAGCCAATAAAAATTTATTACAGCGCGAAGTTGCCCAATTACTGGAGTTAAAAAATTAAAATGAAAATCGCAACTATTCTTGGAGCCCGCCCTCAATTTGTAAAAGCCGCTGCGCTTAGCCGATCGATTAAACGCTCATTTGGTGATGCAGTAAAAGATTTGCTGGTCCATACAGGCCAGCATTACGATAACAATATGTCTGATGTCTTCTTCAAAGAGCTTGGGCTGCCTGCGCCGGCATATCATCTCGGAGTTGGAGGCTGTTCTCAAGGTGCAATGACAGGCCGTATGCTAGAAGCGATCGAAGGCATTCTTATTGAAGAAAAGCCTGATTGGGTCCTTGTGTACGGAGATACAAATTCAACATTGGCAGGCGCTCTGGCAGCTGTAAAATTACACATCCCTGTAGCTCATGTTGAAGCGGGTTTAAGGTCGTTTAACCGCAAGATGCCTGAAGAAATTAACCGCATTATGACGGACCACTGCGCAGACTTGTTATTTGCCCCAAACCAACGTTCATTGCAGCAACTAGTTAAAGAGGGCATCAATCCCTCCAAGATAGCTTTAACGGGAGATATCATGTATGATGTGGCCCTTTACCATCAAAAAGAAGCACTGGAAAAAAGCAGCATCCTTTCACAATATGGCCTATATCCAAACCGATATGCTTTAGCTACAATCCACCGGGCTGAAAACTGCGAGAATCCTTCACGGCTAATTGAAATTTTCAAAGGCCTGAACGCTATCGCGCACGAACTGCCCGTAATTATGCCGCTGCACCCCCGTACAAAAAAAGCCATACAGAACCTCCCGATAGAATTTTCTCCCCAATTTTTACAAATAGATCCTATCGGCTATTTAGACATGATTAAATTGGAATCAAATGCCAAGTTAATCTTAACAGATTCAGGAGGCGTGCAAAAGGAGGCTTATTTCTTCAAAGTCCCATGCTTGACGCTGCGTGAAGAAACCGAATGGGTTGAACTCATTGAACACGGCTTTAACCAGCTTGTGCCCGCTGAAAGCACATTAATATACCAGGCTGCAAATGCTGCCCTGAATACTACTGTTGACTGGAATGTTTCTCTATACGGACATGGAAAAACTGCCGAAAGCATTCTAGAAACCTTGCATCAGCGCACCTTGCCTGCCTCTCATGCCATTGATCTAAAAGTATAGTAGGATGGTGGCTATTATTGTACAGGGAATGGCAGCCAGAAGCAATCTCACAGCGGAAACCCCATTAGGAAAGTGGCTTTGCAAAATCGACTGCCCTGCCGGGTTTGGCGCATTAGCAATTACTGTTAAGCCGCCTCCGGCAATAGCTCCTGCCACCACAGCTTGACGCATTGCCTCATTTAAAGAGGGCACTAGTGTGGCTAAATAAGTGATGGCCGCATTGTCATTGAAAGAAGTTAAAAATAGCGATAAAAGCAATAAAGAGCCCGCCTGTAAATTTTCTAAAAGAGGCTCGATCCACCAGCTCTGCAGCCCACCATGTACGATTAAGCCGGCTAAGAAAAACCCCACCAATACTGCCGGTTTCAATTCCAGCTCTCCTTGGTCTGCAGAAGTAGCCGAATGAAATCCTAAAAATAAAAGGAAAAAGCCTATTAAAATAGCAGAATTATGGCCATTGATAACAAACCACAACATAAATAACAGGTTAGTGAGAACTATCCATATAGGGGTTTTCAAGCCATGAGCTGCCCGCTCTTTTATATGCAGTTTGTCTAAACGCTTTAATTCTTTGCGAAAATATAAATAGTAAAGAACGCAAGAAGTCACGATAGCTATTAGAGCCTTCCAACCAAATGTATTAAAGACATATGCCGTATCCCAATTCCAGCTTTTCTGCACCATTAGAATAGGAGGAGCAGCGTAATTAGTTAGTGCGCCGCCGATCGAAATACTAGTAAACAACAATCCCAGTGTACCATAGGCACAGGCTCTGGAAGGACGTAAATGATAAAATTTGCGAGCCAAGAGAAAAGCGCATATTGTCATCGCACCAGGTTCTGTGATTAAGGATCCCAACGGAGGGCCTACTGTCAGAATAGTAAACCACCAGGCAGAAACGGAATTTTGCAAAAGGCCCGCAATTTTCCCTAATACCCATTCGGCAAGGCTTATGATCGGGCTGCTTGAAGCAATTGTCATTATAACTACAACAAATAGCGGCTCCTCAAAAGAACGCGAGTCAATATAGTTTTTTACCTCTTCCCATCCAAAATAAATGCTCATGCAAATAACCAAAGGAATAACCCATAACCCGAATATCACCTCGATCTCTCCCAAAAAAAACATAATTTCGGAACCAAAAGTAGATATTCTTTTACCTGAGGAAGTAACACCTTCAAGCCGATGGGCAAAACGCGTGATAGAATGAGCAGCAAATGTATGGAGAATAGCCGCCAGAAAAATAAAGGCTGCAAAGAGGTTGAAAGGCTGAACTTGGCTGCGATAGACAATTTTTGTCCATTCCCCTTGAAGAGCCTTATCATTATATTCAGCACCACTTAGGATTAATGAAGTAGAGCTAACAGGAGGAAAGTCGCTTAAGGAAAAGAAGGCCAAGCTGATCATTCCTGCCACAAAAATAAAAAATATTAAGTAAGGTACGTATGGAATTAATGAGAAAGAAGTTGTTTTTGTCATACTGAGACTTGCACCAAATGGGGTTATAATCCTAAATTATAGAAAAAACTCTTAAACAGCAAATGCCAAGGGATAAATATGATCGGTAGCGGTGAATTGCTTGTGATTCTATGCCTAGTGTTACTTCTGTTTGGCGGCAAAAAATTGCCGGAATTAGCACGCAGCCTTGGCCAAGGCATTCGAGAATTTAAAAAAGCTTGCGGGGGGCTCGACGAGGAAATAGAAACTCCTGTAAAAAAGCTGCCCAAAGCTGATGATGAGCAATCCTGAGCCTGCGGAGGCTAGCCTGCCTATTTGGGTGCACTTAGAGGATCTGCGCGTTTTTCTTTTGCGTTCTTTTGCCGTAATAGGCCTTGCCGCCTTCTTAACCTTTATGTTTGCCGAGGCCTTGATCGGGGTGTTGCAAATGCCTGTTTTTGTGCAACACTCGCCCGCACAAGTTAAGCGCTTAGAAATGGAACGCGTATACAATTCTTCTGATTATCCCCTTGCTTATTCCGTAGATCAAAACGACTACCTTATTCCCGCTAATAGTTATATTGACATACAACGTGAACGGCCGCAAAACAACCTAACCCTTTTAAGTCCAATTGAAGGCATGCTGGCCAGTGTTAAAGTTGCTTTGTGGGTTGGATTGGGAGTCACTTCGCCGGTTTGGGGATTTTTTCTTCTGCAGTTTATCTATCCCGGCCTTAAGCCTAAAGAAGTGAAAGTGGTAGTCCCCTTTATGCTTTTTTCCCTGCTATTTATTATTGCAGGTTTGCTATTTGCCTATTTTTTTACCATTCCGCTCGCAAATCAGTATCTGTTTAACTTTAATAGCAAGCTCGGCATTAATTCCTGGTCATTGCTCCAATATCTCGATTACACTCTGCTGCTGCTAATAGCCAATGCCATTGGGTTTGAATTATGCGCCATTTTGTTATTTGCAGTCTATTTGGGTAGAATACCCCCGGAAACTCTCACCTCTAAACGGCGTCATGTAATTGTAGGCGCTTTTGTGATAGCGGCATTGCTCACGCCGCCGGACGTGTTGACGCAATTTCTTATGGCCGTTCCCATGCTAATTATTTATGAAATTGCTATTTTACTGGCAAAAGTCAGAAGGCGAATTACTTCGCAATGACATGAACCAGGTCTTGGCGTCCATGTTCATCGAGGTAGTAGCGCCATTCTTCGGCAATATTGCTAAATTCGTGCAAAATGCCCTTTACAACTTTGCAATCAAAATAATCAACTTTACCTAAGTAAAGCAGCTTTACTTGGAAGCTTTCTTCATCAATTTCCAATTGGGTTCTAATAGATTGACGAATCGGCGAGGGATGATCCACGCAAGCGCGGACACTCTTTGGAATGTAATTACCCCCATTAAACACAGGAGTGGAGCAAAGCATGCGGTTTGCATCGTCAACGAGCTGCACTGTAATGTTCGAGCCATTAATTGAAATAGTGCCTTTATCACTAGCAATTAACTCATCAAACAAATGATGTAACTCTTGACTATTATTCATAATATCCTCCTAAAAAAGGAGCTTTTTAATTTTATTATATCACTTTTAATTTAATTATAAATTGTGAAATTTAACAATTTATTAATTTATTGTTGTGTTTACTTTAATTCTTCGGTTTTCATAAAATCTATTTCTTGAACAAAAAAACCTTGAGGCATGATGACCTACACACCTTTTGAAATCGAATCCAGCTGGCGTACAATCCTGCAAGAAGAGTTAGCTAAGCCTTATATGCTGCAGTTAGCGGCATTTTTGGAAGAAGAACGTCAAAAAGAAACCATTTTCCCTCCGCGCGAGTTGGTATTTAATGCCTTTAGACTCACACCCTATCCCAATGTAAAAGTCGTTATCGTTGGACAGGACCCCTATCACGGCCCCCAACAAGCCCATGGCTTAAGCTTTAGTGTTCCTCAAGGAATTGCCCCGCCCCCCTCCCTTAAAAACATCTATAAAGAACTAAAGGAAGACTTGCAAATAGATCCGCCAGAAGGCGGCTGTTTGATTCCCTGGGCCAAACAAGGTGTCTTATTGCTGAACGCCCTATTCACAGTACGTCAAGGCCAACCCCTTTCCCACCAAGGAAAAGGCTGGGAAAAGTTTACAGATGCTGTTATTCAAAAATTAGCCGAGCGCAAAGAGCCCCTGGTCTTTTTGTTATGGGGCAAATATGCACAAGATAAATTTCGTTCCTGTACAGAATTGAAAAAAAACCAGCATCTCGTGTTGACAGCGGCCCACCCCTCTCCTTTTTCTGTACAAAATTTTTATGGTTGCAAGCATTTTTCTAAAGCCAATGAGTTTTTAGTAAAGCAACAAATAACTCCCATCAATTGGGATTTAAGATCCTAATTGGCATAACTTTTGCATGATCCTGTTTATGCAAAAACTACTTATAGATATTAATAATTTATTCAAAGAACTTTACTGCTTAATTAAAACAGTCTATAAGAAAATAAAAAGGAAAGCAGGAGTCCTTATGGGTAATTTTAGTAAATTAAATAAAACTGCTCATCATGCTCCTCCCAAAATTCAAACAGGCTTGAAATCTAATACCCCTCCCCATAAGCCTGTTAAAACCACTTCAAGCAGTTGTACTTTTGCAAATACAGTCCGCGATGTATCTGAAGAAATGAATCTTGCGCAGCAGCAATATGCGCAAATGCTAGAGTTCCGTGACGCTATTAAAAAAGCTTTTACGGATTTTGAAAAGACAAAGCAGCAGCCTTGATCTATTTCCAATAGAAGTCTTGCCCGCTTAAACTGCGCTTAAACCAGGTAGGCGCCTTATGGCTCTTGCTGCCTATTTTATAGCCTAAAAACTTCATTCCATGGGTAGCCAAAAGCTTTGGCAATAAACCAGGATTGTCTTTCCAACAAGTTTTTATCTGTTGAAGCACAAGTTCTTTCCCCCGGCTTTCATCCCGGCCGGCTTGTGCAATCATTTCTCTTAAAAGCCTTTGTTCTTTTCTGACATACCCGGTATCGAAATAGCGTTTAAATTCTTGCAGGAGAGTGTAATCATGAGAATGCTTTACAACAGCATCAGCGCAATAGGCTATCTTGTACCCCTTTCTTAACAAGGCCGCTGCAGCCATGGTGTCCTCGCCCGTAAGCACGTTTGGAAACCCGCCAATTTCCGCTAGGCAGCGGGTGCGCCAAGCAGCGCAGGAGTTGGAACAGAAAAAAGTATACACCCCCCATTTAGGCATATCCTGCAAAGAGCGAATGTGGCTTTCTTCAGGATAATTAAAGGAGCGTGAAAGTTCTTCCAAAGGCTTGGCTTCGTCATGGGGTATCTGCCGGGCATAAGAAATATCCGCCTGTCCAACAATCAAGGGTGCCGCCAGTTTTTCAAGCATGTCGGACTGGCAAGCATAAGCATCAGGGGTCATCATTACCGTGATGTCGCATTGCAGATGCTGCCAGGCTAAATTTCTCGAGGTTCCATGATTGAATTCCTTGCGCGGCACAATCAAGGTTTCGACCCCAAAGGCCTGCGCTTCTTCTACAGTTCCATCTTTTGAAGAGGAGTTAAGCACCAGCACGCGGGGCTGCAATGGAGAGCTTAGAATCGGAGGCAGGCAATGCCGTAAATGGTGTTTCGCATTATAGGTAATAAAAACGACGCCTATGCTGATATTGCTGTCCATCTTAATGCTCTGATAGCTGCAGCTCAGGAAGTAAATATTCGGCGTAATAATCCGCTAGCCCATCCCAAGCCTTTTGCTCGCACCAATCTAATTTTTCACAATCCATTTGATCGTAATTAGTCCTAACTTTTGGCTCGCTAAATTCAGTTTGCATTTTTAGTTCTACGGAGCAAGTTATGTCCAGCCGCTTGCCTATTTCATGGGCAAAACGTTTTGCAAAAGCTCCCTGGCTCTCTATATAGCCGCTCGGATGCAGGCTTTCCCAGCCGGAATAAGGCGACAACGCTTCGGCAAATTGCGCATAGGCTTTTGCCAGCAGGTCGACATGAATGTTATCCCGAATATAGTCCGGAGTAGCCACTTGCGCTGCACGCCCTTCTAACCAGCATTTCATTAGGTAAGTGGTAAAGCGGGCCTCTTCAAAAGGTCCAAAGGGATTGGGTATGACAAATTTACCTAGTTTAAATTTATGCGCTTCAGCATAGTAGCGAAATAGCTGCCCTGTCAGCCCTTTCGAAAGTCCATAAGGCGAAAAAGCCCTTGAAGAACCCGGAGAGATGCCCTCATCTTGCTCGAATACACTGCCTGTTAAAAGCACCTTAAAACACCCTTTTTCAGCTAATGACTTGAGCACCGGCTGGATATTTAGGGTATTATTGTGCAAGGCTGCCACAGGGTCGAAGTCAGGACTTTTATAGTTGGAAACATCCGCTGCGTGATGGCAAAGCAAATCCCATTTTTCATGCGTTTGTGAAATAAACCGCAAAAATTTATCCGACCCGAAAGTGCAATTGAACAAACTCTGGCAATATTTAGACAGCATCCCTACGCGCTGGCCGCGCACCCCTTGATAACTCTCAGGCTCTTTTTGAAAAATAGCCGTAACTTCATGCCCTCTTTCAGCCAAAGTTTTAACAAACCAGCAGCCTGTAAAAGAACTTGCACCGGTAAACAAAATTTTCATTTGGCACCTAAATGATAAACAGGATCAAAAGCAGGATGCTGGCTGTCTTTTTGGGAAACCACTGCCGGCTCTCCCGGCCATTTAATTTTAAAAGCAGGGTCATTCCAGCGGATGCCTCTCTCTAAAGCCTGATCATAATACTCTGAAACGAGATAAAGGGCTTCTGTATTGTCTTTTAACGAATAAAACCCATGCGCAAACCCTTGCGGAACATAAATCATACGCCTATTTTCGGCACTTAATTCCACACCGTAGGACTGCCCAAAAGTTGGAGAATCGGCGCGCAGATCTAAAATGACATCATACAAACTACCCTGAATGCATCGCAGCAGCTTGGTTTCCTGTTTGGGGGCCAGCTGGTAATGCATGCCGCGCAAAGTGCCTTTATTTACACTGAAAGAATTGTTTACCTGTACAAAATTTGGTTTTAAATCGTATTGCGCAAATTCTTTAGCGCAAAAAAAACGGGCAAAAAAGCCGCGTTCATCTTCGCGTTTTTCCAGCTCGATAACGTAAGCCCCTTTTAGAGGCGTTTCTGTAAATTTCATTTCTTCTTGATCTCCGCATAGGCAAGTTCGATATGATCCAAACGCTTTTTTAAAGTACGTAAACGCACAAATTGATCCCCGTCAAAATCAGTTTCAGTAAACTCAAGCTGCTTTAACTTGTGAAATAGCTCTTCCATTCCTTTATCTAAAGTATATTCCAACTTAAAATCGGGCAGCAGCTGACTCAGGAGATCAAAATTAACGCGGTAGTTCCGCGGATCAGCCCCCACCTCGCCGGTAAATACAATATTTGCATGAGGCATCAAATGCTGCACTTTGGCAGCGATATCCTTAACCTGGTAATTTTCCTGGTTCGCGCCAATGTTTATAGCCTTATTGAATACACGCTCCCTGGGAGCATCCAAAAATGCCGCAAAGGCGCGTGCAATATCGCGGGCATGTATCAAAGGGCGCCAAGGCGAACCGTCGCTCATGATCCTGATGTCGCCTCGTGCATAAGCGCAGCTTAGCAAGTTATTGACCACCAAATCGAGGCGATACATAGGGGAAAAACCGTAAGCCGTAGCATTGCGCAGAAAAACTGGACAGAACCCCTCATCGGCCAAAAGGGCAATCTCTTTCTCTGCCTCAATTTTAGACATGGCATATGCGGACTGGGGATTAAGGGCGGCACTCTCATCCAAATCCAACTTTTCCCCTTTGCCGTAAATAGAACAGCTGCTGGAAAATAAAAAGCGCGGCACGCCCGCTTCTTTAGCCAAATGCGCTAAATGCACAGAACCCTCTAAATTGACGCTAGTCGTTACATTAGGATTGAGCTCCCCCATAGGGTCATTAGAAATAGCAGCCAAATGCATCACGCAATCGCAGCCGCTCAAATCCTCTACTTCCAGCAAGCGAATATCCTTCTTTAGATCGCGATCAGCTTGCACATAGGGCGTCCACTCGCATCCGGCAAAAAGGTCTAAATCACAACCAATAACCGTATGTCCGGCTTGCTTTAATAAATCTACCAGATGAACACCAATATAGCCCTTATGGCCGGTTACAAAAATTCGCATCTTCAGCTGCTCCTAAAATACCAATTAAAATTTAGAGGTTGAGTCTATCCATAGCCCCATAATCAATCAACCCGAAACTTATGATTGACGGTAAACAACAACGCCCCCTATGATAGAGGCTCAAATAAGCAACCCCTCGTCGCAATTATGAAAGATCTGGCACACAATAACTTAGTCCGCTTCATCAACATCACCAAGAAGAAAGAGGGGATCTTTGCCAACTTCCGCGTCAAAGGAATTAAAGGAGGCATGATGTTTACCTCCTCCATCTCCGTTGACCTATCGGCAGCCGATGTCCATCCAGCCGACACTCTCGAAAAGATCATCGAAGAGTGCGCACGCATCGCTGTCAACGAGATCAGGAAATGCGAACTCCAGTTCGAAGGCCTGACCTCCATCTAAACATTCATCTGGGTGTAGCGCAGCTTGGCTAGCGCACTTGCATGGGGTGCAAGAGGTCGGAAGTTCGAATCTTCTCACCCAGATCCTTTTTCCTCAAAGGACTTAACACAGGCTTGACCGCTTTTCTTAAGTCCTTACTTTTATCTCTCATGCCAGGTATATGACAGGTAGTGTACGTATGACAAATAACAGAACCGCTGCAGTAAATGTTCCTTCTCAGCAATCTTTCACCCGATGGCATGAAAATCCTTCTGAGCAAAAAGCATTCTTAGATCTCGTCAATACCGAAGGCTTTGCCCTGGAAGATGTCGTTCATGAAACGCTTTCTCGATGCAGACATTGCGACGAACTTCACTCTAATGAAGTATTTGAAGCTGCTTCACATCGCGGAGGAGGACGAGCTGAGATAGACCTTTGGGCAAAAATAGGGACTCGAATCTTTCTGATTGAGTCAAAACGCTCTGATTATGATTTAGTTTTCTTACAAAGCAAAGAATCGAAAAAAGATATCCACTTAATCATTGAAAGCCAACAAAATACATTTGTTACTAACCGAGCTGCATATAGTCACATCCCCTGTGTCAGCAAACAGGTAATTGAGGTTTTAGGAGCTGATGACTTTCTTACTCTTCAAAAACTGCAAAAAAAGCCAAATTTACCTATTAGAAGTACACGAGATGAATATGTGCGCAATTTTTTGAGACAAGCGCTATTCAACACGGAAATTCTTCTACATAATCAGTTCAATTCACCTAATCGACAAAAACAAGGCTATCGAGCCTTTATTCCTCTTATAGTTACTAATGCGAAGCTCTTATCTGGAACTTATAGTCGATCAGATATAGATAATAACGCCAAACTCACAAAGATAGAAATTGAACCAATCGAAGTTGCCGCGTTTAATCACGCTGAAATCCTTAGATGGGGGAAAGACTATGAACAAATAATTATTCACAATGGTCAGCCCGCCCATGGCAACAGACTATGTGATGATGAACGTTACAAAGGATCGCATAATAAAACCGTATTTGTCGTTTCCAAAGATCATCTCCTTAAATTCATTGATCACACGATTAATTGGATGTGATCCGCTAATTCTGAACATAGAAAATTGAAATTTCCATGTGTTTCTAGGTTGATTTCTATGTTCAATCAAAGCGGATTCAATGATTATCGAGATTCAACCGTGCTGTTTAACAACCCTCGAAGATCGCCTTCGATATATTGATTCGGCTTCCATCCTGTGACTAATTTATCAAGCAGGAATGAATCGCAAGCATTCAAACAAAGTCCTGTAATCGAAGCTTCTACTAGAGGTAGTGCGCAACCTGCTGCTATACCTAGCCCATTACAAATAGTAAATCGAAGAATTTTGCCAGGTAGAGTTTCAATAAACGATTTTTGACCAATTTCTTTAAAATACTCTTTCAATAAATCCGAATCGGGGGATAGCTTAATAATCCACTCTTTATATTTGCGCGATCTTTCCAGAACTTTCATTAATTCATCAGGATGCACTTCGCCTGCATTGACAGCCTCTCTTATTGCTTTTCCATCATCAAAAAAGAACTCTTGGAAACAATCCAGTTTTCTATTACTGCTAAGGCTTCTTTTAACTAAATGATCTAATTTATTCATCCCTAAACGAGAGCTTAGATTGCTACAACAAAGTTCCGATAAATGAGAAGATGCAAAAAACAGCTCTTCTTCAAGCTTCAAAATATGCGTTAAGATATATGCAGGAGTAATCGTAGAGTGAGAAGGTGATACCAATTTGTGGTATGCTGTGTTTATGGCGGCAAAATCAAAATCAGTTTCTACAACAATTCCTTTATCTGTTTGATAGGCTTTAAATTCTTTGTTGAATGTTGAATTTGGGGCTAATTCTTGGATTACAATTTGGGCCGATGATTCAAGATATCGTTGATTAAGAATAGCTTCTGCCGTTCCTTTAATTACTAAGGGGGTTTCACGACTAACACGAATATACTTTTCAAATTTTTGAGCAAGTCTTCGACCAGCTCCTGGCCTCCCTTTAGCGTCTATACATACTTCTCTTAGTTTATCTGGAAATTGATGCTGTGGGGAAGAAAGCTGAACAACGCCATGAAATTCCTTGTCGCCATCATTCTGTGTTATTATGCCTACAGGTGATTCTTGATAGACGATCTGCAAGTACTCCTCACTTAAAAGCCTAAGCAAATTATCGCTACCGAAGTATTGATAAATTTGTTCTAAAATAGGGAAATTAACAACGGCCGTTGTTTTTCCATAAAATAACATAGCCTCAACTAATGAGCCCAAATCTATCGGTTTAGCATTATGATGAGGATGTTGCCCCGTTATTGTAATAGATTCAAGCATGACTGCTCCAAGTATTTAAGACATTGTCAATTCAAGTTTCGATTTTCTGGTTGTGTAATCAGGCATCACCGTCTCAAGAAGTCTATAGAATTTAGGTCCGTGATGGGGATAAACGGCATGGCAAAGCTCGTGAGCAATCACATAGTCGATGCATTCGATAGGGGCTTTGATAAGCTCAAGATTGAGTGTTAAACGACCCGACGGGGCATAACTTCCCCATCTTGATTTCATTTTACGGATATGGAGCTCTTGATCCTCTGGCATAACTATAGAAGGCTTTGAAGGAAATTTTGAGAGGCAAAGTTTGAATCGCTCTCTAAACTTTTGTTCCGCGCGCTGCCTATACCAACGATATAAAATCGCTTCTACATTATCAGCTAACGAAGGATCTGGGTGATGAATGATTAAGTGACCGCCAGAAAGCTTGAATGATGGTTTATCTGACGTAGCCAGTTTTATGCGATATTGACGACCGAGATAAAGATGAGTTTCTCCACTTATATAACTTCTAGCGGGTGTTCGTGGAAGAAATTGTTGAAAGTACTGCTGTTGCTTTTGAATCCAACGTGCTCGTTTATGTACTATTTCTTGGACTTTGGAAAGATCCGCATCATGGGGTGCTGCAACGACTACCTGACAATCTGGATGTACAGATATAGCAACAGTCTTGCGGTCGCTAAATTGCAGGGAAAAATTAATGACACTTTGGCCGTACTCAACTTGATCCGGTATATTATTCAACAGCCTGTCCTCGATTTGGCAATTTTCATTAGATTTTCAATCAAGGTGTCCATTTGGTTTTCAGACAAACTAACCCCCAACTCTCCACGCACTTTATCAAAAAGATGATCGTCGATTTCGTTTCTTACATGATTCTGAGCATCAATATCCTGCCAAAAGTTAATCTTCCAATGCTGCTTGAGGCTGTCTTGAGTTGCTTCAGCGATGTAGACACTTGCTTCCTCGCACATCATTAGGTTTTGATTATTTGCAGCAATCACCTCTTTAGCCATTTCGTAATAGGATAAAGCCTCGTCATTTCCAACAAGAGCATCAGGAACATTGTCCCGACGTTTTTGTACTACTTCATCCCTGTATTGTGAGACAGTTGACAAATATTCTAGATCACTGATACGTTTTGCGCGAAAGTCGTCAATGGCTTTCTGGATAAGGCGAGAAAACTTTTCATAGAAAATCGGATCTTCATCGAGCTTTTCCGTAATTACTTTTTTTGTCGCATGAGCAATCATATCAGCCCTGGCAGTAGTGGTCTTTTTGCTATTAAGACCGTACCCATCCTTAATGTCTTTAAAGGTCTTCTCATCGAAAATATTCACAGGCTCGTTTAGCTTAGTGACTCCATTAGCTTGTACATGCGTATCTAACAACTTGCGAATCTTTGGCTCATAATCACCAAAGCGAATGGATTCGGCATAGCGCTGTCTAACTGATGCTTTAAGATTTTCAAATCGTCGTAAGTCCTGTCGGTACATTTGAAGTTTTTCTGAAGATACTTCTGAAACAAATTTTTCACTTGAAATGGCGATCGCTAAATTTTTGCCATATTCTTTTAAGCGTTCATAAAATTCATCTCTAATAGCTTCGTCGGCCAATAAAAGCTCATAGGCTTCTTCGTCAGAACGATTGCCCACTTGTTTGAAAACATCCCAAAGATCGGAGTGGCGTTGCGGTAACTTGTCTATTTCTTCCCGAATAGTTGAAAGAGTGCCTTCCAAGTCTGAAGGATCAAATCCTTCCAAACCGGCTTCAGCATACATGGTCATTGCCTTATCCAATTCTCCCAAAACGCTGGCATAATCGATAATGAAACCAAAATCCTTTTTCGGTCCTTGCTCTTCAACGTCGGATTCCTTCTCTTCAAACAAGCGGTTCACACGTGCAATAGCCTGTAGCAGGGTATGCTCACGCAACATGCGACAAAGATAAAGAACTGTATTTCTTGGTGCATCAAAGCCAGTTAAAAGCTTGTCCACAACGATAAGGACTTCGGGAGCCTCTGAGGATTTAAATCGTTCAATAATGATGCGGTTATATTCGTCTTCTGATCCGTAACGCTTCATCATTTTTTCCCAAAAACGTTGTACGGTTGAAGAGGGGCCTTCATCAACTTCTTCATGACCCTCTCTCATATCTGGAGGAGAGATGATCACATCAGAAGTCACATATCCAAATTCCTCTAGATAGTGGTGATAACGAATAGCCGCTTCTTTGCTTGGCGCAACTAGCTGAGCTTTAAAACCAGTTCCTTGCCAATTGGCACGATAATGCTCGCTGATATCAAAAGCCCGTTCATAAATGACTCGCTCGGATTTATTGAGCATCTCCGCTCTTGCATACTTTCGTTTGAGGTCAGCCCTTTGTTGATCTGATAGTCCTTGAGTATGCCTTTCAAACCAAAGATCAATTGTACTTTGATTTTGCGAAAGTTCTACATGCCTTCCCTCATAGAGAAGGGGAACGACAACCTCATCCTCAACCGCCTGTTTAATAGAATAGTGTGGCTCGATGAGTTGTCCAAAGCGGGCAAAATTATTTTTGTCTTTCTTTGTTAATGGCGTGCCTGTAAACCCGATATAGCAAGCATTAGGTAACATCTGGCGCATACGTGCAGCAAAAGAGCCGAAATTGGTGCGATGACTTTCATCCACAAGAACAAAAATATCAGGGGAGTCATCTACAAGATTTTTTCCGTTTAGAGCTTTGTCGAATTTATGAATTAAGGTAGTAATGATGCCGGATTTCTTGGCAGCTATCAACTCGCGAAGATGACGCCCAGTCGTAGCTCTTTGAGGCTCCAGTCCGCAAGCCAAAAAAGTGTTTTTTAATTGCTTATCGAGGTCGTCGCGGTCCGTCACAAGAATAATGCGGGGGTTTGGAGGTGCAAGATCAAGAACCAAATTTCTGGCGAGCATCACCATGGTAAGGGATTTTCCCGAGCCCTGGGTTTGCCAAATGATACCTCCTTCTCGGCGGCCATCAATAGCATATTGCTTAACACGCTCAAGGGTCGATTTCACGACAAAGTATTGATGATAGCGAGCGATCTTTTTGTCTGGCCCATCAAATACCGTAAAGCGGTAGCTAAGATCCGTTAGACGATCGGGGCGACACAAGCTGTATAAGGCACGGTCTTGCTCGGTAAGAGCACTGATCAGCTCTTGCTCTAGGCCTTCAAAGAAAGCACGAGTAACTGCAAAATCTTCGCTATACAACCCATCCTTTTCTTCGTTTGACAGCGATCGACCTAAAATAGATTGAACATTCGCTTCTTTATCATTTTTTTCTTTCCAAAGGGCCCAATACTTTGCTGGTGTACCTACAGTGGCATACTTACATTCATTTTTATTTACACCCACAAGCAGCTGGCTATAAGCAAAAAGATGAGGTAAATATTCACGCCCTTGATTTCTCAACTGCTGGGATACAGCTTGATCCACTTCTTCTTTAGGAGACTTGCATTCAATCACAGCAAGAGGAATCCCATTAACAAAGAGAACGATATCGGGCCTTGCAGTTTCATTGCATCGACTACGTTCCACAGCATATTCAGCGGTGCAGTGATAGACGTTATTTTTCCAATCCTTCCAGTCAATGAAGAAAAGATCAAAGCTGCGAGTGTTTCCCTCAATTGTTTGAGTTAAAGATTGAGGCAAGGTAATCAGATCATAAATTTCCTGATTTGCTTGAATGGCGTTGTCAAAGGAAAGACGGCGAAGTTTGTCTATAGCCAAAAAAATGTTTTCATCACTAAACGCATATTCTTTATTCCGATATGAAATTCGATTTTGCTTACGCAGCTGGTTCTCTAAAATTTCTTCTAATATTACGTTACCAAAATTCCCTTTTCGATGTTTCAAAGCCTGGGATGGAGAAATATAATTATAACCCAGCTTAATTAGCGCCTGCAGGGCAGGAATTTGACTCAAATATTTTTCGTTAAACCTAAAACCACTCATTATTGTTTTTCTTCCTTGAAATTAACTCTCCACTTTCCTGTGAGGAGTTTTTGCATTAAGCCTTGTTTCTGCAGAAGCAGCTTTTCTTTAATTTTGCTTAAATTGTTCAACTCGGCTTCAATTAAACTAAGTTCGTAAATAATCTCTTGTTGGATTTTCAATTCAGGCAAAGGAACGATTAAATTGGCGAAGTCATTAAAACTAACACTCTCACGCACGCTCCCTTGCGTGGAAGCGCAAATTCGCTTTCGAGCTTCTTTGGTTTGAAGCCAATAATATAAAAAATCTGAATGAATGGCTGTTTCGTCGATTTCAAAGACTACGTACATGGGGCTTAGAATACCAATATCCCATTGGTCCAATCTTGCGATGGAACCAACATTTATTCTTGAAGGATTGTAAGCATATTGTCCCTTGCAAATGACTTTATAGTTTTCAAGGTTTTGACTAGCAACCCTACGTTCAAATTGATTTTCCGGAAGGACAAAGCCACTATGATTTGTTACACTAAGCACTCTCGATATGCCCGTTTGATTCCTTTGAGAAATTTCTTGAATGGTTTTTCCAAGTTTCTGTGTTTTAAATGACTGCCTAAATATTCTTGATGAGAGCAGTTCTTGAAAAGAAAATTTTTTAAGCCTAATTAGCCGCTCAGTTTTCTCAATCGCTTCGTCCCATGCTGAGAGAATGGCTGCTATGGCTTTTTGCTCTTGAAGAGAAGGATTATATATCAACAGTTCTGCTAAAATGGATTTTGTTATTTTCACCATGCTTAAATTTGATCCCGCAGCCCTTGAAGCAAAATAATTTTGCGCGATTGGTGATCTAAGATAATGGTCAATATAATCGATCGTTGCTAAGGATTTATTGATACGAAATCTCATCATCAAATCGGGATAAATGCAATTACTCAGTCCACCTTTATAAAGACTTGCTTGACCAACCTTTTCGCGTGTATTTGAGCGACTGACAAGAAAATCACCTTCGTTAAGTAACCGATTTGGAAACTTTGTATCATCGAGTGCAATGGACTTTTTCTCTGAAAGATTCAGGCCTTTTGGAGTTAAAGCGCCTAATCCGAGTACCCATCTACCAGTTTCTTTATTTACAGGCTTAGGTGAATATCCGTTTTCAATGGACCCTTCAATAAGTTCTTTGAGCTTTGCATAAGGTTTTCTTTTCATTCACGTTTCCTTTAACCTTATTTCAGGGATTTTTTATTGTTCTCTTTTTCCAGCTGTCTCACACTCTTTTCAGGTACAGGCAAATCTTCAGGCATAGTGCCGCCTAACTTTTTGATGGTTTCACGTACTATTGCACCTACTTCGTAATGAGTTTGATTAGCTTCGCTTTTTCCTTTGATATTCTCCCGACGAAGCTTATCTTCTGCTTGAGTAGCTCTGAATAGGTTAGCAGCAAGTTCCGTACTGCCCATGTGATCTAAGATTTCTTGACTCTTTTTTAAGCCTTTTCGCTGATGAATGCCCTTCGCATCAAGGCCATTATAAAGACCCCTATATCCATGATTTTGAAAGATGGCAAAATCAAGGTTTGATTCTACTCCGGCCGCCTGAGCAGTTTTGACAAGCTTCTTGTTATGCTCTCTTACATCATTACGAAGAATGAGGCGCAGTTCATCTTCATTTATTTTTTTTAAGTTCTGACTATCATTGAGTTCTTGCCGACGGGTTTGTATTGCGAAGTAAGTTTGTCCATTGGCAATAACAGGCTTCGACGGATCACCATTCTGGACAATCAGATAGCAGGCGTAGCGGGATAGCCTTACATCATCAACCTGCCTTTGCCCTCCCTTGCCAATCTCGATCATATCGAGGATATCCTCGAAATGATCGACAATATTGTGTCCGCTATTTTTACATGCTTCTTTGGCCTTTTCAATGACGGGCAGGAAATGACGATATTCGGAGTATTCAAGGACCTTTGCTAATTTCCTCGCACTCCAGAATTCGCAGCCATCTTCTTCTTGCTTCAGAGATTCAAACGTTTGATGATGAGTAATTTCAACTAAATTTTTATTCATTGCTTGATCTCCTGGAGTATGGCTTTCATTTTAGATCGGACTTGGGTGAGTTCGGCTTCTAGGGATTCAATTTCATCTTGAAGGGCCATTATATCGATTTCTTCCTCTTCTTCGAAAGTGTCCACATAGCGGGGAATATTGAGGTTAAAATCATTTTCTTTAACTTCTTCCAAAGAGGCTAAATGAGAAAATTTGGAAATTTCTTCTCTGCCATCAAAAACCTTCATGATTCTTTCGATTTGAGTTTCAGATAGAACGTTTTGATTTTTTTCTGCCTCATACTCCTGGCTGGCATCGATAAATAGAATGTCTTTTCGATTTTGATTTTTGCCTTCAGGCTCGCGTGAACGATCGAATACTAAAATAGCCACTGGGATACCAGTTGTTGGAAAGAGCTTTTCTGGTAATCCGATAACAGCATCTAACAGATTTTCTTCTATAAGCTTCTGGCGGATTTTGCCTTCGGCCCCTCCGCGGAAAAGAACCCCATGCGGTACAACAACAGCCACACGCCCTTCTTTGGCTAAAGCTACTTCAATCATGTGGCTGATGAAGGCGTAGTCGCCCTTGCTTTTAGGCGGAATACCTCGCCAAAATCGATTAAACTTATCTCCATCAGCATCTTCAGCACCCCATTTATCGAGGGAAAAAGGAGGATTGGCGACTACGACATTGAATTTCATTAACCGATTTTGTTCTTTTAGCTCAGGATTGGTAAGGGTGTTGCACCACTCAATTCTTGCGCTATCGCAGCCATGCAAGAACATGTTCATTCTCGCTAGCGCCCAAGTGCTCCCATTGACTTCCATTCCAAAGAGAGCATAATTACGGCTGCCAACTTCACGCGCAGCCTCTATAAGAAGACCACCAGAACCACAAGCCGGATCGCAAATTTTATCCCCATCTTTTGGCTTTGCCACTTTGGCAAGAAGGGCCGAAACGGCATAGGGGGTATAAAACTCTCCAGCTTTTTTACCGGCATCAGAAGCAAATTTTTCAATAAGATAGATGTAAGTGTTCCCAATCACATCTTCGGAAACCCTACTTGGCCGCATGTCTAATTCGGGTTTGGCAAAGTCTTCCAATAAAAGCTTCAATCTACGATTGCGATCTTTGGTTCTGCCGAGATTTGATTCAGAATTGAAATCGATATTTCGAAACACTCCTTCAAGCTTTGCTTTATTGTGTGTTTCCACTGCATCCAAAGCCTTATTGATCAAATCACCAAGATCATCAGCGTCTCTATTAGCATATAAGTCATAGAAACTCGTTCCTTTGGGCAATACGAAGCGTTCTCGATCTAGCTTACGCCTGATTCGTTCTTCATCATCTCCATACTGTTTACTGTAGTTTTCGTAATGATCTCTCCAAACATCTGAAATGTACTTAAGGAAGAGAATAACCAGAATATAGTCTTTGTACTGGGACGGGTCTACAATGCCTCTAAAAGTATCACAGGCAGCCCAAGCGGCTGAGTTGATTTGACTTTGATTAATCTTAGCATCCATTTGTTACACCCCAATCATTGTTGCTGGGCCCACAGACTCTTCCAGCAGGATTTTTTCTATTGAACAGCCGACGAGCTGTTTTCTTTTCGTCTTTAAGCGACCTAATAACTTTTGTTCCTGATTCATCAGCTGCACAAGTTCTTGAACCTTTTGTTGACGATCCAAGGAGGGAAGATGCAATTCCAAACCTTTGAGGTCCTCTAGCTTCAGCATTTGCAATAATGTTCCTGCGGTAAGGCGTTGCAACTGAGCTTGAATATTCGGACGGCTCAAAAGCCATGCAATGAATTGAGGTAAGGCGTACGCTCTATCGACGCGTATCCTTAATAAGGGATGCGTAAACACGGCACCATGAAACATTTTTTTGACAACGACTGGAGTGAAGTCTGTTCCTCTCGCTTTCACGAGAAGGTCACTTTCTTGAAGCATCCAATCAGGTGAGCGCACCTTCATGTTGGTGGTTTTGATTTTATCAATTGTCCCTTGATCAAGGGCTTCAAGGTCGCTCATTTGCACTAGGAATTTTTCGCCAGGGGTTGCCTTACGTAATCCCTCGCGAATGGTATATCCCGTTCGAATGTCGGCGATCTGTCCCAATTTGAATTGCATTTCAATAGCTCCTTAGCTTTGAAGGATTGAGCTTATCAAAAGGAATGATTTAAACAAATAAATACCGCAGTAGAAAAAATACTGCAAAATTAACACTTATGAATAAGTCCCTAGATAAGAACGTTTTAAGACTTTTTGATCTCCGCACAGTCTACGCCTCTATCTGGTAAAATTAGAAGGAACTTCGACATAAACTTAGTACTATTGAAGATTTCTAGAGGTTCCTATCTTAGAAAGACTTTGCTAAATATTTTTGATTTTCTACGGCAGCGTTCGCTGAATCTCTTTTTGGCATGGCAAAAAAATGAATAACTATTCTCAAGATCTTGTCATAAATTCTCCTGCATTTACAAAAGAAATAGAAGATCCGAAGAATTTGCAGAAGATGAGCTACACTAGACCGGTTATAAAACACGAGCTTAAAATAAGAACTGGTATGGAATTTGCATTATTGGCTTAGAAAAAAGGGGGAATGTATCATGCCGGGAATTACAGAAGACAGAAAAGAGAGACATAGAACGGGTTGTTGTGAAAGAGTTGTTAACATCGACAAATCAATACGCAGAAAAGAATGAAGCGCTTCTGCATAACTATTTTGTCGAATGGATAAAGGGCTATAAGGGAGAGCGGACTGCCCGCATTCAAGATCCTCGCCTGATACGTGTACTAAGTGCATTTACCTCGCAGAATGCAAATGGTTTAGGTGAATTGAACGGGCTTATGTGGCCGAGTATATTCCCAGAGCCAGAAGCCTGCTGGATGTTTTTAATGAGTCGTTGATTAGTTTTCCCGATTATGTCTCTCCCTTTGAGGTTAAATTAGTTGCTAGGGAGCTTTTGGAGGGTGGTGGTGATCAGCAATAAGAGCTCTTTCCGGCCAACCATTGGAATGATGAGCGAATATTTTAAACCCGACTTGCTACCTTCTAAGAGTCAGATTCGAGCTCTTAGAGAGAAAATAATTTCGGATATGACTTATTATAAGATAGCAAGTCGGCTTTTAAGTTTTTGATAATCCAGAATAATGTTATTTTAGCCTTCTTATGAAATGTTTTGAACGTCTCAAATGCATGCTGAATTAGGCTAAAATGACCTCTTTGCCTTCAGATCTTCCAGATATCAGAATTTCTAAAGTCATGCTGTCCTTTGTAAGGGAATTTGACGCATTTTCTGCTATTAATCCGGATAATTTAATTTATACCCCTTTAAGAGGAGGAAGCAGTAAAGCGGCGCTTTACCGTTTTGATATAGGCCGGCGTTCTTATGTCCTTAGGCTTTTACCTGAACAGGCAAACAATCTTGCGCGCTTGCATCAAACCATTTTGGCAAAACAAGCCGGTGGAATCGGTATCGGACCGGAGATCTATTTTGCCGATTCTCAAATGGACGGAATGATCATGAGCTTTATTCCTGGGAGAACGGTTCAGCAAAAAGACTTTCAAAATAATGATAATCTTGCACTATTTGCAAAATTTCTCAAAAAACTTCATCGGGCTAAAGGAAGGTTTCCAGCCGCTTATTCTCCATTCCGACGCTTTCAAAATTTTCTGCTGAAAGGAAAACAAGAAAAAATAACTTATCCTTCAAAATTTAATGAAGCAATCATGTTAATGGAAGAATTGGAAGCTACATTTCAATTAAACCCTGTTCCCCAAGTTCCTACCCATCTCGATTTACACCCTCTCAATATCATGTTAGCAGATCGGCAATTTTTTCTTGTAGATTGGGTAAATGGCGGAATATGCGATCCATACTTTGATCTGGCTGCTTTTACAACTTTTCAAGGTTTAGATGAATCGCAAATATTGACCTTTCTCACACATTACTTTGAAAGGCCTCCCGCTCCATCTGAATGGAACCGCTTTATTATTGCACAGCCTGTCCGTATGTTTGTTATAGCAGCAGCCTTGCTCAATACATCCCTGGATGAAACGCGGTCTATATCCTATGACGAAGCCTTAAAGTCCTGGCAATTGCCTACAATAACTGATTTTGGAAAGCAGGGAGCGAGTGAACCGTTTTGGCCGCTTGGCTTGGCAATGCTGCAATCCGGGCTAGAATTAATCGGACAAAAAAGCTTTAAAACAGCTCTCAGGTACACACAAAATAGGCTTTTTGCATAATTAGCTTGTTACTTGCTTAAGAGGATCAGGTACTTATGAAATTGGTTAAGATCTGCAAAAACTAAAGTACAGTCATTCTTAATCAAAGATTGAATATCCATGAGTTGCTTCTGGTCCAATTCAACGTCATAAGCATGGCGGATAAAATGACGGAAAGCGCGGAGCTTATCCAAAAAAATAAATGTGCGTTGTTGAATGACTGCAGGGCGGATGCCTGGTATTTCGGTATTCATTCGCACTAAAAGCTCCCGATGGAAATTTCCTAAATCTTCGATATGGTTCTCAAAAGATTTTGCGATCTGTTTGAAAAGATCTTCCAACGCCGTAAATAATTGCTGGGCCTTCATGGCAAATACATAACCATTTTCCCAAATAGCAAGATCTAAAGGTGTGATTTCATTTTTAAGCTTTTCAATAATGCGGTGTTGTTTTTCAAAATATCCCAGCAGGATTGCGTATTTATCCATTTAAATTACCTTTATTCCCTGTCGTATTACATGATCTTGAAAATGGCAGGATTCGAATAAAATAATTTCCACCGAACGATGCAAGGCTGCTTCTAGTTCTGTCCAAATTTCAAAACGATCGCCTGTATATCCCTTTAAGACAATATCAATATCAGAGTCTTTTCGAAATTGATAGGGACGTGTTATGCTTCCCACCAGATAGACTTCTATATTTTTCCCGGAGAATCTTTTTTTTAGAAAAAAAGAACAATGCTCCAAGATATCCAAGCGCTCTTGTTCACTTGCTTGACGCAATGCTTCTTCTTGTGCCGCTAAGTTTTTTTTAGCTGCTTGTTCATCAAAAAAATGTGGCGAGTTCATGTTATAAATTTTATGCTAGAATGTTGAATATGTCCATATGATGATAATTCTTGTTAATTTAAACCTCCTTTTAACAAATTAAAACATAGTAATTCAGGCATGCCTGCAACATTGATTCAAGATATTCAGCGGGAAAGCACACGGCTAACGCAGCTTATCAGCAGCATCCCCATTTCAGATAGGATGCAAAAAATTATTGAAGGGACAGGAGGAAAAGTCAGCGTAGCTGATTTGTTGGCTTATCAAATTGGCTGGGGCCGAAATCTAGTGCGCTGGTATGAAGCAGGTTTGCAAGGCAAAATGCCCGATATGCCTGGAGACGGCTTTTTAAAATGGGATTATGCCGCTATAGCCAATCATTTTTACCAAAAATATGCCTATGACCATTCAGAGCAACAGGTGAAAGAGTTTCAACAAGTTGTTTTGCGCATTCTCGAAATCATAGAAATTGAACAGCGGACAGGCCATCTCGACCAAATCGGCGTTTGGGATTGGTGTACACTTGCTTCAGGAAAGCAATGGCCCTTGTGTAAGTGGATTCAAATCAATACAGTTGCTCCCTATAAACGGGCCATACAACTCATAAAAACTGATGTAACTCAAGTTTACTTTTCATCGCATGGGGACGGGAAAACTTAATTTGAACCTTTTATATAGAGCAAATGAATCTATGGACCTTAAGCTGATAGCAATAGTTCTTTTTACCAGTCTTTCTTTGCCTTGTCTTGCTGCATATTCTCTTATGAAAATGTCTCTGGAGGAAAAGGTAGGCCAGCTTTTAATGGTACATTTCAATGGGGAACAAGCCAACGATAATGCCAAGACTCTAGTGCAAGATACAAAAGTGGGGGGCATTATCTATTATAATTGGTCTAATGGCCTGAATTCCCCTGAGCAAGTTCAAAGTTTGAGTAAGGGCTTGCAAAAGCTTACCGAAGCAAATCAAAACCCTATCCCTCTGCTAATTGCGACTGACCAGGAAGGCGGCGTTGTCACGCGCTTGAGCAATGGCTTTACGGTATTTCCCGGGAATAAGGCGCTGGGTGAAACAGGCCATCCGCAGCTTGCTGAAGATGCAGCTTTGGCCATGGGAGAAGAACTTCTGGCTGTCGGCATTAACATGAACCTTGCGCCGGTAGTGGATGTAAATAGCAACCCTCGCAATCCGGTAATAGGCGTGCGCTCTTTCGGAGAGGACCCTGAAACAGTACTTGTTTTTGGAAAAAAGGCTTTAGATGGTTATAAGCAGGCCGGGATCATCGCCGCCCTTAAACATTTTCCCGGTTATGGCGAGGCAGCTGTAGATCCTCATGAAGATCTGCCTGTTGTCCCTAAATCATTAGCCGAGCTGAAACAAGCCGAACTGCTTCCTTTTGCCCATCTAGCCTCTTCGGCTGACGCTATCATGACAGCCCATATTCTCGTGCCGGCTTTTGATGCAGAAAATTGTTCCACCCTTTCAGAAAAAACTCTCAGTTATCTACGGGACGCAATTGGGTTTAAAGGGATAATTGTCGCAGACTCCCTTGTTATGGAAGGCGTGGTTAAAAAATGCCGCACGGTAGATGAAGCCGCCATTCAAGCCCTGAATGCGGGGTGCGATCTCTTAATATTGGGGGGCAAACTCCTCATCGGGGAAAATTCAAGGCAGGAACTGACTGTTGCAGATGTACAGCGCATCCACAATGCAATTATCCAAGCCGTCAAAGCAGGCAGAATTTCAGAAACAAGAGTCGATCAGGCAGTTGAAAGGATTCTCGACTTAAAAAACCGGTATTTAGCTTCCAGAAATGAAATCCAAAATGATCTGACGAAAATCATTAACACTCCTGCCCATCGCTCATTAGCCCAAGATATAGCCTCGCGCGCTTTAAAGACTATCAAAAATGATCCTTGTCCGATCACATCTTTCCGGGAAAAAAATATTTGTGTTTTTGCCCCCAGGATACTCCAAACTAGCCTGGAACAAACTGACCTGTTTAAGATCGGAAAATCAGCAGCTCCATTCTTTTTCAATGATGTAAATCCTGCACATGAAGAAATAGAAGCTGCCAGACAACAGGCAAAAACAGCAGAAGTATTGTTCATTTGTTCCTGCAATGCATGGAAGAACCCCTCACAAGCAGACCTAATTCAATCCCTGCTTGCTTTAGGCAAACCAATTGTCCTCGTGGTTACAAGAGATCCCTTAGACGCCTCTCTTTTTCCCCAAGCAACTCTTATATATCAGACATTCAGCCCAGCAGCAGTATCGATCCAAGCTGCCCTAAATAAATTAAACAAGAAAAATTAGTAGAAAAAATATCTTATTATTTAAATTCTCCAAGGATGAATTTTATTACGGTAAACAATGAGTTTCGATTTCTTTCTTAAGGGAATAGCTTTAGGCCTTGCCATTGCTGCCCCTGTCGGGCCGATAGGAGTGCTTTGCATTCGTAAAACATTGGAATTTGGCAGGCTTTCAGGCCTCTTTTCCGGCCTTGGAGCAGCTTGTGCAGACACTATTTATGCTGTCATTGCGGCCTTTGGACTAACCATTATTGCAAACTTTCTTTTAGAAGAACACTTCTGGTTTCGTTTAGCCGGGGGCCTATTTTTACTATATTTGGGCTGGAAAACTTTTAGCGCAATGCCAAATCCGCAAACTAAAAACCTTTCCCACACCACTCTTATAAACGACTTTTTTTCTACTTTTTTTCTGACGCTTACCAACCCCATGACAATCCTCGCCTTCCTGGCTGTTTTTGCCAGCCTGGGTCTTTCCGACATTGAAGGCGATTACATTCAAGCAGGCGAGTTAGTGTGCGGCGTATTTTTAGGCTCAGCCTTATGGTGGTTAATATTAAGCGAAGGCGTCACTCTGTTTCGTAAAAAAATAAGCCAAGAGACAATGGAATGGATTAACCGCACTGCAGGCACAATCATTATGGGATTTGGAATAATCACCCTGCTCAGCCTATTGTCAGTTTAACTCAACTTTATGTGCGCGCACGTATTTTTATGTGCGAAGCTCATAAAATGTTCCTTTCCCTTGTCCTCTAAGAATAATTATTTTTTAGCGCAACAGCTTGCTCTTTTTTTATTTTTAAATCTATATTTATACCGAAACCATGTCAAAAACCAAATTTCGAATGTGTTTCAGTATATTCAAAATTTCGGGCACAGAATTAAGAAACACTTAAAATTTTTAGAAATTTAAGAAAAGTATGTTTGCTGTTATTTATCAAGGATATGTCAAGTCGGGCCGAGAGCATGAATACCAAGAGGCTTGGAATAAAGTGGCCCGCTATTTTATCGAACAACGCGGCGCCATTGGCTCCTGTCTGCATCGCACAGCCGATGGATTATGGGTAGCTTACTCACGCTGGCCGGACAAGCACACTCGTGATAATTCGTGGCCCGGAGAAAATGCACCCGCAACAGAACTGCCGCTTGAAGTTCGCGAAGCAATTATCACCTTAAAAGAATGTTTAGATACCGAACAAAAAGTCTCTGATCTCTGCATGGAAGTCATCAACGACAAGCTTCTCTCCTCCACTAGCACAGATTCAACCTATCAATTGTCAGCAGTACAAGAGCAAATCATGCAATTAGTCTATGATGAGGTTGAAGTTGCTATTAAAGAAGGCAATCCCCCTTTTGCTGCTATCATCACAGATGCAAAAAATAACATTTTAGCTGTATCCCATAACCAGGCAAACACCAAGCAATTGGCAATTGCTCATGCAGAAATGGAAGCCATTCAAATAGCTTGCAAACGCATTGGGCAGAAAAAGCTTAATGGCTGCATCTTATATGCCAATGCCGAATCTTGTGCTATGTGTGCTACAGCAATAATCAAATCGGGGATTACCCAAGTTTTTTACGGCGCTCCACACGAACCCGGCAGCAATCCCGATCTGCATTTGTGTGAAATAAATAAACAGACCCTGCCAAAGATACAAGTGCACGGCGGATTCATGAAAGAGAAGTTTATTGAGCAAATCGAACGCGGCAGAAGGCAAGTTTAAATCTGAGCTTGTAGAGCATAAATTAAGAAAGTCTGCTTCATTTTTGTCACTTCGACTTTATGCTGTTCTAGAATGGTAAAATGTAAAGAAAGCATGTTGTTGAGTTCTTTTTCAGTAAATTTAGAAAAAAAGCGCTCCATGCCTTTTCCAGTAGGATCTTCAAAGCCCTCTTCTTGCCCTTCAATAAAGCTAATAAAAGCCATGCCCTGTTGCTTTAGCAATAGCCTTATTTTTTGTAACTGTTCCGGAATTTCTTCTCTAGAAATGTGAATCAGTGAAGAAATTGCAATAACACTATCAAACTTATGAAACGCTTGAAAGTCTTGAAAGCGGCTTAGATGCACCTCTAGCCCTTTCTCTACAGCTTTTTTTGCTGGCGTCTCTGCAGGTTCCACACAAACAACCTTATGACCAAGCTCTTGCAACCAAGAAGCTAAAGCCCCAGCGCCAGATCCCACCTCAAGTATTGTACTAGAAGTTGATAAATGCTTTTGCAGCAAAGGAATCAAGACATCTTTAAAAGGAATCTTATCGAAATCCCCAGCATGCGTATTGTAAAACGTTTGGTTAATTCGATCTCGCTCCCTCATTGTATCTCTAACCCCCTAGATTTTCAAAAATCACTCAAATATATCTGATTTTTTAATAAAGTTAAATTCGTAAGGCTATCTATCCAAAATGACATAAATATGTTTATTTCCCTTTAAAAAAATCTCATTTACCAAAAACTAACCAGTATCGTTATGAAATTACTGTAAATAAAAACGTTGTTGTTGCTGAATTTACAGAATATCTAGATACTCAAGAATTATCGTTAAATAACGCCTGGATAAAGACCATTGAATAAAATATGAATAATATAAATCAATTAAATCAACATATTAATCAAAAAGAATGGATGAATATTTCGAAAGAATACGCCTCTAAATTTTTAGCTGAAAATCTAAGTTTTATTGATGCTCTTATTCTTTCTAGATTATTGCTTGAAAATGAAGACTTTGATGATACGATTCAAATTTTTGCCATTGAACTAATTAAATCGATCAAGGAATTCCATAAAGAACAATGGGAAGGTGACTGGCGACATGAAGCTTATCTAGGTTATGCATATGGTTTACCTGGATGGTTTCATGAAGGTAACCGGGAAATAAACCCATCTTGGCAAAGAATTAAGGAGCTGATTTTTGCAGGCGGCTCTCAAGCCAATTGTCAGGTAACAGCTCGTAGAGCTTTTGGTTGCTGTGAAACATGATCCTGCGCATG
>JAEYWL010000061.1 GCA_023428915.1 Verrucomicrobiota bacterium
CCATGTTCGACTTGTCGAACATATTCGGAAATCACAAATAGATACTAGAGAAGAGTTTAAATATTTATGCAATAACATTTTAACAGGCAATTGTTTATGTTCGACAAGTCGAACATAATGAAAGCTGCGACGAGTCGCAGCACTCCAAATTACTCTTAAGCTGATGACATTAGGCTTACGGCTGTGACTACATGCCTTTGCCGCTTTGAAGGCGCTTAAATGGACAAACGAGCTTAAAGACACCATGGATCTTATGGACTTAATGAACTAAGACACTGATTGCGCAATCAGGGTCTAAGACGTGGAGAAAGCGGCGACAAAGTCGCCGCTTTCTAAGAGAGATACACAACTGCAAAACATGCAGTTTAAGCAACAATAAGCTTAGACAGTAGTTACATTTAATGCGTCGCTGCCAGCCTCAAGTAATGGCAATGTTTCGTTTACGCTGACCGTATCATTTAAGGGCAATGTGACATTCAGTAGTGGCAATGTTTCATTTGCGCTGCCAGCCTCAAGTAATGGCAATGTTTCGTTTACGCTGATTGTATCATTTAAGGGCAATGTGACATTCAGTAGTGGCAGCGTGTCATTTGCGCTGACTGTATTGTTCAAGGGCAATGTGCCATTGGAACCGCTACCGCCACCTGGAGGAAGATCAGGGCCATTTCCTAAGAAGTTGTAAGCAAACGCAAAGCCAGGGATCACCACCATCAAAGCGATCATGGCACAAGTGCCTGCACGCTTCCAGTTGAAGCCTTCCTTCGGAGCTGGTTCATCCTTGGGTTGTTCCTGTACGCGATCCTTAAAGAACCACTTAGCATCGGCTACTGCCAATAAAGTACCCAAACCAGGGAGAGCCAAAAATTCAACGGCACCTAGAACAGCACGGCAAATGCGGGCTATTAGGGAGCTGTCTTTGTCTTGCCAGGCTAATTTGATGTTCTCAACACCAACTTGCATGTTATAGATGAGGAAATTTTTAGCACTGATAGAGTGAACTGAATCCATAAAAACCTTCTTGCTCAATTGACTTTTTCGTGAGAAACAACTATTGTTTTCTCGACATTATCCTTAAAACTCGACTTGCTACCTTCTAAGAGTCAGATTCGAGTTCTTTTCTCTCTAAGAGCCCGCACGAAGCCTTGAAAATCAGTGGGTCATATTAATAATATGGCCCACTGATTTTTGCGGGCTCTTAGAGAGAAAAAACTTTCGAATATGACTTATTATAAGGTAGCAAGTCGGGTTTAAAATAACGTTTGAGAGGATAAAACTTTACTTTATTTTAAGTCAAATAATTAGCCATGCTGAAATATCCCGGCGCACTTCTAAAATTAATCGAACAATTAAAAAAATTGCCGGGAGTAGGCACAAAGAGCGCAGAGCGCTTCGCTTTCCATTTGCTAGAAGAAACGCCCCACGAGCTTCTGCAGTTAGCCAATTCCCTGGCGCATTTAAAGGAACGTATTAAACAGTGCCCGGAATGCGGCTGCCTGATGGAGGGAGAAAATTGCACTTACTGCCGTTCGCCGCAGAGGGATAATTCTCTTTTGTGCATTCTCGCTTATCCTAAGGAAGTCTACGTTATAGAAGAAACGCGTGAATTTAAAGGTCTTTATCATGTGCTAGGCGGATTGCTCTCTCCTCTTGAAAGCCGCGGCACAGACAAATTATCTATAGAAAAGCTTCTTCACAGAATCAATGCCCTCGCTATCAAAGAGGTTATAATTGCCCTAGATTCCACCGTTGAAGGAGACACCACTGCCCTTTATTTGAAGCAGCTGCTGGCAGAATACCCCGTCAAAGTGTCCCGTTTAGCATTTGGTTTGCCTATGGGCAGCTCTCTTGATTACGTCGACGGCGGCACATTAGCTAAAGCCCTCATGGGCCGTCAAAAATTTTAACTCCAAACCCATCCTACCTGATTGCATTAATCCAATGGATTGGATATGATCGACTACTTTTTAACGCGATACTCTGATTAGAGGTGCCATGCTTACCTGTATCCACCAGTTTCTCCAACGAGTTTTTCTGCTATCCATCATCATTTCCGCTCCGCTTTTCGGGCAAATCTTGCAATACGACGAGATGGTAGTAGAGCAGATCGAAATTGAAGTTATGAATATGCCTTCAGGCTCTATATACGACACAGGTGCCGTCTGTAATCGGATTGTCACTAAAGAAGGAAACCTTTTTTCACATATTGATTTTGATAGCGACCTGAAAATCCTGGCCATTGAGTTTGACCGCATAGAACCATGTGTAGAAACGGTTGACGATGGTATTTTTATTAAATTAAAAGTCTGGTTAAAACCCACTATCCGCACAGTTACCTGGGCGGGCAATTTTTGCTACAAATGCGACAAGCTGGAAAAAGAAAGCGGCATATGTGCAGGCAGTATTTTCGACCGCCTGGAATTCAATAAATGCTTTCACAAGCTCAAAGGCTTTTATGTAAAGAATGGCTATTTTGAGGCGGAACTCGATTATGACATTCAGCAAGACTGCGTCAGCAATAATGTGGATATCGTTATTACCATTACCGAAGGCCGCTGCGGTAAAATCAAAGACATCTGCTTCCACAACTTTACCGAATGCGAAGAAGAAGAGATCATGGATCTCATCCTCACCAAGAAATACAACATTTTCACCAGCTGGCTTTCCCACGAAGGGATTTATAATGAAGAAGTGATGCTGCACGACCAGTTTCAAATGGTGAATTTCCTGCAGAATGAAGGTTATGCAGACGTAAAAGTGGACTTCGAGATTGATGATGCCACCTGCGCCAACCGGATTATAGTCCATATTTTCGCCGACAAGGGAGAGCGGTACTATTTTGGCCCTGTCACCTTTAAAGGCAATTGCATCTTTTCCGATGAGCAAATTTGGAATCAGTTTGAATTTGAAGAGGGAGACGCATTCTCTCCGGACGACTTACGCCAAACCGCAGCTAATATTTCCGAACTCTACGGCTGCCATGGTTATATCGATGCCATTGTGGACTATGAACCCAAGCTTGAAGGCGACTGTCCGATTTACTCTGTACATTTTGAAATTGATGAGGGGGAACAGTACCGTGTCGGCCTTATTAAGGTACTCGGCAACTGCTCAACTCAAACCAACGTGATCCTTCATGAATGCCTATTGATCCCGGGAGAAGTCTTTAACACGGTAAAGCTCAAAAAGACAGAAGAGAAGCTGCGCAATATCGGCTACTTCAGCACTGTAAACGTCTATGCTGTCCGGGGAGATGACGAGAGCTGCTTGGGCGAAAATTACCGCGATGTCCACATCGAAGTTGATGAAACCTCCACCGGTAAGTTTTCAGCCTTTTTCGGTTTTAGCAACGTGGAAAACTTTTTTGGCGGCGCTACCATCAGCGAAAACAACTTTAACTGGCGCGGCCTTTCCAGAGTATGGGATGAAGGGTATCAGGCTTTAAGAGGCGGTGGAGAATATGCTTATATCTCTACTTCAATTGGTGCAAAGAGCCGTAAATATTCCCTCTCCTGGACCAAGCCGTGGTTTATGGACACGCCATGGGTAGTTGGCTTTGACCTGGATCAAACCAACATCCGCTATATCTCCAGCGACTACGACATTAATTCATGGGGCATTAACCTGCACGCTGAATATCGCCTCAATGCTTTTTGGCGTTTTGGCTGGCATTATCGCTTAAGAAACGCCGTTGTTCACGTTGAAAATGATGAAGAGGTCAACTCGGCGCAGCTCGACAAAGAAGCCCACAATAAAGCGCTGGTTTCAGCCAGCGGCATCTCCTTTGTATTTGATTCTACCGATCATCCTCAAAGGCCGCGCGAAGGTTTTCGCTCCAGGATCCTGTTTGAATATGCCGGTTTGGGCGGCGATGCCACATTCTTTTCTACAGCCTATATAAATACCCTCTATGTACCTGTCACTAAAAAAGGGTGCTTAAAATTTAGAGGCGACCTAAAGTTTCTCTTCCCGGTATTTAGTTCAAATTATGCTAACATGCCTATTGATGAACGCCTCTTTTTAGGCGGCGACGATACCGTCCGCGGATTCAGGCCTTATGCTCTCGGCCCTAAATTTCAAAACACTAATGACCCTCGCGGCGGTCTGTCCATGAACCTGCTATCAGCGGAATACGTCCATAAATTCTTTAAAAGATTAGATGGATTTGTTTTCATGGATGCTGGTAATCTGTCTAAAAAAGAATGGGATGTGGGGCACTTAAAAGCATCGGCTGGTTTCGGCGTACGGTTTTCTATTTTTGCCGGAACCCCTCCTGTGACAGTGGGTATGGGTTTTCCCTTTAACCCGCGCCATAAAAGCGATGTAAAAAGGTTCTTCTTTTCCTTGGGAGGAAATTTCTAATTTTCGCAAAAATTTAGGAGACTTACATGAAAACATTATCTAAAGCGACCAAGAGGCTCTGCCTAAGCCTGATTCCCTTTGCTTGCTTGTCTTTTGCCTCTTTGCAAGCAGCCGACACAGCTAATCATCCACCGGCGAAAGTGGCTGTTGTCAATTTCAAATATTGCGTTGAGCATTCAAAGATTGGCCAGCAAGAGCAATCTACATTTGATATGATCAAAAAACAAATGGAAACTAGCTTAGAAGAGCGTGAAAAAGCTTTCAAAGAAAAGCGCAAACCTTATGATGAGCTAAAAGCAAAACTGGAAGATGAAGATTATGTCGATGGCTTAACGCCTGAAGCTGAAAAAGAGATGCACGCAAAGTTAGAAGGGTTGACCCGCGACCTTACCCAAATGCAGCTGCAAGTGCAAGAGCTGCAGCAGCAGTATTTGCAAGCCCTGCAGCAAGCCAACCTCAAAATCATTCAAAAACTGGCCGAAACAGTATCTACAGCTTCTGAAAAAGTAGCTAAAGATATGCAATTCGATTTCGTTTTGAATGAAGACAGCTGCTTCTATTATAAATCCGATTTTGAGATTTCTAAACAAGTAGTGGCAGAGATGGACAGCCTCTATGAGAAAGAGTTAAAAGATCTCATGCAAAAGCAGCCGGCAGGCCAGCTCCCAACAAAAGGCAACTGGTAATATGGACAGGTCGGCTCACTCTTATACTTTGCAAGAACTTGCTGACCTGACTAACGCCAAGCTCGTCGGCAATCCCGCGCATCGCATC
>JAEYWL010000002.1 GCA_023428915.1 Verrucomicrobiota bacterium
TATTGATCCTGAGATTGGGGAGGAGAGAAAAGTATCCTACCAACCGGCCCACCTCGCTTTTGGAGAAGAAATAGAAATGCAAAATTCTCCAGGAGAGGCTACCCGGGACAAGCTGCTTCGCAGGCAATTGCGGGCAGAGCATATCTGGTCCCAAGTCAATCAACTTTACACGCAATTTTTTTATGACTAAAAACTTATTCAAGGTCTTTTTCGCTTTATCTTTTACCTTCATTTCCGTTTGCTATAGCATCATCATTCCAACAAGCACACTCGCTGATTTTGAAAAACAAGTTGGAGAATATGATCAGGACACATTGATCATATTCGATGTCGATTTAACCCTCATGACCCCGGTTGATCCGCTGCTGCGCAGTAAAGGGCTCGATTACATCAAAGCTTTCTTACAGGCAAAACACCCCGAAATGCTTACAACTGAAAGAGCCAAATACGATAAGCTGTTTACGCTTTGCTTAAAAGAACGAAAAATACAGCCAACCGAGGAATTTCTTCCCGAGCTGATTTCCCGGCTGCAAGTTAAAGGGATAAAAGTTATAGCCCTTACAGCAATGTATTGGGGCAATATCGGCATATTTTCAGCCATTGAAGATTGGCGCATCGAAGAATTAAACGGCCTGGGCTATGATTTCAGCAATAGCTATGCCCTCCCTGCTGCAATCTTAGCCGTTCCAGAATCTGCATACTCTCCCCTATACAAAGAAGGGATCATTTTTACAGGCAAAGTGCCTAAAGGAATCGCCTTAAAAACTTTCATCGAACATTCCGGCTGGAGGCCAAAAAAAGTTATTTTTATTGACGATACTTTAAAATTCGTCGAAAGTGTAGAAAATGAAATGGCTGCCTGCGGCATTGAAACCGTATCGCTCCACTATTTAGCCGCCGAATATACCCCCGGTGAGTTCAGCGAAGAGATTGCTGAACTGCAGCTTAATACGATCTTAAATGACGAGGTCTATATCCCTCATCATGAAGCCCTGGATCTTTTAAGGAAGGAATAAGTACCTCTTGTGGAAATTTGGATAGGCTTTAATCTTTTTGTCTTGGCCATATTGGCTCTAGACCTCGGTTTATTCCACAAACAGCACAAAGAAATCCCCCTTAAAGAAGCCCTGTTCTGGAGCATAGCCTGGACCGTGCTCGCTATGCTTGTCAATGTCTGGGTGTACTTTGTCCTAGGTCCGCACCCCGCCCTTCAATTCTTTACAGGCTATTGGATAGAAAGGGCCCTGAGCGTAGACAACCTCTTTGTATTTGCCTTGATCTTTGCCTATTTTAAGGTGCCCAAACAGTATATCTACCGCGTGCTCTATTGGGGAATATTCGGCGCCCTGGTCATGCGCGCCATTTTTATTTTTGCTGGTGTCGCCTTAATCCAATTATTCCATCCCATTATCTATATATTCGGCGCCTTATTGATCTATAGCGGAATCAAAATGGCGCTTCAGAAAGAAACCCAGGAAACATTTGAAGAAACTTGGCTGGTAGCAGCAGTCAAGCGCTGGATGCCTGTCTCCGACAGCTATGACAAGCACCATTTTTTCATCAGGCAAAGCGGCCGCTTAATCGCTACCCCCTTATTCTTAGTGCTGATCGCCATTGAAGCCACAGATCTAATCTTTGCCATCGATTCAATTCCTGCAGTGCTAGCCATTACCACAGACCCTTTTATCGTCTATTCTTCAAACGTCATGGCCATCATTGGCTTAAGAGCCCTGTATTTTGCCCTAGCATACGCCATCAAAGCCTTTCGCTACCTGCATTACGGCCTAGCCCTCATCCTCTGCTTTGTCGGCGCCAAGATGCTGCTCAGCGAGTTTTATGAAATCTCCGTGCACACCACCCTAGGCGTCGTCGCCGCCACCCTCGCTATCAGCATCCTGGCCTCATTTTGGAAAAGCAAAGAAGCCTGAATGCAAAAGTAACAGTAAAACCATTTGGTCATATTATTTGGCTAGGACCTATTTTTGAACAAAAAATTGGATTTTGGGAATGTATAGCAAGGCGCTTAAAAGAAAATAGAAGAGTTGAAGTAGATCTTTTCGGCTGCAAAAATGCGTATCCTGCATTATTTATGCATTTGGAAAGTTTAAGCATCAACAAGGGAGTCTTTAAGTTTCACTAGGGATGGTTTAATTTTTTAGAAAAATATTTTTTACTTGTGAAGTATAGTTCATAGTGTTATATATAGTATATAAGTGAGGGTGTTTTGCGTATATTTAAAACAAAATGGTTCTCCAAATTTGCATTATAGGAAAATATTGACGATGCTTTTTTAGCTGAAGCGATTGCAAAAGCAGAAACGGGACTTATTGATGCAGAACTAGGCGGAAATCTTATTAAATTACGCATCGCAAAAAAAGGACGAGGCAAATCAGCTGGATTTCGCACATTAATCGCATATAAAAAAAACGAAAAAGCCTTTTTTCTATATGGATTTGCCAAAAATGAACGAGAAAACGTAGAACCAGACGAGTTAGTATCTTTAAAGGAATTAGCATATGCTTGGCTTAATGCTGATGAAAAAAAGATCCACTCATCTCTTTCCCATGGTCTCTTAAAGGAGGTTAACTATGAATAAAAAATCTAACCGCTTATCTGACGCCATTCTTGAAACAGCTAAGGATATGTTTGATGGTGGTATCATTTCTGAAAATGAATATGAAAAAGTTACTCTCCGCCATCTTAAAAAAAGTAAAATACCAGAAATTGAACCTATATCTAGTTCTGAAATTAAAGCCCTAAGGGAAAAGGCTCATCTCAGCCAAGCAGCCTTTGCCTGTTATCTTAATCTTACAGTGGGATATATATCTCAATTAGAAAGAGGGTTAAAAAAACCTACGGGAGCCGTACTTATTTTACTGAATATAATTCGAAGAAAAGGTTTTGATATAATTTTGCATTAAAAACCTTATCATGTGCTTTGTCGGCGCCAAGATGCTGCTCAGCGAGTTTTATGAAATCTCCGTGCACACCACCCTAGGCGTCGTCGCCGCCACCCTCGCTGTCAGCATCCTAGCCTCATTTTGGAAAAGCAAAGAAGCCTGAATGCAAAAGTAACATGGTGCTCATGCCAATGATAACGCTACAGATCTCAAATTCTAGCTCTAAACCTTCGGAGTAAACGAGTGCTTTCGTAACCGTCTAATCTAACCATCTTCTGCAAATACGCCACGTCTTCTATTTTCTTCTGAAAATGCAGGAGGATTTATGGCAAGGGAGCTCTCAGAAGATGAAAAACTACAATGGAAAAAGAAAATTC
>JAEYWL010000045.1 GCA_023428915.1 Verrucomicrobiota bacterium
TAGTGTTTCATGAGTTGCTCCTTTTGGCCCAAAGAGGCCGTTGATTGTTTTGATTTTTAATCAGATTAAAGGAGCAACTCTTTTTTTTGGCTAAATTCTATTAGCGCGCCATCACACTATGTCTAAGCTAAAGATTGCTTGCAATCCTTTGAAAGATGAGTTCTTCGATTTCCTTGGGCACAAACCCGTGCAAATGCTTGCCATAGCTTGCAATTTCCCTCATAAGGGTGGAGCTTAAACTGGCAAACCTTTCATCAGCAATTAAAAATATGGTTTCGATCCCGCACATTTTTTTGTTCGCATAGGCGTACTGATTTTCATAGTCGAAATCAACTCCATTGCGCAGCCCTTTAATTAAACAGGTGGCTTCTAAAGATTTCACCAGATCGATTAATAGGCCATTAAAACAGATCACCTCTACATTAGGTAGATCTTTCGTGATTGTTTGCAGCATCATTTTTCTTTCATGGCCTGAGAACAGCAAGTTTTTTTTCTGGCGGTTATCTGCAATAGCTACATAAAGCTTCTCTACCAATTTTGAGGCCCGTTGAATTAAGTCGAGATGCCCTAAAGTGGGCGGATTAAAAGAGCCGGGAATGATGCCGATTTCCATAGTTTTTATTTACCATTTACGAATTGATATAAAATGGAACGTCCCATTTTTCGCTTATTTCGTAAAGATAAATTCACGAGGCCGTCTAAAAAAATTGGCGTCTGAACAGCATCTTCTAAAAAAAATACGCCTTCCGGCTTTATCAAGTTGTCTTTATCTAATAGGCTTAAAGTGTGTTGAGCATAGGACTCTTGAGTTTCCAGCTGGCTTTCATATGGGGGGTCGGCATATACGATATCGAATGCCATATTGCGTTCGGCTAGTTTTTTTAAAGCAGTGAACACACTTATCTCGTAGATTTCACATTGCGCCTCAACTTGCAGCTTTTTGGCATTTTGACGGATGCATTTAATGGCTTCCCGGCCCGATTCTATAAAGATGGCTTTTTTAGCGCCCCTGCTCAGAGCTTCAAAACCCATGGCCCCGGAACCTGCAAATAGATCTAAAAAAGCAGCTTCTTCAATGGAATGCTGCACAATATTAAATACGGCAGCCCGCAACTGGCTGGAAGTTGGCCTGGTCGCCAGTCCTTTTGGCGTGATTAGAGGGATATTACGAAATTTACCTGATATAATGTGCATGATGGAACTAAGTCTATAAAATTACTTTCGCGCCCGATTTTAAATCCAACTTGCTACCTTAGAAGGTAGCAAGTTGGATTTTAATAACTGCACTAGCATAACAGCAGTCAATTAAATTTAGGAGAGGTTAAAAAAATAAAAATCGGGCACGGCATGCAATAGTGTAAGATAAGCTATTCCCCTTTGTGGTGGCCTTCTTTTTTATGGTGCTTCATGACGGTGCGGGCAGCAACCTCTTTAGCTCTTTTGCCATACCGGCCGGACTTTTCTGCCTGTTCTTCAATATGCTCATACATGCGTTGTTCTTTTTGCCCTACGCCTTTTAAATGTTTTTTACCTGGCATAAACACCTCCTGTTTAATTTCGTATTAATCTCTTGGAAGTACCTCAATACCTAATATTTTCCACTCATCATCTTCTTCTTTCATGAAATAAGTAATTGAATAAGAGCTTGAAAGCGTCCCTTTAACTACGGCAACCCTGTCTTCATGAATGGGGATTTTTTTATAATCGAAATGGGCCTGGTCCCAAAGGTCGCCATATTGGTCGATAAATTTTCTGAAGATCTCCAGCGAGGTTTGACGTTGAAAATCTCTCGTTAAATAATTTTGATAGGCGAATTCAACATTGCCTAGTCCGATCGCACTTAACTCTTGTTCAATTGTGTTTTGCATGCTGCGCTGTTGTTCAAATGAAGCAGTTCCAAGAGCCGGAGTTTTGTCAGTGTCGTGCTGGACTAGGGCGATTAGCTTGTCGGCAGGAGGGAGTATCAGCCCATGCAAGGGCTGATACAGTGCTAAAGCAGCGATTGAATAAAGTAATAAGAAGTGCAATTAGTCCTCCTCCACTCTCATAGAGTAATCTTTTTTAACCCCTGTGTCGCTTGAAACCCATACTTTATAATCGCCTTCAGGCCAACCTTGGGTAGGCGGAGAAAAGATGATGCTGATCACTGAATCCCCATTCTTTGTAATGGCTGTCTCGATAGCGGGAATTTTGGACTTTGTCTCCAGATGCTCTAATTCAAATGTCAACTTTGCGCCTTTTTTCCCGCCGGTAATAAATAAATTAAAGGTGATATCTTCATCATCTGTCGTAAATTCAGTTGTAGGCTTAGTGACGATGCCATTTAAGTCTGTTTTGGTGCCGAATAGGGCTTTGGAAAACTCCATGCGGCCTGAAGGGGATTCTTCGCTTGAAGTTTCCTGATTTCCTCCATTTTTGGCCGCATCAACATTGTCAATAAGTTGTAAACTTAAAATTTTTAAGCGTTGGTTTTCTGATACAAGCCTATATTCCACGCCGATTTTATCACTGTCAGTATGGTAAAAGCCTGTAATTGTAGTCTCTTTGCCACCGGAAATGTTAGAGAATTCAAAATTTTTAATCTTTGCCATGAAAGGATGATCTTCCATGAATTTTACAAAATCATTAAAGGAAGAGGCGTCTTGAAAGCCTTGCGAGGTATACGCGTAATAAGCCTTTGAAAAGTCTTTTTCTTTAATAGCGGCAAGCTGGTCATTAATTACAGAAAGGGATTTCTCTTTTGCCTGTTGGCTGCTGCCTTCTTCTATCGGTGTTTCTTGCACCACCAGAATACCCCAAACCTTCCATTGGCCATTTATTTTAACAAATCTATAATCCACCTCAATAATGTCCTTCGGTGATTCTAAAGCCAATTGCATGAGAGCTAAATTGCCTTTCATCTGTGCGTCTGCCACATCAATTTTTTTGTACTCTTTGAAAGCAGGGTAGCTGCTTAGGAATGTTTTGAAATCCTGCAGGGAAGTGGCTTCTTGAAATTCTGGCGAGGTGTAGTTGCGGTAAGCGTTTGCGATGTTATCCTCTTGAACTTCTTTCAGCTGTTTATTGATAATGTCGAGAAAAGTTTGTTTGTCTTTTTCGTTTAAGGCATAGTCATAAGCTGAATCAATAAAACGGATACCCCAGACCTTCCAGGCATTATCATTAGTGACAAGCCTGAATTCTGCGTGGCTTTTTCCATTTTGGGCTTCAAATGTAACAGGGAATAATACCCGTTCATCATCTAAAGTGCCCGGCTCGATAATAGCCTTATCATTTTTAAATTCGGGATAGCCTTGCACAAACTCTTTGAAAGAGTCCAGGGAGGTGTATTCCTTAAATTCAACAGAGGCAAATTCGTTATAAGCTTTCGCTGCATCGCCATCTTTTAACAGCTGCAGCATCTTTTCGACAATCGCTTTTGGCTTAGCATAATCGATGCTGCCGTATTTCGTCTTTGGAGCTGACACTGTATCGTTTTGGGCTAAAAGGGCTTTACCCACTTTGCTGTGAACCAGGCCAACCTTTTTTTTCCCAGGTTCAACATTTCTGTTTAAGATCTGCATATTGGCAATTTTCCACTTATTGCCTTCCTGCTTGAAATTGTAAATAATCGGTTGGGGAATGCCATTTTCATCTTCAATTACGACTAAAACAGTGCCGGAGTCCTGCTCGATTTCTTCGGCCTGGGGCACTATTTCTTTTTTGCTGGTGATGGCCGGAAATTGTTGAATCAAGCCTTTAAAATTTTCGAGACTATTTTTTTGTTGGTACTCTTTTGAAGTATACTCATAAGCTTTATGCCAATCATTTTTCCTGATGGCTTCGATTTGCGCTTTAGCAATTTCGCTTGGCTGCGTATGATAGGGATTGAAATAATAGTATCCCCCAATAAGCAAGGCTAAAATAATCAGCAGGATTATAAGCGTATATCCAATGGAGCTGCTTTTTTCTGGCTTAGGATTCGGGGTGTTTTTCTCAGGGTTCATAGATAAACCTCTTCTCTCGCAAGTGTTTAAAAAAAACTTTACATAGCCTTCTTATGAATCTAATTCCCTTTTTTCTGCAATCAAAACCAATGAAGCAAATAGGGGGATAGAGGTACAGTTGATATATTTTTTTCTATCTAGCGATCTATGTACGAAGTTATCAATTGCCATTTCGCTATTAGCTACACCCTTTTGCGAGATCCAACTGGAATATCCGAAACCAGCTAAGCTTATTGAACAAGAAGTAATTGATCAAAGAGTGGAAGAGGGGTACCAGGAAGTGTGCACACCTGTTTAAAAAAATACTACTAAGGTAGTATGATGATTCTAGATAATATTTCTTCGAAACCTCGGAGGAATTATGGAAGAACAATTTATTTTTATTTACAGCTTCTGCGATGATTTACTTGCCTCTTTTGGCATTATCAATGATGCTCAATGTAAGATGAACTCTGCGGAAATTATGACTGTTACTATTGTTGCCGCTTTATTTTTTGGAGGAAATTTTTCAAAAGCTAGGCTCATTTTTTTGCCGCCTTATAAATTGGCAGGTAAGGGGTGTGCTGTTAGTGGACAACATTCCCGCTCTTCATGTACGCACAGCCTGTACAGGCCAGCGTCGCATCCTAGTCACTATTTTATGATTAGTTCGAACGGTGTAGAAAAAGCTTAGTCCCTATTTGCAATAGTGATAAGAGCTTTCAGCTCTAACCTCTTTAATCGATCAGCATTATTATCATCTTTTTTAAATTTTTCTTAAAAAGCTATCAAACATTGTAATAGGGAGAACTTTAGTTGCCTCTGAATAGTAAAAGTTCGGTATTGTTTTTGGACTACTGAAATTGCCCCATGAGTCAATGATTTCTTCACAGCATAAGCCAAGGTAGATCATTGATATATTTTTAATACGTTCTTGACAAAACAAACAGGAGTTTAGAGGTTCTAATCGACTTTTAAGGTCTTCCTCTCTACCTGTTAAAGTTTTGCAGCCATTAAGAAGCGAAACTTTCTTTTCAAATAGTCTTTTATTAGTGATACCAAACCACCTAATGGATGAGTAATGCCCCAAAGGCTCACCTGCGATTAATGTCACTAATTCCTTTTTTATATTTTCGACTGTTGTTTGTATATCTTCGCTCTTTTTAATTAGCCTGCTAACATATGCTCCTTTCTCTTTTTTAGAGTTTAAATGAATACAAATCTTAAAATCATGCAGTGGGTTATTTTGCTTGCGATCCTCCTCTTGCCGTTGCTTCAATTGCATAAATAAATTGGTAGAAAACTGTTCAATACCCTCTGTTTGTTGTTTTTTAAGTTCAGCTGCTTTCTTACTTAAAATATAAAAATTTAGGGCATATCCTACTGCTGCAACAGTACCCAAAGCTATATATATAGGAGGAGCATACAGTATAGAAAATACGCGTTCTGAAATTAAAGAGAGGGTAGATCTGTTTTGAGCTTTTGCATCTTGAGTCCATATTCTTATTGTTTCTTTATGAAAACTTATTAAGGGTTCGACTAAAAAATTATCTTTTAAAGTTAAGCCACCGTACAACATATAAATCTCTAACTTTGTTATTGTTATGTAAAGTTATTATCTTATGCGATTCATAATTTTTTGGGAACATATTAAAGCAAATAGAAGGTTCCAAAATAAAAAGACTCCTAGTAGCCAGAAAGAGTCTTTAGCAGAAAATTTTTTCTGTAAACTAGGTATCGGAGCGGCGGCAATTCGTTCAGCACGAGCGGCTTGGAAATAGTAATTGCCGGCTTGTAATTTATCTTCATACGGCTCTGCTGCGTTTTTAGACCATTCTGCTACTAAATAGCGATCCCAAGCTTCTTTAAGTTCTACATGCTGTTCTGCAATACTTGTAGAAAGCCTGCCATTGCCATAGTTTACAATTAAGCTCTCCTCTGCTGGATAAAGAGAGGCTTCTGGGTCAATTAACTCACCGCCAAACTGTCTGTTATCTATAGCGTAAAGCAGCGTGATAAAAGGCAAAAGCCACACAGCGCCTCTGATCCAAGGCTTGGCTTTTAATACCCAAATGGGGAGCAGCAAGCCGAAAACTAACCAGGCGATAAAAAGCGGCGGGAGTTCCAATATCCCTTGTACTCCGGAAAAGATTTTTATCAGGAATGGCCGGCTCAGATCTTGTGCTTGTATTTGACTGGCCCTTTGAATGAGCTGTTGCTGTTCCACAGGCAGCGTGGCAAAACGCGCTTGATTAGCTTCGCGTTGCGCTTCGCCGAGATACTTAACTGCGAGCTCTCCTCTTCCCATTACAGTCTGAAAAACCAACTCTCTGGAGCGATGGGTAAACACTTCACCTAAAAAAGGCCAGCCAAAAATCCATAACATGTAAGAAAGAACAATGCAGAGTTGCAGGATGGCCAGTAATTTCATGCGAAAAGTTGGATAAGCAGCAGGCATACGTATTTTTCTCTAAAATTTAAGCAATCTAACATTCATAAATCTTACAGCAGACAAAGTCAAATTAGAAAAAAATAGCCTTCTGATCACATCCTAAGAGTAATATAAAAAAAGTTCGCAAAAGACATTGCAGAATAAATCTGCGATTATGTATATTTTGCGTACTTTCGATAATAGAACGCGAGTGAAACAAAGCGCGTACGAAACGAAAAGAACAGCTTAACCAGCGAGTTAAGCAAGTTATATTGACAGTATAAGAAAGGCAATGTGCAAGCAAAAGACTCTGTTTTAGGACAGAGAAGTAAATAAAGCTTGTGTG
>JAEYWL010000113.1 GCA_023428915.1 Verrucomicrobiota bacterium
CCTGATTGCTACCTTATAATAGGTCATATTCGAGAGTTTTTTCTCTCTAGGAGCTCGCAAAAATCAGTAGGTCATATTATTAATATGGCCTACTGATTTTCAGGGCTTCGTGCGAGCTCCTAGAGGAAAAGAACTCGAATCTGACCCTTAGAAGGTAGCAATCAGGGTCTAAGTGCCAGTTGATTGTTGTTAAGTTAGCCGCGAATGCGGCGGAAGTGTGTAGCCGCAGGCGTAAGCCTGTGGTGGGCATAAAAAAACAATAAGCTGCGTAAGCCGCGATAGAGAAAGGTTATGAACATTTACAAGCGTTATTGTAAATGTCAACTGATTCTCTCGCCGTATTCACGGCTTGTTATATGATTGAATGTTTCCACAGGCTCATGCCTGTGGCTACATGCTTTCGCCGCATTCGCGGCTGCGTAGCTCGATTAGATTTTATGGAATTGGCTCAAAGAGACGTAAATGGGCACGGGCAAGAGAATAAGATTAAGAATATAAAAGAGCTGTGCTATGCGTAAGTATTTGTTATTTAGTTTGCTGTTAATTCCTTGTTATGTTCAAGGGTTTTCCTACATTAAAAGCTTTATAAATGATGGGATTGTGAACAATCCTGAATACCCAATTGCTGAAAAGCCTCAGCTCCCATTAGAAGTTTACGATGAAGAGTTTGCCAAGATTCTCGGGAAGAAACCTGAACTTGTACATCTTGCCGAAGGCTTCGGCTTTACTGAAGGGCCTGTTTACGTCTCCTTTAAAGGTAAAGACGATGGGTATTTATTATTTACCGATCAGATTAATGACAATATCCTCATCATGCGCTGGCATGGAATCGGCCCTTATAACACCATTACACCTATTTCTTGGAGCAAGCCGGAAATCTTCCGCCACCCGTCCAGCATAGCTGACGGGCAAACAGCTGACCTTCAAGGGAGATTGCTGACGGCCGAAACGACAGGACGCCGGGTTTCAATTACTGAATTAAATGGCGAAGTGCGCACTTTAGCCGGCTTTTATGAAGGAAAGCCGCTGAATTCCCCTAATGATGTGATAGTCAAATCAGATGGCAGCGTCTGGTTTACCGATCCCTCATATGGATGTTTGCAGTTTCCTCAAGAGTGTTATCTGCCCAACAATGTCTACAGGTTTGACCCTAAAAGCGGCGAGTTAAAGGCTGTAATCACCACTTTAAAAATGCCGAACGGCCTGGCCTTTTCTCCTGATGAAAAGATCCTCTATGTAATCGATAGCGCCGCTATTCAAGCACCTCGCACCTATTATCCTCCTTTCCCCCATACCATTTATGCATTTGACCTGCTGGAAACAGGGGAATTAGCTAACCAGAGAACATTTGCCGTTGTGTCACCCGGCTTCCCTGACGGGATGCGCTTAGATATTCATGGCAATATTTACGTTGGGGCCATGGACGGCATACAGGTATTTAATCCAGCCGGTAAACTTATTGGAAAAATTCGGATGCCTAAAGAAACCGCCAATTTAACTTTTGGCGGCAAAGATAATAATATCTTATTTATCTGCTCCTCGGATTCAGTATGGGCTATTAAGCTGCATACCAAAGGCGCCAAGCCCGTGCCGCAAATTGACCCTGAGGCTGTCCGATGATCTATTGGCAAACGGCCGCACTTTTCATTATCGGCATGCTGCAAGGGATTAATCTGGTGGCATTCCCCGCCGTAAGCCCCATCCTTACAAGTGCTCAAGGGTTTAATTATTCTAATTCGGCCTATGGCTACTTGTTTCTTCCGCAAGTAATTTTGTCCATTATATTTTCGTTTCTGAGCACAGAAATTGCCCTGCGCGGAAAAATTAAAATCCCCTTCTTGCTAGGGTTAGTTGCCAATGTATTGGCCATGGCCTTGCTGGCTTTTAGTGTGCAACTTCAGCATGACCCTGATAGCGCCTATATTATATTGCTTGGAGCCACAGGCTGTATCGGCATCGGCTTTGGATTGCTAGTCCCATTTTTGAACGCCTTAACAGCCGAGCATTTTCCCAAGAAGATTGATTCCGCCATTTTAATTTTAAATGCCTTGCTGGGCTTGGGGACGGCGCTTTCTCCAGTTTTGGTGACCCTTTTTACAAAGATGGCTGCCTGGTGGCAGCTTCCTATTTGTTTAGCCGCTGCGTTTACATTCATGCTTCTTTGCTCTTTGGCATTGCCTTTACAACTAAGGGAGAAAACAGATGAGCCAAGTAAAGCAAGGCTGCCTATGCAGTTTTGGCTGTTTGCTTTTTTTGCACTGCTTTACGGCATGTTAGAAACTGTTAATGGGAACTGGGCTTCCCTGTATATGAGCAGCGTTTTGGGCTCTAGTTTAACCAAAGCATCGCTGGCATTGAGCTCTTTTTGGCTGATGGTGACTTTAGGCCGCGTGTTCTTTGCCCCGTTCAGCAAGCAGACAACCTTCCGCTCCCTGCCTCTTTTGATTGCCCTATCGCTTGCCGCCCTTTCTTTGATAAGGCCGGGAGGGGAAGTGCAAGCGATTCTGGCTTTTGGTGTTGCGGGAATTGGCTGCTCAGCGCTGCTGCCCCTGACTATCAGTTTCGCCACAGAACAAATTACAGGCTTGTCTTCATCAGCTGCCGGAGCCATTATCGCGTTTTATTTAATGGGCTATGGGATTTCAGCTTTTGGAGTCGGCCCCATGGAGCATCTTTTAGGTGTTAATTTGCGGGTGATTTTTGCCATTAGCGGAGGCATTGCGATTATATTGACGCTATTGGCCAGCTATCTTGTCAAGTCTTCAAAGCCACATGGAGGGAAATATGGATCTTAAAAACAAAGTCGCAATCGTTACCGGAGGCAATAGCGGCATAGGCGCCACCATAGCTCTTGAGCTTGCCAGGCAAGGGGCGAATATTGTCATCGATTACATTGTGCATCCTGAGGCTACAACGGAGCTTGAGCAGCAGATAATTGCATTAGGGGAGCAAGCAATAGGCGTACAAGCTGATGTCAGCAAAGTTGCGGATTTGGAGAAATTGGTGCAAGCCGCCGCCGCTAAGTTTGGCGGAGTTGACATTATGATCAACAATGCCGGGGTTGAAACCCGCACTTCGATTATTGACACCACGGAAGAACAGTATGAAAAAGTGCTTTCGATCAATTTAAAAAGCGCTTTTTTCGGCACCCAGATTGCCGCCAGGCAGATGATCAAGCAAGGAAAAGGCGGAAAAATCATTAATGTTACTTCCATTCACGAAGACTGGCCAATGCCTGGCAATATTCCTTATTGCGTATCGAAAGGGGGCATGCGCATGCTGACGCGTACTGCCGGTGTGGAATTGGCTAAATACAATATCAATGTAGTAGGGGTAGCTCCAGGGGCTGTGGCAACGCCGATCAATCGAATTACCATGAAAGATCCCGCTTTAATGCAGCGCCTGGATGCTGCCATCCCGCTAGGGCGCATGGCTGATCCTAAGGAAATAGCTGCTGTAGTGGCCTTTTTGGCAAGTTCAGGGTCCAGCTACATGACGTCGACAACAGTGGTGGTTGATGGAGGCATGATGCAGCAGAGTCCGGGCTTATGATTACAGCAGAAGAGCGCAGATTGGCTGATGAACAAGCCGGTGTGAGCGGCTGGCGTTTGTGGGGGCCGTATTTAAGTGAAAGGCAATGGGGGACTGTCAGGGAAGATTACAGCGCTACAGGCCATGCCTGGGAATATTTTCCTTATGAACATTCCCGTTCAAGAACGTATCGCTGGGGCGAAGATGGCATAGCCGGCATCAGCGATGACAGGCAATATTTATGTTTTTCGCTGGCGCTTTGGAATTACCGGGATGCCCATCTCAAGGAGCGGCTGTTTGGCTTGACCAATCAGCAAGGCAATCACGGGGAAGACGTAAAAGAGTACTATTTTTATCTCGATAATGTGCCTTCCCATGCCTACATGAAGTATCTTTATAAGTACCCGCAAGGGGCTTTCCCTTATGAGGATCTGGTGCGCGTCAATGGCCAGCGCACCCGCTTGGAGTTTGAGTACGAACTTCTAGACACTGGGATATTCGATCAAAACCGTTATTTCGATGTGTTCGTCGAATATTGCAAGCAGCAGGAGCGGGATATCTTTATTCGGATCACAGCGGCTAACCGCGGGCCGGAAGACGCGAAGCTATGCTTACTGCCCACATTGTGGTTTAAAAATACCTGGGTGTGGGATGGCAGGGGGCGTCAATCTTCCATCAAAGCGGCGAATCCGATAGGCGATGTGTTGGTGGCGCATGCATCGCATGAGGAGGTCGGAGATTACTACTTGTATTGCCGATCCGCAGATGCGCTTCTTTTTACGGAAAATGAAACCAATAACGAAGCGCTTTATAGCACGAAAAATACTGCACAGTATGTCAAAGATGGCATCAATAATTTTATAGTCGGAGATGTTAAAACCGCAGTTAATCCGGCGCAAACTGGCAGTAAAGCGGCAGCGCAATATGCCTTAGGGATCAAAGCAGGCGAAGAGCAAGTTGTCTACCTTCGTTTAAGCTGGCAGGAAACAGCCGACCCTTTTCCAGAGAATTTTGCTGATATATTCTCATTAAGGAAGCAGGAGGCCGATGATTTCTATAAGCACGTGACCCCTTATGATATATCGGAAGATATGCGCAATGTGCAGCGGCAAGCGTTTGCAGGGCTGCTCTGGAATAAGCAGTTTTATCATTATAATGTAGAGGCTTGGCTGGCAGGCGACCCTGCTATGCCAAAGCCTCCAGTTGAAAGGCTGCAAGGAAGAAATTCCAATTGGAAGCATGTCAATGGCCGCGACATTTTCTCCATGCCTGATAAGTGGGAATACCCTTGGTTTGCAGCCTGGGATTTGGCTTATCACACTATCCCTTTAGCTATGATCGATCCCGGCTTTGCCAAACAGCAGCTGCGCCAGCTAACCAAGGTTTGGTACATTCATCCGAGCGGCCAATTGCCTGCTTATGAATGGGCTTTTGGCGATGTCAATCCGCCTGTGCAAGCCTGGGCAGCCTTGCGTATTTATCAAATTGAGTCGCTCCGCTATAACCGGAAGGACAGGGCCTTTTTAGAAGCTGTTTTCGAGAAGCTGCTGCTCTACTTTACCTGGTGGGTCAACCGCAAAGATATCGGCGGTAAAAATATTTTTGAAGGCGGTTTTTTAGGCTTGGATAACATAGGGCCGATCGATCGCACGCATGGCTTAGAAAAAGGAGAAAAGTTAGAGCAGGTTGACGGGACGTCATGGATGGGAATGTTTTGCCTCAATATGCTTGAAATTGCGCTGGAGCTTGCAATCGAAGATCCTGTTTATCAGGATATGGCAACCAAGTTTTTCGGCCATTTTATCGATATTGCCGATGCCATGAATACGCCCACAGCAGGACGCAAAGGGTTATGGGATGAACAAAGAGGGTTTTATTATGGAAACCTAGTGACCGCAGACGGCCAGCAGATTGAAATCACCGAGCGATCATTCGTCAGCCTGACCCCTGTTTTTGCTGTGGCCACCAGCAATTTAACTGATTCCGGGCAATTTAAAAAATATCGCGATTATTTTGACTGGTTTGTCAAGCATCGTTCCGATTTGCTAAAGGACATTGGCGATTGGAGCAGGCTGGAAGGGGCAGGTCCGGTATTGCTCTCCTTGACCAACCCGGCAAAATTGAAGCGCATTTTGAAAATAGCTTTAGATCCTGAAGAATTTTTAAGTGATTACGGCATACGGTCTGTTTCAAAATATCATCTGAAACACCCGTTTGTAATAGCGTATCATGGAAAAGCGCTGACAGTAGATTATGAACCTGCTGAATCCACCACTTCCCTTTTCGGAGGCAATTCCAACTGGAGGGGGCCCATTTGGTTTCCTACCAATTTTCTCTTCATAGAGTCTTTGCAGAAGTTTCACTACTATTTGGGGGATGGCTTCACGGTTGAGCATCCTGCAGGTTCCGGGAAACAATGTTCTCTTTGGGATGTGTCTGAAGATATATGCTTGCGCATGATCAATATATTTTTAAAAAATAAAGATGGACGCAGGCCTGTGTATGGCGGCACTGAGAAATTCCAGACAGACCCCCACTGGCGCGACTATATCCTCTTCCATGAGTATTTTCATGGAGATAATGGCGCCGGATTAGGGGCTAGCAATCAAACAGGCTGGACCGCATTGGTCGCAAAAATGATCGATCAGTATGGCAAATTTACAGTAAATAAAACACCTCCAAAAGTGTTGGAGTCGGCAGAAATTCCTCAGGGGTAAATTATGGATAGCAATTATGATATCATCATTATCGGCAGCGGCGCAGGCGGCGGAACCCTGGCCAGGCATTTGGCGCCATCCGGCAAGCGCATCCTGATTTTGGAGCGGGGGGAATGGCTGCCGCGGGAAAAGCCCAACTGGAGTGTGGAGTCGGTATTTGTCGAAAACCGCTATATTACGCCGGATAAATGGAAGGATGCTTCTGGAAAGTTGTTTCAGCCTCAAGTTCATTACTATGTGGGCGGCGCTACAAAAATGTATGGGGCTGCACTCTATCGCTTGCGGAAAGAGGATTTTGGAGAAATCAAGCACCAGGACGGGATCTCTCCAGCTTGGCCCATTAGTTATGAAGAGCTTGAGCCTTATTATTGCCGTGCAGAAGAGCTTTACTATGTCCATGGCGATCGTCATGGCGATCCCACGGAGCCGCCAGCGAGCAAGCCCTACCCGTACCCGCCTGTGTCGCATGAACCCAGGATCCAAAAGCTTTTTGACGATTTGACTAAAGCCGGGTATCATCCGTTTTCTGCGCCTTGCGGCATAATGTTAAATGAGGCCAACCGCGCTTTTAGTAAATGCATCCGCTGCGATACTTGCGATGGCTTTCCTTGTCTTGTCCATGCAAAAGCAGATGCTGAAACTTGCGGCGTTCGGCCAGCGCTTGAATATCCCAATGTCGTTTTGCAGATTGGCGCTTTTGTCAAGAAATTGCATACCGATCCTTCAGGCAAAAAAGTGGCCCAAGTCGAGGTGGAAATTGAGGGACGCACAGAGCTTCTCCAGGCGGATATTGTAGTGGTTTCCTGCGGAGCTGCAAATACGGCTAAATTGCTTCTCATGTCGGCCAATGACAAGCACCCAAATGGCTTGGCCAACGGCTCCGGCCAAGTTGGGAGGAATTATATGTTTCACAACAGCCAAGCCGTATTGGCGCTTTCTTTAGAACCCAATCCCACTAAATTCCAAAAAACTTTAGCGATTAACGACTACTACCTGGCTACCAAGGAATTTCCCTATCCTCTCGGCAACATTCAAATGATTGGCAAGTCGCAAGGGGCTATGTTTAAAGGGGAGAAACCGATCGAAACAGCACTTGTCCCGACCATGTTTTTGGACAAAATTGCCGAGCATGCTGTAGACTTTTGGTTAACGACTGAAGATCTCCCCAATCCAGACAATCGCATCACTGTAGATCAACAGGGGCAAGTGCAACTCACCTACCTGCATAATAACCAGGTCCCCACCAGGCAACTATATGAGAAATTGAAATCAATGCTGGGACATCTGGGCATGCATCCCGATCATTTAATTCCTCGCCATGCCTACCTTAAATCCGAAATTCCTGTGGCTGGCGTAGCCCACCAAGCTGGCACATGCCGCTTTGGCAAAGACCCTAAAACTTCAGTCCTCGATCTCAATTGCAAAGCGCATGAGTTGGATAATCTCTATGTAGTGGACACTAGCTTTTTCCCAAGCATTGGGGCAGTGAATCCTTCGCTGACCGCAATTGCCAATGCCCTGAGAATAGGCGACCACCTGCTTAACCGGTTGTAAAATCCTGCTTTTAGATATTAGACTTCTTGCGTAATTACAAAGCTAATTACGCAAGAAGTCTAATGACTCCTACCTGATTGCTAGAAAGTTTATATTTATAGTAGTATTATTGGTCTTTTATCTTAAAATAATAAGGCAATATGGAAGCGGTTAGCGTTTTTACTGTCGGTACGGGTAAAGAATTTGCATTCCCTAACGCAAGCTTAGAAAGGGCAGAGGCAACTCTTGCAAAAGAAATCCTGCAGGATACAGAGAGGGGCGGAAAAGCCGCGAGTCTAAATGGAAGCGGCCGATCCGTACAACTAGAAACGCAAGATAAAAATAGCGGGCCTTTTTTAAAAGTGCTGCGGCAAAATCTTCAGCCGCGTGCGGAAATTTTACGCATGGCAGCTAATCCAAGTCTTTTACATTCAGTTGAATCCCTTGAGCTAGCTGTCATGAGAAATGACTATAAACTGGCAAAAGTTTTGTTAAAAAATGAAAGGATTAGAGCCTCTAGTCTGCAGCCTGCTCTTTTGTGCGCCGCGAGGTCTGATGATCCGCGCATGGTTAAACTTTTGCTAGAAAACGGTGCTGACAGCAGCCAATGTTCAACTGCCTTTATTAGGGAATTAGCGGAAAGCAATAAAATTGCAGCGATAGAGGCATTAATTGCCTTTGGCACCATAGACCCAAGCTTGGATGCTAATTTTTTATTGCAGTACGCTGCCAAAAAAAATAAATCGAGTTTATTAACTGTATTGCTTAATGATTCCCGTGTCGATCCAACAGTTGACGAGAACAAGGCTTGGAAAGTTGCTTTGCAAAAAGAAAATTTTGCCGCCATGGATGTTCTTTTAGCCCACCCGCATGTCAAGGGGGTTGTGAATCTAGAAGAAGCCTTATATAATGCTGTCGTACATCTACAACCACATACTGTAAAATTTTTTCTCAATACTCCTACCTTAAAAGAAATGTTTTCTTTAGAGTTAGCAGAGGCAACGATTGAATTTTTGTATAGCATCTTTTTACAAATGACAAAGTCTCTGGAAAACGATAATTGCCTTGCTGATATTCGGGAAATCATAACAGCTTTTATTAAACTGCCTGCAGTCAACCAGAATAGAAGTTTGCTCTATTGTTTAATACATATGGCACTGTCTGCTAGCGCCAGAGAAGCTTTAGCTTACGCCAGTCAGAACTGCTTGGCGCAAATTATTTCTTCTCCAAACTTGACCTCGCTGGCGACAACTTCATTTTCAACAGGAGAGTTTGCCTTTGGGGAACATCTTCTTTCTCTTCCGCATATCCAAATTGGAAAATCAATTTTAGATGCGCTTGTTGAAAATAAAAATACGCCATATATATTGCTGGCAAGTGTTTTAAAATCTGTGGATAAGGATTTAACCGCTTTTGCGAAAGCATACTACTCCACATACCTTGTCAGCAGAGATCAAGATTTAGAAGAACTATAGCTATTTTACTTTTGAGCCATATTTACAGCTTCTAAATAAAATGCTTGTCTGAATACTCTTCCCAGTAGGGACGGGCTTTTTTCCACTCCTCAATTTTGATCTGCAGGTCTTTATCGACCTTAAATTCAGTTCTAGGGTGTTCTTGTCTATTAAAAGGGTTTTTATATAAGACTTCCCCATTGTCTAAAAGAACCCGGTTTTCACGTTTCTTAAAGATAAGCGCATCAACCCGTTCCAGCTTCTCTATTGAGTTAGCCCCGCTATCGCTAAAGGGTAAAGTTAACGGAGTTCTCATAATTGTGAATAAAATAGAATCGCAAAATTCATCAGGGGCTTTATAGCTAGCAATTGGAGCGGTTTGCAGGGGTTTATATAGGGCCTTTAGTTTTTGCGTTCTTTCAAGGCACTGTTTTAGGAACTCTGTATTTTCTGAAAAATTTTCACTTTCCAGCAGTTTAGCGAGAAAAGACTCTATGCCGGGCAAGCAGACTTCTGCCTCTACCAGCAGGAGATCTTCTGGACTGGGCGGTTTGGGTCCATTTTGCGGTTCCGGCATTGCTTCCTCTACAACTACTTTAGAGGCGTGGATAAGTGTATCATATCCAATTTGAAACCTGCTTAACTCATGGCCAACTTTACTGATAAACGTATTTAGGAGCAGGGGTTTGATTTCCTCATGAAAATACTTAGTTTCTATTTTGGAAAATGCATGGCAAGAAAAGCGCGGAAGCAGCATTTCAGTATGAAACTGCAGGAAGCAAACGAGATAGGCGGCAACAATAGACTGGTACTCGGTTGTCCCTAAAAGGCAGATGAAATGAAAAGGTGAAAAATGATCCAGCAGAAAACTTATCGTTTTGACCACAGAGGAAAAATCATCTTTAACATCAAGAGCAGTTATGCTGAGGAAGATGGAATAAAAGTCTTTTTCTTCCTCTGCTGAATAGACTGACAAGGGTGTTTTCAGTATTTTTTCCCTTTCCCCTATACGGGCGGCAATAAAAGCTGATAATGCTTTTTCAGGCAGGATAAAACAAACCTTTTCTTGAACTGTTTCAGGAAGCGCTGCAAATCCGCCAAGCGCATTTATACGCTGTGTAAAGTCCAAAGGGTGTTTATTATAATAGCCTTGCGCCAGGGAGGGATATTGCAATATATTTATAAATAATCCCCGCTTGCCTTCCGTAACATCATCTATCGATTCAAGGGGACCAAAAAGATTTATTACACTGCTTATACTTTGATGTATAGCTTTTACCGCGGGTTGTTCTGCGTTGAAAAATGCCGCATAGTTAATCAAAGATTTTAGGGCAGCAAGAGCTTCAATGCGAAAACCCGGTTTATCTTCTGCAGGAATTGACTGGAGAATACTTTGAATTACCGGATGCATTAGCTGGTGCTTTTCTATGCCGATAAACCTTAATAAAGGATAAGTAAAAATGTATTTTAAGGATTCGGCTGGTACGGCTTTGATAAAGAGATCTAAGTTTTGGCTGGTTTCTTCCCGGGAAAGCTTTTCCTCCAGCAAGCTGCCTGCAGAAGGGAAAACAGTTTGCCCATTGGTGCCTAAATTTTCCTTAAAGCATGTGGAAGGTATACAGATGATCAGCTTTGCAAGTACGTGCCACCATGCTGAGTCTGTAAAAACATTTCCGGCGCCTTGAAAGTAGTGTTTTGCAAAATAATGGAAAGGGGCCGTATTCTCACTATTTCCAGAAAAAAGAGCTTCCCTTTCTGAGAGGGGTAGACGACGGGATATAGTTTGTAAAAAAGTTAAAATCTTTTCAAAGCCCACTGGATGTACAGGATGCGGGCAGCGGCCCTTTCCTTCGATTGCGCTTAGCGGAAGCTGCCCTTTAAAAAGTTTTCCAAAGGCGGCAGCATCTTGATTTGAAATAATTTTTTCCAGTTTCTCTTCAAAGGATAGTAAATAATTGAGTAATTCGCCTATTTGTCTATTTGCTAAAGGATAATTGGACATTCTTTGCCGGGTATTCTGGTAGGCCTGCAGTTTTCTAGTTAATCGGTCACTTGCATAGCGATGCGCATAAGGTTCTGGAAAAAGAGTGTTGCGGTTTACGTAGAGGAACTCGGCAATTTTTGCCAGGTCGGTTGAGCCATAACCCAATCTTCTGGCAATTCGCTCTGATGCGGTCAATGCAACTGCCTTTAAATAGAGTTGCCCTCCTTCTTGCACTAACTTAAGATGGGTAAAGAGCGGATTCTGTGAATCACAGGCATTGAATTGCCCGATTGCCTCTCTAGATCTATCTATATTTATATCACTAATATCCATGAGATATTTTTTGCAAATCTTAGCGGACTAATGTTTCCGTCTCACTTTTAGAAAAATTTATGCGATCATTAAGATCATTTGTTTTTTTTAGTTGAGATTCAAAGACGGCATGGATTTTGGTGTCGATAGGTTTTTTGCTGATTTTTTTCCAAAGAAGTTCAAATTCATCTTTTTCCGAAGAGGGAAAGAGCAACTCCTTATGTTCTTCCAGGTATTCGAGCACTTTGTTCTGCTTTGCCCGATCATAGCCTCGTTTTGTTTCAAGGTCGCCATACCAGGGAGTAGGCGAAAGGGAGAGAAAATCACCCTCTTGATCTTCAACGACCTTCAAAGTGTACCAGTCCGAATTTTCCTGATACCTGGATAAGGCCTTTTTTGATTTTTCTATATTTTTACAATGATCTGTCATACAAAGTTTTTTTCTTATTATAGAAAGTATTTGTTAAAGAAATATTAAGTTACTCTAAACGAGCCAGTCCTTTAGCGCGGCTCTTTTCAAACATATACCTAAAAAAGAAAACAGAAAGGGTCAAAAATAGAATGTCTAATATAAGGCTCATTTGTAAATAATGCCAAGGGATAACCCTTAAGGTCAATACTTGACGCATCCCTTCAAATACATAGGTGGTGGGCAGGCACCAAGCTACTATCTGGGCCCATTCAGGCAATGAACTTGCCGGATAAAAGACAGCGCTAAAGGGAGCGAAAGCAAATGCTGACATCCAGGCGAGCATCTCCATACGATGTCCCCAATAGACAATCAGTCCGGCTGAAAGGAAGCCGATCGACCAGCCAAATATGATAAGGAGAGCTGCAAAGGGCAAAAATGCCCAGCCGATGGCAAGGATATTTAAAGAATATAAGAGATACACCATCAAAGTGCCGAAGCAAATAGTCACCCCTAGTTTAGAAAGGCAGATCAATAAGACCCCGGCAATCCACTCTGATATTTTAAGCGGAGTGGAGAATAGATTGACCAAATTACGGTGCCATAGCTCTTGCAGCAGGTTAAAAGAAATGTCAATGGAGCCGCGCCAGGCTACCTGCCAAAAAATAAGAGCTGTCATTAGAATAAGCGGCAATTGAGGAATGTCATTTTGCCTTTGGATCCAAACTGAAGTCAGTCCCCACAGTAGAATGTCGATTAAAGGCCAATAAAAAAGATCCGACAGCTGGTGAGGCCCTTTGATTAAACTGTAGTAGTATTTTAAAAATACCCCGCGGATATGGCTGAAATTCATAGAGGCCTTGCTTTTTTGGTTAGTTGTAAAAAGTACGTCTCTAATGAGGGTTCGTCGATATGAATAGAGGAATAGTTGATATTGGCGTGCGACAGCTTATGGAGAAAATAGGGGATTTTCTCTTCGTCCATGTAAAGCTCTATGACGCGATGCTCCAGACTGTATTGTAAATGTTCGGCCTCTGCTATTGCCTGTGTGCGTTTAATACCGTCTACGACTGCAAGCCTGACCTTGAAGGCTGAGGCGCTGCGGGCTAGGTTTGCAGGCAGGTCGTCTGCTACAATTTTTCCCTCTTTCAAAAAGATGGTGCGGTCGCAGATTTCCATTACTTCATTCATCTTGTGGGAGGAGAATAAAATGGAGGTGTTAAATTTCTCACGTTGTTCCAGGAGGAAGCTGCAGATGTCTGCAGCTATGTCAGGATCTAATGAAGCCGTCGGTTCATCTAATAAAACAATTTTAGGACGCATGAAGAAGGCTTTGACTAACATGAGGCGGGTCACCTGGCCAGCTGAAAGCGCAGAAACATTGTGTTTGAGCTTATCTAAAATGCCAAAGCGCTCTAATAATGGGCAGAAGCTTGTGTAGCTTTCTTTTTTTGATAACCCGTAAAGCGCCCCGAACACAGTGAGATTTTCTTCAATAGTCAGCACATACGGCAGGCTGGTATAGGTGCTGGCGAAAGAAATATTTTGCAAAACTTCCGTCCTATGCGCATAAAAGTCTTTTCCAAAATAAGTGATAGATCCTGAAGTAGGTGTGAGTGTGCCTAATAGCATCTGAATGGTTGTCGTTTTACCGGAGCCATTGGGGCCCAGCAAGCCCAGGATCTCTTTTTCTCTTAGAGAAAAAGAGATCCTGTCAACAGCTTTCACTACAGGGGTTCCCGGATAGTGTTTGGTCAACCCATCCACCTGTAAAATTATAGCCATAATCTTAACCCTCGCGCATCCATTTAGCGTTGCGCCCTTTGCCAACAGGCACTATGATTTGCTCATCCCGCAGTTGGCGCAGCACCAGTCGGATCGTATCCCTGCTAATAGAGGGGCAAGCCCGCTCTATGTCAGAAATCGCAAAGGCGCCGATCATGTTTTCAATTGTCTGTCGAATGTATAAGGCCTTATTGCCTTTGCCATTGTGAATTGTGCCGACACGCAGTTCAAATTCCTTATAGGCGCGCAGTAAAACACCCCAAAAATAAGTAAGCCAGGGCATTACCTGATGCTTGCCATAATGCCACCCTTGCGAACTTTTTTCCAGCGTTTCATAATAGCTTTCCTTAGATTCCTCAAAAATGCGTTCTAAGCTGATATAACGCCCCACCTGATAGTCATAATGATAGAGCATGAGAAGGGTAAGCAGCCTGGCTGTACGCCCATTGCCATCCTTAAAGGGATGGATGCACAAAAAATCCAAAATAACCAGAGGAATTACGATCAATGGTTCTATGCTCCATTCTTGCACACTTAGTTTGTATTTGCACACTAACTGCTCCATGGCGCGGGGCGTTTCAAACGCTGTTGAAGGCGTAAAGCGGATCCGTTTTTGCCCGTCAGGGTACACTTCAGTGATCAAGTTGTCGCATATCTTCCAAGCTCCTCCTGTTTCAGTTTGATAGCGATAAAGCCAGGAATGCAGCTGCAAAATAATATTGAGGTTAATAGGCATATGGGAAGCCGATTGATGGATCAGCTGCAGCGCATCGCGGTAGCCGGCAATTTCCTGCTCGGATCGATCTTTAGGTGGAGAATTATGAACGACCAGGTCGGTAATGCGATGATAAGGCGCAACAATGCCTTCCAGACGATTGGAGGATTCATTAGATTCAATGATAGCCACTTGCTGCAAACCCTTAAGAATCTCAGGCGACTGCCGGCAATACAGCTTTTGTTTGCCTTGATATTCGCCGAGCATGCGCAAAATGGTGAGCTGCTCGCTGTTAAAGCTCAATTCTGCTAAAAACTTTTGATTCAATGAATGCATGTTTAAATAGGGTAATATAGTTTCCAAATTACCTCATTTATAAGCATTTTACCTAGTTTAATACCAGAACAAAAAATGTGCTTACTGCTGATTTATCCTTGAAAAAAGTGAAATTAGATTATACCATCAAGATATGACGAAAATTTCGTCATATAAAGAAGGGATTTATGTTCACAAGAAATATTTTTTCGACTTTGCAAAGAAGATTGCAGTCTATGCCTGTTATGTTAATAGTTGGACCACGCCAATGTGGGAAAACGACGCTTTCTAAAAAAATTGGGCATGATTTAGGAATGAGCTATATTTCATGTGACAATATAGCATCTCTTGCTTCAATTCAATTTGATCCCGTTGGATTTATAAACAATAAAGCAAAGCCTTTGATAATTGACGAAGCACAGCGTGCGCCAGAGATTTTTTTACCTATAAAAGTTGATGTTGATGAGAATAGAAAGCCTGGGCGCTATTTACTTACAGGCTCAGCAAATCCCCTTCTTGTTCCTAATTTAGGTGATAGCCTTACGGGAAGAATGGGAATCTGCAATATGTGGCCCTTGTCACAAGGAGAAATACATGGGAGAAAAGAGAATCTATTAGAATCCCTTTTTAAAAGTGAACAGTGGAAAGCTGATTATCCTATCTTGTCTCAACATGAGATCGTTGAGATCTTAATGAAAGGAGGGTTTCCGAATGTTGTTCTTGCTAAATCTTCTGAGGAAAGAAGAGAATGGTGCAATGATTATTTGTTTAACGTTCTTCAAAAAGATATTAATGATCTATCTAAAATCGAGCATTTTTCTCAAATGCCATCCCTTTTATACGGTATCGCTAATAGAATAGGATCGCCATTAAATGTTAATTCGCTAACAGATCTTATAAGAACATCTGAAGCTACTATTAGAAGATATATTGAGCTTTTAAAAAGCCTTTTTTTGCTTTACCCTCTACCTTCATGGAGCCGAAATATAGATAAGAAGCTATCAAAGGCAGCAAAAATTTATTTTTCTGACACAGCGCTGCTCCTGCAATCAATAGATTTTGATGAAGAACGCCTTTTAAAACTACCCAACGTATTAGGACAGGTTTTTGAGAATTTTGTTGTAATGGAACTGGTAAAGCAGGCTACTTGGAGTCCTGAACCAATAAAGTTGTATCACTATAGAACTCATGATCAAAAAGAAGTTGACGTTGTGTTGGAGACTTCTTCAGGAAAAGTTATCGGCATAGAAATTAAGCTTTCCGGTATTGTCAGAAAGGATGATCTAAAAGGATTAATGTCTTTGAAAGAATATTGCGGTGATGCTTTTCATAAGGGAATCATTTTTTATACAGGGGACACTATGCTGCCATTCGGAGACTCATTTACCGCTTTGCCAGTTACTGCATTATGGGAATGAACGATCTATTTTTGGGCCCAGAGGAGGATGCGTTTAAAGGGGAAGAAGAGCGGTTTTTCATCGCCGAAGTGGTTCTTAACAAGTTCTGAATACTCTTTTAGAAACTGCAGGTAGGTTTCATGGGGCAGGAAGGTGCGGTAATAAGTGAGTAAGGAGCCTTTTACCCATTCTACAATGCCTTCAGCAGATTCAAGCACATGCGGATACACTTGGAGGCGCGCGATTTGCTTAGTAAAGCCCAGTTTATAGAGCAGGGTTGCATACTGTTCTACATTTAGCACGGCAGGCGGGCGGCCCTTGTGCAGATATTCAGCATAGGGGGCTTTAACTGCGAGTGTTTCAGCTATCACATGAGAAGGAAAGTCGAAATTGGCAGGCATTTGAATGGCCAATTGCCCTTCTTCCATTAGCCAGGCTGCCATGGCGCTAAATAGCTGCTGGTGATCGGGAACCCACTGCAAAGCGGCATTTGAAAACACAAGATCGAATTTTTGTTCAGGCTGATAATGTGCAATATCAGCGCTGATAAAACGTATTGTATCAGAGGCGTAAGCTGCACTTTCATGCAGCATTTCAGGGGAATTGTCGACACCCAGCATTTCTTTGGCGCCAATTTTTTTTGACAATTCGCTTGTCAGCTGCCCGGTACCGCAGCCTAAATCGATTACCTGCATGTTAGGTTTGGCTTGAATCAATTGCAGCAGGTCAAAAAAAGGGCGGGAGCGTTCTTCTTGAAATTTGCCGTATTGCTCAGGGTTCCAACTCATTATATTCCTCCATGGGTATTTCTTCCCAACCCCCTCCAAGGGCTTTGATTAATTGAATGGCGGCCAGATAGCGGCTGGATAATAGTTGGGCGTCAGTAAGCGCGGCGGCTAGTTCCTGCTCCTGGCTTATTGTGACTTCAATGTAGTTGGCCACGCCTTGAACATAGCGATCCATTGAGATGCGCAGTGCAGTTTCAGCTTCTTTGACGGCTATTTTATTTGTTTTCTGTTCTCCGGCAAATTGCTCAATATCATTAAGGGCATTTTCCACATCTTGAAAGGCCGCGAGTACTGTTTGGCGATAGTTGGCCAAAGCTTCTTGAAAACCTGCAACCCTTAAATCAATGATGGAGTATAAGCGTCCGCCGTCAAAAAGCATAAGGTTGGTGTCTTCACCCATAGCCCAGTAGCGGCTGCGCCAGGACATAAAATCTTTAAACAGCGGGCTGGAAAAGCCAAGGGCGCCGGTTAAGACAAAAGAAGGGAAAAGGCCGGCATAGGCGGCGCCGATTTTGGCAAATTCTGAGGCCATGGTCATTTCTGCTGAAGCAATGTCCGGCCGTCTCTTAACTACTTCACAAGGTAAACCAGCAGGGATTTGCGGAGGCTCGCCAGCCAGGGGGTTAAGGTCCAGCGTAAAACAGGAGGCTGTTTCTCCGATGAGTACAGCTATTTGATTTTCACGCAGTGTGCGCAGGCGTTCGGTTTCCAGGAGCTGAGTTTTGGCATTGGCAAGCTCTAGACCGGCTCGCGCCACATCAGAGTAATTAGTGATTTTACCGGCATAGCGGTCGCTTGTGATCTTGTAGCTTTTTTCCCTGTTGGCAATGGTTTCTTTAAGAATCACAATTTGCAAGTCTAAGCCCCGAAGGTCAAAATAAGCCGCAGCCAAATCGCTGGCAAGCAATAAAAGAGCCGTTTCATAATCCCATTCAACGCTGACTTCATTGTAAAGGGCGGCACAGTAAGTGTCGCGGATGCGTCCCCAAAAATCGATTTCATAGCTTATAGTGATGGGCAAAAGATAGGTTAGCTGGTGTTCCCGTACAAGGGTGTCTACTCCAAATAGTTTGGTAAGCACACCCATATTGCCATAGTTAGGCTGTAAATTAATTTGCGGGTAGAAATCAGCGGCTGCAATGCGGGTCAGGCTGCGCGCTTGCACAATGCGCTCTACGGCAGCATCAAGTGAAGGGTTATAGCTAAAGGCTTCTTCTATCAGTTGATTGAGGACCGGATCGTGAAAAACTTCCCACCAGTTTTCGCAAATTTCCTGGCAGCTGCGGCCGGCGGCTGCGCCTTTCCAATCCTGCGCAACCTCAACTGTTGGCGGCAAGTATTCAGGGCCCACATGGCAGCTTGCAAGAACAATGGTTAAGAAAAATAGCGCAGTTTTACTCATTTACCTCAATTTTAAAAAAAACATAGAGTAAGCTTTTTGCATTTTTTTGTTTAATAAATAACACAATTTGTATACACCATGTGCACATGTGGATTGTTAGATTAGCGTTACGCCGGCCTTATACTTTTGCTGTTGTGGCTTTATTGCTTGTCATCATTGGCGGATGGTTCATTATCCGTACGCCTAAAGATATTTTTCCCTTTATCAATATTCCTGTAGTTAGTTTGATTTGGAATTTTCAGGGAATGCCTGCAGAGGAGTTTTCCCAGCGGATTACGACTTATAGCGAATATACCTTATCCAATAATGTTAACGATATCGAAAGGATAGAGTCGCAAACTGTTGATGGGATTGGTTTGGTACGCCTGTTTTTTCACCCCGGGGCAGAGATTGAAGCTGCTGTGGCACAGGCTACTGCAAGTTCGCAATCTATTTTGCGCCGCATGCCTCCCGGGCTGCTGCCGCCGGTAATTGTGCGCTACAATGCCAATACTGTGCCTTTAATCCAAATCGCAATGTCAAGCCCTACCCTTACGGAGCAAGAAGTTTATGACTATGGAATTTTCCGCATCAGGCAATTTATTTCCACAATTCAGGGAACCACTTTGCCTACACCCTATGGCGGCAAAGTCAGGCAGGTCATGGTCGATCTTGAGCCAGAGGCGTTGCAGGCGAAAAATCTAAGCGCCAGGGATGTAGCAAACGTTGTGAACTTGCAAAACATCACGACTCCCGTTGGCGATGCCCGCATCGGCCCTTATGACTTTAGGGTGAATTTAAATAACTCTCCTGACGATATCGACACTATCAATGAGTTTCCGGTAAAGTTCGTTGATGGAGCGCCAATATTTATCCGCGATATCGGGCATGCCCACGACGGTTTTATTCCCCAAACAAACATTGTGCGCGATAAAGGCGTACGTGCAGTTTTACTGACCCTTTTAAAAAATGGAGCGGCCTCGACCTTAGAGATTATCAATAATGTCAAGGCATTGCTTCCCGTTATTCAGGCATCAGCGCCGAAAGGGTTGAATATCACCCTATTGTTCGATCAATCCATCTTTGTCAATGCTGCTATCAAAAGTGTGGTCAACGAAGGTGTGGCGGCTGCCTTTTTAACCGGCCTTATGATTTTGCTATTTCTGGGCAGCTGGCGCAGCACATTGATTGTGCTTGTTTCAATTCCGCTTTCTATTTTAGCTTCCATTATTTGTTTAAGCCTGATTGGCCACACCTTAAACTTGATGACGCTTGGCGGTTTGGCCCTGGCCATTGGTATTTTGGTGGATGACGCTACCGTTACTATAGAAAACATCCACCGCAATATTGCCGAAGGAAAACCCTTGACACAAGCTATCCTGGATGGTTCTTACCAAGTGACTATTCCAGCCTTTGTTTCCACATTGTCTATCTGCATCGTATTCCTGCCGGTAACATTATTGATCGGCCCATCCAAATATCTGTTTGTGCCGTTTGCCGAGGCGGTTGTTTTTGCCGTTACCGCTTCCTACATTTTGTCCAGGACGTTAGTCCCCGTCATGATTGCGTATTTAGTCCCTGGAGAGATGCATCTTTATGAAAGGCATGGCTCTGCCAGGGTCCGTAAAAATTGGTTAGAGCGGTATCACGAAAACTTCGAGAAAAAGTTTGAGCGTTTTCAGGATCGTTATGAAAGCATCCTGCTAAAGGCGTTAGCTAACCGGGGCTTGGTTCTTTCGGTCTTTTTTATCCTCATTGCCAGTGCGGTGCTGCTCGTTCCGATGATCGGCGAGGATTTCTTTCCATCGGTTGATGCCGGGCAGCTGCGCTTGCATGTACGCGCTGCAACAGGTACGCGCATTGAAGTTACGGAAGAAATTTTTGGCGCAGTCGAGCAAGAGATCAAACAGCTGATCCCTCCCGATGAAATTGAACAGCTGATCGACAACATTGGCCTGCCGGCCGAACCTTACAATTTAGCTTTTGGGGATATGGCCACAATTGGCATGTACGACGGCGAAATTCTTATATCGCTTAATGAAAAACGCTCGCACACTACTCAAGAATATATGTCGAAGCTGCGCAGCCATCTTCGCAAAGCTTTTCCTGATTTGATGTTTTATTTTCAGCCTGCCGACATGGTCAATCAAATTTTAAACTTTGGCCTGCCTACGCCTATCGATGTAAGGGTTATGGGGTACGATAAAGAGAATAATGTAAAGGTGGCCTACGAGCTTGTCGACCGCATCTCAAAGATACCAGGAGCTGTCGATGTACACTTGCACCAGGCCTTAGATGCCCCAGAGTTGTTTTTTAAAACGGACAGGGCTCGCATGCTGCAGGTCGGGCTGACGCAGCGGGACGTCTCGAATGATATATTAGTCGGCTACAGCAACAGCTCCATTGTAACGCCCAATTTTTGGCTGGACCGCAAAATGGGCATACCTTATTTGATTACAGTTCAGGTTCCAAAATATAGAACAAATACCGTTGAAGCCTTGCTTAAGACCCCAATTTCCAGCCCGGAAACAAAAGAGTCCCAGCTCTTAAGCGACCTTTCCACGCTTGAGCGGCGCACATCTCCCGGGGTTGTTACTCACTTGAACATCCAGCCGGTATATGACATTTTTGCCAACGTGCAAGACCGGGATCTTGGCAGCGTAGCATCTGCAATTTGGGGGATTATCAATGAGATTAATCCCAAGATGCCTGCCGGCAATCACATTGAAATTAAAGGCCTGGTGGAAAATATGCTGCAGGCCTTTTCCAGGCTGCGAATCGGTTTTATTTTTGCCATTATTTTAGTCTATTGCATTATGGTGATCAACTTTCAATCATGGCTGGATCCTTTTATTATTATTATGGCCTTGCCTGGCGCGATTACCGGAATTATCTGGATGCTCTTCTTAACCCAAACTACCTTTAGCGTGCCTTCGCTAATGGGCAGCATCATGTGCATCGGGGTGGCGACGGCCAATAGCATTCTTTTGGTTACTTTTGCCAACCATAGGCTGAGCGAAGGGGGGGATTCCATCCATGCAGCGGCATCAGCCGGAAAAACAAGATTGCGCCCGGTATTAATGACTGCTTTAGCGATGATTGTAGGCATGTTGCCAATGTCGCTGGGATTGGGCGAGGGCGGCGAGCAGAACGCTCCTTTAGGGCGTGCCGTAATTGGGGGGTTATTGCTGGCTACTGTGACAACGTTATTTGTCGTTCCGGTGATATTCAGCTTGTTAAGAAAGGAACCAAACCCTTATTTAAAGGATGGGGAG
>JAEYWL010000014.1 GCA_023428915.1 Verrucomicrobiota bacterium
GCACTTGCCAATTGAAACGCTAAGCCCCTCGGCCAAGTCACGACTTGGCTCTTCGGGACTTATCCTTTCACTTGTCAAGTTCGGCAATGTTCAAGCGTGATTTAGGGGCGCAACTTGGGTTTTAAATAGGAAATATTAGGACAACTACCTATTCGAGGCTGTGAAAATGCTATTATTAAAAATAATATTGTAATCAATATAGTAAAGTAGTTGATTTATTTAAATGTAAAGTTATTGAAAAATAACAATAATATATATGACAATCGATATCTTCATTTAACCAAAGGTTTTGTCATGAAAGCAAACGCACCTCTAACTTCACTTAATTTAACAAACTTATCCACCAACACTACCCAACCCGAAAAAAAAATTACCCCTTTAGTCTGCTTAGGTACATTTCACGTATTATTGCTCGATCACTATAAGAGTTTAGAAAATAACAGCTTGCCGCTCCCGGAGGTAAAAAACACTCTTCAAAGACTTAAGGAAAGCAGCGCGGCGATAGAGGAGTATCTAAAAAGCGGGCCTTTAGCTGAAATAAATGACCCCCAGGAAGTAGATTATGGAAAGGAAATTAATATCTATGATCGCACAAACAATTTAAAAAAAGCTAAATGGGTTTTTACAGAATACAAGGAAATAATACGCAAAGCCGAAGAAAATTATGCAAAATATGCTGAAAACCAACCCATAAATACCGGCATTTTGCCAACGAATATTAAAGAAAGAACGATTGTCCTTCAGCGGCTTGCATCTTCAATTGACTACCATTCGCAACTTGACATGTCCATTTGCAATAGCACCACTACTTTTACTTTCGCCGCACTCATTATGGCAATTTCTGCCATAGCGATGTATTGCCTTTTTATGAGCAGTAAAGATCGCTAATTATAAATAAGCAATAAGACTAGAAGTATGATGAGCAGCAGTAAACCTGTAATTAGGTAGGGCGGCGGGAAATTAACCGTGAGGACTTCGTCTTCGCCTAATAGTTTTTGCGGTTTAAACTCCTGCTCATTTTCTGAAGCCGGCGCTTGATTATCATCGGCAAAGACTTCTTTTAGCTCAGGAATTGAGCGCATAGGCAGCCATTCGCCTTGCCCCTCGCGCCACGCTAGAGTGTCAGGGGTAATGCGATACTCTTTTTTGAGATCTTCTATGGAAAATGGACCTTCAGAATGCCCATCTAGCTGAATAAACCACTCTCGTATTTGCATACTCAAGAAATAGCCGATTGCAGCAATAAGTAGCAATCCTAAAAAAGACTATGCGCTAGCGCCATTATTACAGGCCCTTGCCCGCCCCTTAAGTGGCCATTTTTCGGGCAGAGGCACGCACTACACTCTAAGGCTATAACTAACCGGCCCCTTAATTTTTTGACGGCCTGTTAAAAATTCGTGGACGACTTGTCCTTCCTGCAGCAAAACGGGTACGCGCTGTCTTAATAGTGCAGGAACTTTATGGTTATTCCACCATTTGTCCAGGGTAAGGTTTCCTCGATAACTTAAAGCAGGGGAGGCAAAGGCCAGCTGGTAATTGCCTTCGGGCAGATTTACATGGCAAAAGCCTTGCCAGGCTTGGCGCCAATTAGTTGCTTCAGTTTGATCAACGGTTTTTTCCAACTTCCATTCCACTTTTCTTTCGCTAAGTATAAACAGGCGTTTTCTATCGGCTGTATAGCCCTGTTTGCCCATGGCGATTTGCTTATTCGCCGCTCCTGCGAGCAGCCATTGCTCTAATGATGTTCTTACCGTTCCGCTCATTTTGTGTGGAGCGCCAATTGTAAGCAGCAAGTGCTGCAGTTCTAAAGGGTGGGGCATGGAAAAGGAAAAATCGAGCATGGTGCCGAAAGGGCCGGATAAGGCATTGGCCGCATAAGGGGCGGTTTTTTCATTTAGATAATTTGCAAGCGCGGCCGCTTGCCTGGCAAAGGCCTCAAGCTGTTTACTGATTTCTCTGCCGTACTGCTCTGATAAGCTAGGGATAATAGCCGTGCGGCATTTGCCTCTAAAGAACCGGGAATCGTTATTGGTGTAATCCTCAAACCAGTTTAAATTGCGTTCTTGCAGCCAGGCTAAGATTTCTTTTTTGGGAACAGCTAGCAAGGGACGCCAAATGGAGAGCCCCTCCAGCTTATTTACAGACTGTATACCCTGTATGCAGGCCAGAGGGGCGCCGTCAAAAAGCTGCTTTAAAATTGTTTCAGCGTGGTCATTGTGATGATGTCCTAGCGCAACAGCTTGGCAGCCATGTTCTTTGCATAGATCCTTAAAAAACTGCAGCCTTTCCCGGCGGCATGCTGCCTCTAAATTGCCGGTTAAAGTTGAGGGATCTAATGCTATTTTATGGAAAGGCAGGCGCAAATCCATACAGATTTTTCCTAGCTGCTCTGCTTCGCTTTTACTTTCGCTGCGCCAGTTATGGTTGACATGCGCTGCATGCAATGGAATTTTACACTCTAAAAGCAGGTGCAGCAAGCATAGCGAATCCGCACCCCCTGAAAGTCCCACTAAGATTGGACCTTTTGAAGTGTAATGCGAGTTGATAAAGTTTTGCACCAAGCTTTTCAAATTAGACATAGGCTTATAAGATAGTTTATAACATGATACTACGAATGTTATATTTTTGAATATTTGTAATTGTTTCAATTGTGAAATTATTGAGATGCCAATCATTCTAAATAAAGATTGAACCCTAAGAATACTTCTGGTAACATTCACTATTTGAGCCTTCATAAATTTGTCACACATAAGAGAGGGTAGCTATCCTCTCGCAAGTATATTTGGGAAATCATGCCAGACGGAAACAAACCAGACTCTAATAAAGGAATGCCAAGCAGTTTCGTGCTGTACCTGATTGCTGCCATTCTCGTGATATTAATGCTGCAAAACTTCTTAGATGCTAAGTTTGCAAAAGTGTCGTTTAGTTACCAACTAGAGCATTTGGTTAACTTAGGGCTGATTCAACCGGAAGAAAGTCGCAAAACTGCTGTTAATGATAATTTAGTCACTTTTAGCGGTAAGTTTAAGGAGCGCCTCTCCGAGGAAAGCAAGACGCGTTATAAGTTTTTAGAACTCCTTGATCAAAATCACGAGCTCGCCGCCGATAAAGAGCGTATCGAGGCCGAGATGAATGGTCTGCGAGGTAAAATTCAGGAAGCTGCAGATTGGTTTTTACACGCCGGCGGTATTGCCATTCCTAAAAATGGCTATGTAGTTGTCGATGATATCAATATTCCAGGAGAGCTTGGTAAAATCATTATCACGCGCTTATCCGGCAAAAATATTAAGAGCTTGCCTGATCTGCAAAAAGAGTTTGCCGCCTTAAAAAACTCGCCCTCGGATGCTTCAATTCAACAGTTTGGCCTTTCCCTGGAAGAGTTGATTCGAAACTTCCGCTCTCCAATTCTTGGTATAGGCGATGAGTCGATTAAGCAAACCTTGAGGGATGCTGAAAAAGCTGTTGCTGATGATTCACAAGCTGCCATAGCTGTCAAAGAGCGTCTGACTGTTTATTCCACTACACTGGATAAGCTTCAAGCCATTGTCAATGAACTCAATGAAGAAACCGATCATGTGCGCCTGGCCAAATTGCGCAGCGTGCGCAGCTATAAAGCGTTTTTAGATGAATATGGTGTTTTGCTCGCTAAGCTGGAAGATAATTCCGCCCAGCTTGAAAAATCGCGCCAGGCAGTTGCCAATGTCATTTGGTACTTTAACAATCATGAGATCTCTACGCGCGCACTGGAAAAGCAAGATCCGGAACAATATAACCACTGGTTTATGAATGCCAAAGAAGAGTGGGACAGCTTTGCTGCGAATCATGGCGGTTACTTTAAAGCGCCTGATCAACCTCTAAATAATGTTCTTGAAAAGACCTTTCGCAGCGAAGAGCCGCCGCCGAAGTATCTTAATTATGTATTCCCTGCCCTTATGGCCTTGAGCGTAATCGTTGTACTCTATGTGCTGTTCTCAAGGCAAATGAAGGGGGTAGGTTCAAATGCCCTTAACTTTGGCAAGTCCCCTGCAAGGTTGATTTCCCCTAAAGGCAATAATCGCATCACCTTTAAAGATGTAGCTGGCATTGACGAGGCCATTGAAGAACTGCAGGAAATTGTGGAGTTTTTAAAGAACCCGCAGAAATTCACTTCCCTTGGCGGCCGCATTCCGAAAGGCGTGCTGTGCATCGGCCCTCCAGGTACGGGTAAAACGTTAATCGCTAAAGCAGTAGCCGGCGAGGCTGACAGGCCTTTTTTCTCCATATCAGGTTCTGATTTCGTAGAAATGTTTGTCGGTGTCGGCGCCAGCCGTATTCGCGACCTCTTTGATCAAGCTAAGAAAAATGCGCCTTGCATCATCTTTATCGATGAGATTGATGCTGTTGGCCGGCATCGCGGTGCAGGCATTGGCGGCGGCCATGATGAGCGCGAACAAACACTCAACCAGTTGCTGGTAGAGATGGATGGCTTCGACACCAATGAAGGCGTCATCCTTATGGCGGCAACTAACCGTCCTGATGTGTTGGATAAAGCCTTGCTTCGTCCGGGCCGTTTTGACAGAAGGGTTATTATCTCCTTGCCTGACATTAAGGGCCGTTTTGACATTTTAAAAGTGCATGCACGAAAAATCAAGATGGATCAAGATGTCGACCTCATGGCTTTGGCAAGAAGTACGCCTGGCAGTTCAGGTGCTGACTTAGCCAACATGCTCAATGAAGCGGCCCTTTTGGCGGCGCGTAAAAATCGCACTGCCGTAACCACGCAGGATGTAATGGAAGCGCGCGATAAAGTGCTGTATGGTAAAGAGCGCCGCAGCCTTGAGCTGGATGAGCAGGAAAAGCTCACAACTGCTTATCATGAATCCGGCCATACGGTTGTAGGCTTAGTGGTAAAACATGGCGACCCCATTGATAAAGTGACCATTATTCCAAGAGGCATGTCTTTAGGCGCCACCATGTTCTTGCCTAAGAAAAATAAAGTCAGCTACTGGAAAAATGAGCTTTACGATCAACTGGCAGTATTGATGGGCGGCCGTTGCGCCGAAGAGATCTTTGTGGGCGATATGTCCAGCGGAGCAAAACAAGATATTGAGCGGGCTACTGCCTTAGCCCGCAGTATGATTTGTGAATGGGGTATGAGCGATAAGCTTGGCGCTGTCGCTTATGATGAACGTTCAGATTCCGGACAATACCTTGGCATGTCCAATTATCACGAGAAAAAGTACTCGGAGTCAACGGCCGAAGCTATTGACAAAGAATTGCGATTGATACTTGATGATGCACATGCGGCAGCCATCAAGATTATTGAAGAGCATCGCGAGCAAGTGGAATTAATGACGAGGATGCTGATTGAGTTTGAAACACTCGATAACGAAGACATCCATCGCATTATGGATAAGACATGGGATATTGAAGAGAAGCGCGAGCGCCTCAAAAAACAGACAGAGATGCACAAGCGGCCCACTCCAGTGCCCCCGCCGCCGCCGCCTCAGCCAAAAACAGAGACCGGCAGTGAATCAATGGCCTAAACACACTTCTTAGCTAAAAGCAAAAAGGGCGAAACAGAAATTGTTTCGTCCTTTTTGCTTTCTATCCCTTGCCTAAAACGTCTTCTTGCCCTACAAATAGAGCTAATCCCAATGTTATCAACTAATGTTTATAAGTACATTTGGAGTGCGGCGACTTGTCGAACCCTTCAGATTAAAGTTAAGAAGTAGTTATTTATGTTCGACAAGTCGCCGCACACCAAATTGCTTCTTTTGATGATATTGGATGTAATCCTAGCCTAGCATATTCATGGTGTAAACAAGATGAGGAAAAATGATTACAAGTACGCTTGCAGGCAGCTTTTCAAGCGCGCCAACTACTCCGCCTGCACTTCTTTCAAATAGTTCTTCCAGTCGTGCGGCGGCCTGGGAAGAATATTTACAGGTAAATCAGCTCAAACCTATTTTAGAAAGGTATGAAATCGTCGTTCATATAGAGGAAAATAATAAAAGTTCTCTACCAAGCTTTGAAAGCGAAACAAATCAAATAGTAGCTGCCTTAGCAGCCAAAGCAGCAAAGCCTGCCGCAAAAGAACTCTTATTAAGAGCAATTGAAAATTTACCGCCTCCTGAACAGGTGTGCACATTAGATTATTTCCTATGCAAACCAATAAATGGCGCAGATCTAGCTATATTGCTGCTTTGGGGAGCAGTATATAAGCAATTTCCAAAAGAAAGAATGCAGCAGCGCTGCTGCGACCCAGTAAGCGTGAGAAACTGGTTTGCAAACAATAGGGTAGCAACAATTAAAGAAGTTAAGCTCAACGACTGCAGGTTGTTTAATCTGCCTCAAGAACTCGGAATATTTACAGGTATTACCACATTGCATCTGGCAGGAAATCATTTAGGCCGCGAGATTGAAAAACTCGCCAGCCTCTTAGCAAAATTAAAACATTTAAAATATTTAGATATAGGTGACAACGAGATTAACAATCTTAAGTGGTTGGAAAAATTGCGAAAATTACAAGTTCTGGATATTAGTTTCAATTCTTTTAAAACAGGCTTTCCAGTTAAAATGCATCGTTTAGAGCTCTTAAATGTACTTATTGCCTACAAAGTACCTTGCGTGAGCTTAATTCTAAAAAAAATCCCCAATCTTCGCAGGCTCGCAATAGATGAAGGGACTTTAAAACGCAATTTTAAAACGGTATTAGCTGTTCCGACCCTGGCAACACTTATAGTGGTTAAAAAAGATTCAAACGAAAAGCTTGATTTAACGGCTCCGAATGCAAGAAAAAGTCTAAAGGCTAAAATTTCAAGGCCGGCAGATAAACTTAAAAAAGAAGGCAGAAGTTTCCCGGATAATCACACTACATTTTGCGAGAAAAGAGCCCAGGAAGTATGGCAGAGTTATTTTGCCCTTTCTGAGAAAACAAGGATTAGAAAAATTTTAATGCGCTTGATGTTGTCTCAAGAAACAACAATTACAGAGGAAGTATTTCAATCATTGGAGGCTAAGCTAATACGACTGATTTCTCAAGAAGATAGAAAACCTCTCGTATGTGCAACGGCCGGATTGCCGGTTTATGAAAGAACCGCTGTTTTAAATGAGTTTTTGAGCGGAAAGTTGGATAAACACGATATCGCCCTTTTACTACTCTGGCGAGCGTTGGATAGGCAGCTCCCTCAAAATATTGAAAGGCCGCGCAGTTACGACAGCCATCAGATTAGGAAGTGGTGCGAGTCTAACGCACGTACTTTAGCTAAAGTGACTGCACTGGATTTAAATGATTGCGGACTTACTCTGCTGCCTATGGAATTTCTTTATTTCCGGAGTTTAACCTCGCTAAATTTAAGTAAAAACTCTCTTAGACATGTATCTCAAATTACTAAGTATTTGCAATGCATAGAAAAGAATGGCCGGAAATATAAACAAGCCGAGCGGATTATTGAGTTAAACATCAGCGGCAATCAAATTGAAGACCTAAAAAAATTGGCCGAGTTTTGCTCGTTAGAAAAAGCAGATATTAGCGATAACCCGGCTACCATGCGGCTGCCTCTTAGCTTTGTGCGCCTTAAAGGATTAAACGAATTATTGATGGCCAATGTTATTTATGGAGATTTACTTGCGGGGCAAATCTATCAAACAAAAATATTGACTATCGATGCAAGCACATTTGCCCGCAACTATGGCTTAATCCTATCTTTGCCTAATCTGCAAATCGTGCATGTAGCAGATGGAGCAGGGCTTAAAACATTCAAAATGCAAACAAGTGAAGGAAAAAAAGCAGTTGAGGCCTATTTTGAGGGCTTTAAAGGCGGGTTAAACCCGGAAATAGCGAAGTTGGAAAGAAAAGAGGTAGATTCAAGCTATAGTATCTATGACCCAGACCAGGAAGCAGAAGACTGGAATGAGATATGCAAGTTCCAGGAAGCAAGCGTTCTTAGATCAATGTATGAAGGGGTAGCTTCTTGGATAAGTAAGCTTGGCGCGGCTGGTGAAGCTGAAAAAAGTAAGGAAACTGGAAGATTTGGCATTAATGCCAGCCATAGCCTAAAAAGCCGAACAAAGAAGCTTCAAGAAGAAGAAAAGTAAATGATGATAGAAACGCCTTTATCAGCAGCCTTTGAGAGCCGGCCGGCACCTGAAGCCGTTAATGATGGATCGGCCTTAACATATACTTCTGAGGAAACAAAACAGCTTCTGGATATGATGGAGAAGCACAACATCATTCTTTTGAAGGAAGAGCTGGACGATCCTTGCCTTTTTGAAAGAAGGATAAAGGATATAGTCCCCGAACTGTTATGCAAAGTAGAAAACGCAGGCGATCGAAGGCTGCTGATTGCAGCCACGGTCCATTTTTTGACTTTTGATCAAGTGCAGACAATTGGAAGGGTTTTACAAAAAACTATAGCTGTAAAAGATCTTGTTTTGCCATTGCTTTGGAATGCCGCATATGCGGCACTGCCTGAAGGTGAAAGCACGCCTATACCAAGGAGCAGTGAAATTGAAATAAAAAAATGGCTGCAAGAGCATAGGGAGGTTTGCAGTGCAGTGAAATCGCTGAATCTCAGCCATTGCAGTTTGCCTGGGCTTCCGCCTGAAATTAGTTATTTTAAGGGTATCAATGAGCTGGCGCTTAAGGGGAATGCTATAGGAAAGAAAATTAAAGAAGCCGTTGCCTTGCTCGAGGAGATGCCGAGCCTTAGAGTGCTGGATCTTGAGAGAAACGATATTCGGGTTCTGCCTTCATTATCCAGGCTGACATCTCTTGAAGAGCTAAACTTAAGCCGCAACCCAATAACCGCTGGGGTGCCCAGAAAACTGAATGTAAGAAAAATTACATTAGCAGAAACAGTCGGTGCTGGAGTGCTTTTTCATTCGCTAAGCTGTACGGAGGAATTAACAATAGATAAAGCCGCTTTTGCCGGAAACTGCGATACAATTCTTCTTTTGAAGAATCTGCAAACACTTACTCTGGTTCATGAAAAGACCAAAGAGAAGTACACTTTAAAAGACAGTAGAATTTTGCAAAAATTAAAGCAATTAAGCCGCAGTATAGCTATGAGTGAACTAATTGCGGCCGGGGCTGCAAATTATAAAAATGAATGCTCTGAAAATCTGCCTTATGAAAATGTTTTGCAAAGCTATGCCCGGTTGCCTGAATCTTCCTGCATAAAAGAAGCATTAAATGCATTGCTAGCAGAAAAAACACAAAAGCCCCAGGCTGGAATCACTCAATCTGCAGAAGAGGCTTCTGCTGAAAATTTACATAACATAAAAGCAAAATTACTGGCCAAAGTTGCTTTGGACCATAGAAAAATGGCGGAAAGCTTGATTGACGGCTGCAGAGCAGATATTGCCATCGCTATTTTAGACAATTTTCTTAATGGGGCTTTAGACCCAGGGGATGTACCTTTGCTGCTGCTTTGGAAAGCAATCAAGAATCGATTAACACAATACCATTTGCCTCCCAGCTACAACCCAAAAAAAATTAGAAGTTGGCTAGACATACGCCAGGAAAAACTTTTGCAAATAGATAGCCTGGATTTAAGCAACTGTGGATTATCGACCCTTCCTGTCGAGGTTCGCTACTTGAAGAAGCTTACCTGTTTAATTTTGCGGGAGAATAAATTTAATGCCTTTTCCTTGATAAAAAGGAATCTTGCTTGCTTTGAGACGCTTGAACGCTTGGATCTTAGTAAAAATCCCCTCCAAGTATTAACAGGATTAGCCGCATTTTCTAATTTAGTGGAATTAAACTTAAATAAAATAACTCTTCAGAAGCGCCTTCCCTATGAATTGATGCGCTTGACAAAGTTGAGGGATCTGGCAATCACTCATACCATAAATGGAGAGCTCTTTATTGCGCAGTTATCTAAAGTTGAAAAACTGGCAATAAACGCTGCTGCCCTCACTCAAAATTACGGCGTAATTCTGAAGTTGCCGCAGTTAAGGGTTTTGGTTGTAAAATTTATGAATGGAGAGAAAACTTACGAAATACGTGCGGCAGGAGATAAAAAATTGTTAGAAGATGCCTGCAACGGGAATGGTAAAGAGGCGCCAGCGCTAGTTTTTCAAGGATATGATAAAAACAGTGCAAATCGTAAGCTAAAACAGGAAATAGATGATTGGAATAAATTATGTGAATTTCAAAAACCAGGTTTATTTACTAAATCAAAGCTAACTTTTGTATCTCTAATCAAATGTAAACATGATGAAAAAAAGTCCTGATCTTGGATTTGGCATCACAAGCTGAACAGCTCAATTCATTTAGCGTTAAAACCCGACTTTCTACCTTATAATAAGGTAGAAAGTCGGGTTTAAATTATCAATTAACTCAAAGGTTTTTTTTGTATTAATTAGTGATTGTAATATAATTTTTATCTTGTTTAGTGTTTATTCTGGTTGTGTTATAATTATCGCAGTTTTTTTAATATAATTTTATTAATGGTGAATATAATGGAAGCCGCCGGCAATAATCGCAGTAAATTACTTTCTTCTTTTGATGACGAACATTTTTTTCTTGATGGCGCTGAAACAATTGATCCTTCAATTGGAGCTGGCTCTCAAACAACTTCTTCTAATGATCCCATTACATGGATGGGAAAAGAGATTTCCTATCCTACAACACCCGCCGCTATGGCTTCTGATGAAAAAATAAACCTTTTACAAACCAACCTTTTGCAATCGTTAGAAGATTTACTTTCAGATTCTTCGGACGAATCTAACTTGAATAAAAATTTAAGCCATCAGGATGAAAATTTTCTACAAGAGATGGCGGTTAATCCGAATTTAAGAGAGTGGTTTTTGGAGGATATTTTTGATGCTAATCCCGCGTTAGAAGAAACACAGCAAATTACATATGAGAGTTTTGAAGATGATGTGTTATGGGAAAGAGCTGATAGAGAATATCTCTCAACCACCACCACTTCTTCCTCATCAAGTCATTCGCCTGTAGATGTACCTCAGATTTCAAATGTGAGGTCTTCAAATAAAACAAAAAGGAATTTCTACTCCTTAGCAAATTTTCAAAAAAAACTGGCAGCTCATCTAGTAGAGCGATACGAATCAATAAAGCTTGTCGCGGAGGTTTTAAAAATTTCTGAGGCGCAGGCAGAGCAGCTTCTTCAAGCTCCACAACCCCCTGAAGTATCTGTCAAACTTGATGAATATTTACAAATGATCGCGGAAGGAAACACTCTTGAAGAGGTGTCTGCCAAATTCGTTTATCAGGTGTACAGCCAAATCCATGGTAAAAAAGGTAGATTGCAACGGCTGGCAAAACAGTTAGAATTGGACCTCAATGATTTGCTGCCTTATTTTTCGAAGGCTATTAACCTGCCCAAACCTGCTTCTTTGGAAAAAGCATTAAGAGACTATATCCAGCAAAATATTCCTTTCTGCGACCAAGCTGCCATGATTGATAAAAATATAGGGGATGCGGCGTTAGAAGAAACTTATACTCTTTCAGAGACTGACATTGCATTATTGCTTGAGACAGGATCAATAAGAGCATTTTTTTCTAAGTATATTAAAAATCTTATGGAAAAGCATCAATTAAATATCGCAAATATGGCTTTGTTATTTGGTTTTAGTAACTCAGACATATGCGATGCTATAAATTTAGTTAAGAAAGTTCCGAAACCGCTGCTTAGGCAAAACTTTTTACCTAACCCCATAACCCTGCCCCCCATCCCTTTAAGTGCAATAGTTGCTCAAGGGACAACATTATCAATTCCACCTGAGACTAGCATTATAGGCTCTCAAAAAAAACCGATACAATTGGAAGACGACGACACTTCGTTAAGTGCAAAGCCGTCTCCCCTTTTTGCTTTTCTAAAAACTTTAATTACCCATATAGCAAAATACCATAGCCTGAAAGATGCGGCCAGGTTATTAAATACTACTGTGCAGGAGTTGCAGAATATATTAGATAGACCGGAGGCTGAAACTGAAAAAAGAGATTTAATGCCTTATTTTCCCTTATTACAAGAATACAGGAGCTTAGATGAAATCATTTCTAAACGCATACAAAGAACACATATTTCAGGAACTAAACTTAAACAAACGGCAAGGGCTTTAAATATTACCCGGGATAATTGCTACAACCTCTTATTTAAAACTTTTCCAACGTATGCCTCGCTTAAAGCAGCAGCCTGGAAATATATGCAGGAAAAATACCCTGCCGAGGCAAAAAAATTCTTGGATTGCCCGCAAGGAGGTGCTGAATCAAATGCACAATTGCCATACAGACTGCATCGAGAAGATATTCAGGCGCTTAGAGCTGCCGGAACCTTAAGCCAGTTCCTAAAAAACTATCTTATAAATACCCGCAACACCTACCAGTTGTCCATTGCAGAAATGGAGCAGATTTTTGCCATACCTAACCGCACTGCGGCACTATATGTACTGCCCGAGGATGTGCAAAATTCTCCAGCGAGTTTGGCAAGGAATGCAATTGCGGGTTTAAATACCCAGCCTGAAGATATGCAAAGTTCTCTAGAGAATTTGGCGAGAAATGCTCTTGCAGGTTTAAATACAGTGCTTTCTTCTAACAATAGAAAGAGAGGCCTTCCTAGCGGTGATTCACTTATTGACCAAGCAAAAAAGAATAAAGTGCAAGACGATTCGGACGCAAAATAAATTGTAAGCCCCTGATATGTCATCAGGGGCTCTTTTAAAAGTTATTCCGGCTGGATAGCTTCTTTTGGAGCGGGGCGTTTTAGAAGGGCTTTGCGGCTCAATTTGATTTTGCCTTTTTCATCGATATCCATCACTTTGACATGCAGAACATCGCCTTGCTTGACCACATCGGACATATTGTTGATGCGTACGAAATCGAATTCAGAAATGTGGACCAGGCCTTCTTTATTAGGCAGGATCTCTACAAAAGCACCAAATTGCACTACAGAAGTGACCTTGCCTTCATAGCTCTTGCCGATTTCAGCTTCAACTGTCAATCCATAAATAATGGCTTTAGCCTTTTCTATGCCCTCCAGATTAGAGGAAGAAAGGGATATCGTGCCGTCATCGGCGATATCAATTTGCACCTTGGTCTCTTCAATGATAGAGCGGATCTGCTTGCCGCCGGGTCCGACTACAATGCCGATTTTACTTGGTTTTATCTTTACCGTTTCAATGCGGGGTGCATAGGTAGACATTTTGCCGATAGCGGGAGCGGACTTTTGCATGCAGCCTAAAATATGCAGCAAGCCTTCTTTAGCTTGTGCCAGGGCCTTGAACATAATCTCTTTAGTGATGCCTTCGACTTTAATATCCATTTGGAAAGCTGTAATTCCTTGAGTGCTTCCCGCAATTTTAAAGTCCATGTCTCCAAGAGCATCTTCAATGCCCAGAATGTCAGACAGGATGGCATAGCCGTCTTTCTCTAAAACTAAACCCATTGCTATGCCTGCGATAGGTGCTTTAATAGGAATGCCTGCATCCATCATTGCCAGGCAGCAGCCGCACACTGTTGCCATAGAGGAAGAACCATTAGATTCCATAATGTTGGACTCCAGGCGAATGGTATAGGGGAATGCTTCTTTTGCCGGCATGGCAGCTAGTAAAGCCCGTTCCGCCAGTTTGCCATGGCCGATTTCTCTTCTTCCCGGGGCTCCTTGGCGGCCTACTTCGCCTACTGAGAAAGGAGGGAAAGAGTATTGCAAGTAAAAGCGGTTGTTGCCTTCGCCTTCAAGATCTTCATAGCGCTGCGCCATGCTTTCTCCGCCCAAGGTACATACAGCAAGTGCCTGGGTTTCTCCGCGCGTAAAGAGCGCGCTGCCGTGCGCCCGCGGCAATAGGCCTTGCTCAATATCGATCGGGCGAATCTGCGTTGTATTTCTGCCGTCATTGCGCACATTTTCTTCAAGGACCATGCGGCGCAGATAATTGGATTGGATTTGTTTTAAGGCGCCATATACATTAACAGCAGTAAACGGAGCTTGAGCATCTTCTTTTAGGAGGGATTCTTTTACTTTTGCTGAAATTTCAGCTAAAGCAGCTTCACGCTCTTGTTTAAGGGCTGTACGCAATGCTGCAGAGAGGTGAGGTTTTACGATGGCTTCAACTTCTGCGTAAACTTCTTCCGGGATCTTACGCAGGCTTGCGCGATTCTTCTCCTTGCCGATCTCTTTTTGCCAGTTTGCAAGGGTGTCGCAAATAATTTTTATAGCTGCATGTCCCTGCTCGATAGCCTCGATCACTTGCTCTTCCGTCAAGAAATCGCAAAAGCCTTCGATCATGAGCACTGCATCTTCAGTACCGGCAATCACCAAGTCCAGCTTAGAGTTTTTTTGCTCTTCAATTGTTGGATTAATTACAAACTGCCCATTCACTAGCCCCACACGAACGGCGCCTATAGGCTTCACTAGAGGAATGTCGGAAATGACCAAGGCTGCAGAAGCTGCGCAAATGGCAAGAGGTTCAGGGGAGTTGGCATTATCATAAGAGAAAACATAAGAAAGGAGCTGCACTTCATTGTAGAACCCTTCTTCAAACATGGGACGGATTGGGCGGTCAATCAGGCGGGAGACTAAGGTTTCTTTTTCGGTCGGCCGGCCTTCACGTTTGATAAAGCCGCCAAGTGTTTTGCCTGCAGAAGAAAAACGCTCCTGGTAATCTACTCTTAGGGGTAGAAAATCAATGTCTTCGCTCGCCTGAGGGGTCATACAGGCGGAAGTGAAAACAATTGTATCACCCATTCGGACAAATACTGCACCATTTGCCTGGCGCGCCACTTTACCGGTTTCAAAAGAAATTTCTTTTCCACCGATCTTGGCGGTTGTAAAATGCCTTTTCATAAAATCTCGTTCTCCTTTGGAGTGTCAAAAAAATAAATTTATTGCAGTAGATCATAGCAGCTTTCAATAAAAGATAAAGGCAAATGATCTACTAATGTGAATAGTAAAGGAAGGAATAGAACTCAGAAAGATAGCCTTAAAATCCTTAAAGCGATGTTTCTGGTTTCTATTGTCTATAGTTTTCCTTTTATCTACTCGTTAAAACCCGACTTGCTACCTTCTAATAAGCCATATTCGAAATTCTTTTCCCTCTAAGAGCTCTTAGAGGAAAAGAACTCGAATCTGACTCTTAGAAGGTAGCAAGTCGGGTTTAAATAACAAAGGGCAATTGGGGTTTCCAATTGCCCTTGTAAGTTTTTTTTCTTACCTTCTCAGTTTCAGCTTCTCAAGCAATGCCTGGTAGCGTTTCGTGTCTGTGGAGTTTAGGTAATCTAATAAGCGGCGTCTTTGTCCAACTAGCTTCAAAAGAGCTAAACGGGAAGCGTGGTCTTTTGGGGACCTTTTCAGATGATCTGTCAATTCTGCAATCCGCTCTGTCAAGATCGCGATTTGCACATCAGCAGAACCTGTATCTTTCTCATGAAGCTGAAACTTCTTTGTGATTTCTTCTTTGGTACCTTTATCTAGAGACATTCAGAGAATCCCCCATTATGGGAACAGAGTTCAAAGCAAGCGCTCCAAACCAGTTCGATTTTTGATCTTAATTTTTTGCCTATTTCTCTAAAATCATACAGAAAATAAGATTTTCAAGCAAGGTAAAAGGGTTTATAAAAGAGAAATCTTCTCTTAATGCCCCGTTTACACTTTAGAGTCTAAAATTATTTCTATATAGGCTGGAAAGCGGTTATAGCTATCGCGGCGCATCACTACCTTAAATGGAATTGTGATTTTGCCTAGATGTTTTTCCATTTGCAGCTCATCCCAAATTTTTTTCTTAAGCTCTTCAGTGACCGGCTCATGCTGGTATTTTTTTAGAACTTGTTGAATGTACTCTCTTTCTTGTTGACGATAGACAGGTTTGCCGTAAAAAAAATGTTCATGTCCCATGATCAGGCTCTTTAGAAATTCCATTTATTTGCCAAAAAGTTCACACAAAAATCCTCATTTTTCCAGATAAAGCGAGTTTCGAAAGAAGTCTATTCTTGATCTTTCCTTTTGAACTTGCTACATTTTTTCAAAAAATCAGAGTCTTAAACTGTAAGGAATACTCTATGTTGAAAAACGCTACCTATCAAGAAAAATTTGCCATGCTGGATAACTGGCTGGTTACAATTTTCGAGCAGATCAAGAAAGATCTTAAGCAAGACCATTTGCAAAGGGATGTAAAATTTTATAAGACCCACTTTGCCGGTAAAAATTTGAACAAGCTAACAGCTGAAGATTTGCTGCTACCTTACAGGGAGCTGCTTAAAACAGGCAATGAAGAGCTGGGAGACTTTATTACCAACCGCTGGTTAATTAAAAACTCTGAAATTTACCATTTCTTTGAAGAAAAATTAAATGCCATCACAGACAATTTCAATGAATTGGATGAGCTGGAGGCTGAGCAAGCGAATGCGTTGATTATTGAGTCTATAGAGCGTTTTGGAGCTCCGCGGACCTATATCTTTTCGGTGCTGAACTCTGTTGTATTCCCTAAGAAGAATTATGAAGATCTTGCCAAAAAGGCAGAGCAGCATAAAGAACAGGCTGTTAAAGCTGCTGAAAATAAAAAAGAACAAGCTAGCTTGGAGACTATCCAGCGTGCCCATGCTGCTGAATTGGCCCGCGTAACTGATAAGTATCAGAAAAAGCTGGAAGGGCTGCAAAAGAAATATGTCGCCGATACGGAATCCTTAAAGAAACAGATTGCCAACCTGCAACGCAAACTGGCAGCGCAGTAATGGCACTTTTTCCTCTACAGATACAGCCGAAAGATGATGATGAGCGTTTCATGCTTGAAGCGCTCAAGCAAGCATGGAAAGCCTTTGAAGCCGATGAGGTGCCTGTAGGTGCGGTGCTGGTCAAGGAAGGGAAGGTTATTGCCCGGGGATACAATCAAGTTGAGATGTTAAAGGACGCTACGGCCCATGCAGAGATG
>JAEYWL010000034.1 GCA_023428915.1 Verrucomicrobiota bacterium
GACAATCGATCTGACGCATCTAACGCCTTGCCAAGGGGAAGAACCCTTGGCTTCGGCATTATCTGCGCCATCTCAATTATCTAATTAAGCTTGTGCTAAGATTTAGGGGACAACTTGGGTTTAAAGTTATCTTAAATCTGAATCTAAAAAAACTGACTTTTTTGAATGCAACTTCGAAAAAGTCTTGACTTTTCTGAAGTGATATGAGAAAAAGTCAATATGAAACGCCTCTATTTTAATACTGCTCGCGAGCATTTGTCTGAAAACCGTCAAATGCTTTTTTTGATGGGTCCCCGCCAAGTGGGAAAGACGACGACTTGTCTTGAAGTAGGGAAAACTTATAGCCGCTTCTACTATTTTAATTGGGATAATGACCAAGATAGAATGCAAATTTTAGAAGGAGCAGGAAAGATTGCTGAAATTTGCGATCTTCAGGTTTTAGGAGAGTCGCCTCCTCTGCTCATTTTTGATGAAATTCATAAATACGCCTATTGGAAAAACTTTCTAAAAGGCCTTTTTGATAGCTATCCTCAAAAAATGCATATTCTTGTAACGGGAAGCGCCCGTTTGGATATTTATAAAAAAGGGGGGGATAGCTTGATGGGACGCTACTTCATGTACCGTTTCCACCCTCTTTCATTGGGCGAAATTCTTAATCAGGGATTGCCCAAGGAAGAAATTAGGCCAGAACCCGAAAAGATTTCCGCAGAGGATTATGAGGCTTTATGGCGTTTTGGAGGATATCCCGACCCTTTTATTAAACGGGAACAACGCTTCTTTAACCGTTGGCAAAATTTGCGCTTTCAACAACTCTTTCAAGAAGAAGTTCGAGACCTTACTCGAGTTCAGGAATTAGGACAATTGGAAATCTTGGCTAAAATATTGCGCAGTCAAGTTGGGCAACAGACAAGCTACGACTCACTTTCCAAACATGTGCGTGTTAGTGGCAATACTGTGCGAAACTGGATCAGTCTGTTAAACTCTTTGTATTACTGTTTTGAAGTACGTCCCTGGTCTAAAAATATTACTCGCTCCCTCCTTAAAGAACCTAAGTACTATTTATGGGATTGGTCTCAAGTAGAAAGTGAGGGGGCACGGGCAGAAAATTTTATCGGAGCTCATCTCTTGAAAGCTGTTCACTTTTGGACTGACTATGGATTTGGAAATTTCGGTCTTTATTATTTGAGAGATAAAGAACAACGAGAAGTCGATTTTATCGTGACTAAAAATGATATTCCGTGGTTCCTAGTAGAAGTCAAATATGCATTTACCAGCACTATTTCGCGTAGTTTGACTTACTTCCAAGAAGCAACTCAAGCCCCCTATGCCTTTCAGGTTTGTGTCGATATGCCCTATGTCAACAAAAACTGCTTTGAATTGGGCCAGCCTATTGTTGTTCCTGCGTCCACCTTTCTTTCACAGCTTGTCTAAGATCCTGATTGCGCAATCAGGGTCTTAGACAAGCTGTGAAAGAATTAGCATTAGTTACTGCTAACACCAATGTACATTTTAGCAAATACAAGGGCTGAAACAGCCATAATAAGTGAAAGCAAAGTGAGTAAAGATTTCCACTGCTGAGGATTTTGGTCTAATGAAAAAGCAAGGCGTTCAAAAACAACCATTCTCTCTTCAACATTGGCTGGCAAAAGCTCGGGATTTATAGGGCGCCTGGCTGCATAGTGGGAGTAATTAAAGGATACATCGTGTATTATTTTAGCGTATTCTAAAAATACCCATTTAGCTTTTTTAAGATTATTTTTCCGGTCATAGATATCAATTTCTTTTTTATAATCTACCGCTTGCAACCCGCTCACTTCAGCCAAAGGTCCATTTTTTAAATATTCTTTTATTGCCTCGCTGCTTTGTTTTAGACTAGCAACAGAATTTTTTGCAGCTCCAGTTGTAAGCTGCAAAGCGCTGCCATTTTCTAGAGTTTTGTGATGGGCAATTAAAGAAACATGAAATTCATTTAAACGCGCTAGGGGACTATTTTTTGTAGAGGGATCGAAGGTATTATCGGATAAGTCTTTGAAATTAAGCGGGGTTAAAGAAACAGTTGCGAACATAACAAAACTTTTGGTTAAAAGAGTAAGGCTAATGAATTTAAGATAAAGAAGAATTTGCAGCTAGTGAAATATTGGTTTGAGAAATTAGCCCGGCAAAGCGTACACTAGTTCCATGAATATTAGACATCTTTCAAAATTTTTCGAAAAAGCTGCTCAAAAATGCCTAATTATCTCAACCAAAACGAGTTTTGAAAGATGTCTATTGTATCCCGCTATTTAATTAAAGAATATTTGTGTATTTTTCTTTTTTGCGTTCTATCCTTTATTGCCTTATTGGTCACTTTGCGGCTCGAGGAAATTGCCCACTTTGCGGCGATGGGCGCACCTTTAGGTGTGGTGGCAAGCTTCGCCATGCACCAGATTCCCTATATTCTCCCTATTGCCATGCCTTTTTCCTCTTTAATTGCCTCCTATTTAACCTTGCAAAGGCTGTCGAACCATCAGGAAATTACAGTATTGCGGGCAAGCGGCTTGTCTCTTTGGAAAATTTTACGTCCTATCCTATTTACTTCATGCCTGTTAAGTCTTTTCACTCTCTATATTGTTTCAGAAGCCGCTACCCAATCCCACTTAGCCACAAAAGCCCTTGAACGGGAAATTCGCTCAATCAATCCCTTGCTCCTCTTGCAAAATAAACACCTCAGCAGCCTTAAGGGTATTTTTGCCCACACTTTAGGCCCCTCTGCTGCTGGCGATAGAGCTCAGGATGTAGTTTTAGCCTATTACGGAAAGCAAAACAAACAGATTACGCTAATGGCCAGCAAGAAAATTGCCTTGGAAAAAGGAAAGCTTCGGGGTACTGATATTACCCTGATTGCTCCCCAGAAAAAAGATTCGGGCAATTCGTTATTTGTAGAAAATATCAAAGAAACCCTTACGCCGGTTGACAGTTTTTCCCAATTGATTAAGAAAGATCACTGGAAACTAAACAGCGACTACTTGACAATGCCGCAGCTTTTTCTCTATTTGCAAGACTACCAGAAGCAACTTCAACTCGAACAGCAAGCAGGCACGAATCACGACCTAATAAAATTCTATAAAAAGCATATCAATAAAGGGTATGTGGAAATTGCGCGTAGATTTTCGATCTCCTTAGCAGCAGCCAGCTTTACCTTGCTAGGCGCCGCCTGCGCCATTAGAATCAGCCGCAACCGTTCCTTAAAAGGACTGTATCAGGTGCTGTTTCTTTCCGCTTTATTCATAGCCAGCTACTTTGCTGCGAAAAGTTTGGAGCATTCCCTTCTTATTGCAACAAGCCTCTATTTACTTCCGCATGGTTTGATCCTGCTCTTTTCCATCCGCGCCTTACGAAAAATTTCATGGGGGATAGAATGAAGCTATTCCAAATTTGGGAGCGCTATTTTGCCAAACAATTCTTAGCGGTATTTTTTTTGTTTCTGTTTTGTTTCTATGGACTTTATGTGCTTATCGACTATTCAAGCCGCAGCACAATGTATTCCTCGCTAAAATTCACAACCCTCGATATCGCTTATTATTACGGTTTTACCCTGATTCAACGCCTGGACATTCTCATCCCTGTAGCGATGATGTTAGCAGCCATTAAAACGATGACCACTTTAAATGCCCAGAATGAGTTAATAGCGCTCATGGCCTCTGGAATTAAGCTCAAAAGATTATTAAGGCCATTCATAGGCATTGCTCTGCTGGGAGTAGCCCTATTGTATTTAAATAATGAGTTTTTTTTGCCGCAGGCCTTAAAAGGGCTGCAGAAACTTGAAGACGCCCATTTTGTGCATAAATTCAAAAAGGAAAAAAAAGAAGACATTAAGAGCATTCCATTGAAAGGCAAGGAAATCATGATCTACAATACTCATGACAGGCTTGTCAATTCCCTGCAGGATGTCTATTGGATACGTTCCATTAATCAAATTATCAGGATGCAAACCCTCTATCTGGAATCCGATCCTCCACTTGCAGAAGGGGTTGAAGTCTTTAAACGGGATGCTGAAGGCAAACTCCTCTTAGTTGAATCGCTTGATGCAAAATTTTTCACGCAGCTGAAAATAGAAGCTGAAACAATTGCCAGTGCTATCACCGATCCGGCCATGATGTCGATCAGCCGCTTATTTAAAAGAATCCCCCGCTTGCATGAACACTTGAGCGATCGGGAAGCGAAGATGTGGAGCGCTTTTGCCAAAAAAATTCTCATGCCTTGGCTGTGCCTCCTTGCAGTAATTGCGCCGGCTCCTTTTTGTTTACGGTTTTCACGCCAATTGGCTATATTTTATCTTTATGTATGGTCTATGTTTGGTTTAGTGGCTTTTTACATTCTCATTAACTCCATGTCCATTTTAGGGGAAAATCTGATCATTCCCCCTTTACTGGCAATTTTTACCCCGTTTTTACTTTTTTACGGCTTATTTGGCACGCATTACCTCAGAAAGGTATGACAAATGGACGACTTCAACCTGCACCTTTGGCCGCGTTTTGCACTGGAACACACAGAAGACTGTTTTATAGACCAAGTCGCCATTGATTCCCGCCGCATAGCTTCTCCAAAAAGCCTCTTCATAGCTCTAAAAGGCGAGCGCACAGATGGCCATCACTATGTCCGGCAGGCATTAGAGTCCGGGGCCAAATACGCAATTGTAAGCCGTGAATTTCCCAAAAGCAGCTTTGACTCTCTATTGATCCGCGTGGACTCGCCCTTGCAAGCTTTGCAGGAAATTGCAGGAATTTACCGCAACCAATGCCCTGCCAGGGTAATTGCGATTACAGGTTCTTATGGCAAAACCTTATTAAAAGATTTGCTGCATGCGATGTGCTCTGCTTTTTACAAAACCAGCGCCTCTCCCGAAAGTTTCAATAGTCAAATCGGCGTGGCCCTTAGCCTGCTCAACATTTCGCGTACCGATCAACTGGCTCTAATAGAAGCCGGCATCTCTCAACCCGGCGAAATGGAACGGTTAGCCAAGATGATCCGGCCCGATTGCGCCATAATCACAAACATCGGAGAAGCCCACATTGCTACCATGCGCAATTTAAACACTATCCGCAGCGAAAAAATAAAAATATTGCACGCCGGCCTTAACTGGTCTTTAACCCCATCTGCAGCATGCAGCAGCTTAGAAAGGAGTTACGCCTGGGATAAAGACAGCTCAGTTCTGCCCTCTGTCCAAGCGCAGGAAAACCATTCAATAAATGCTTCCAGATATGCCGTACATTTTCCAGATGGGGGCCAGTTTTTCGGAGAAATTCCCTTAGGGCATTCCTATTTTACAGCTCTGATTACAATCGCTGTAAAGGCTGCCTGGCTGCTCGATATTCCTGCAGCCATTATAAAACAGGTCCTGCAAGAATATCAAATTGAACCAATGCGCACGGAAGTGTGGAACTCTCCGCAAAAGACGCTTTTTATCAATCACAGCTACTGTTCTGATCTGCTTTCCCTTGAAAGCTCTTTAACGCATATGGCAAGCATTGCCAGGGGTAGAAGACTCCTAGTTTTTGACGGCTTGAAACAAACAGGCGATAAATATGTCACTTCCAGGCAAGTCGGCAGGGTGTTAGCCGATGGCTCCTTAAGCTGTTTATTTATCTACGGCAAGGGTCAAAATGAACTATATGAAGAGTATCTGCCGGCAACAACTATCATTAGAACGGCCACTTTTTCAGAAGCACTGCAGCAATTGCAGCAAGCGGTGCAACCGGGCGATACGGTTTTAGTCAAAGGCTCTAAAAAACAGCCTTTTGAGCTCTTACTGCAAACCTTTAATGACAGCGCTTGTCAAAATCAGTGTTTGGTTAACTTAGCCAATATAAAAGAAAATCTCTCCCGCTTGCGTATACAGAGCCCAAATACGCGCTTTATGCCGATGATCAAAGCTTCTGCTTATGGCACCGATGATGCGCGTTTAGCCAATTTCCTCGTGCATAACGGCATTGACATCCTGGGAGTTTCTTATGTGGAGGAAGCCGTTGCCTTGCGCCGCTCTGGCATCCAGCAGGCAATATTTACCCTTAACGGGGCGCCATATGAAGCCGCTGTCATTGTAAAATTTGACTTGGAAGTGGCTGTAAGCAACTCAGAAATGATAAATAAGCTGCAAACTGAAGCAGTTAAAGCTCTAAAGCGGGTAAAGGTGCACTTGCATTTGGATACCGGCATGTCGCGCTTTGGCTGCCGCCCCGATGACTGCTTAGCGCTGGCGCAGTTGATTGCAGCCTCTTCCAATTTAGAACTTGAAGGCATTATGACGCATTTTGCCTGTGCTGATATCCCTGAAGAAGACTCCTTTACTCTGGAGCAGGTACATAAATTTGATGAAGCCATTGCTTTGCTTGCACAATATGGACTTTATCCAAAATGGCAGCATGCTGCCAACACTAGCGCTTTAACACGTTTTCACTTGCCGCAGTTCAATATGGCCAGAATAGGGCTGGCTCTTTATGGCTTGTACCCCTCTGAAGCAGTCAAACAAGCCCTAAGGCTAAAGCCGGCATTGACCTTAACCTCCCGCATTGTAGGCATAAATGTATGTAAAAAAGGGGAATCCATTAGCTATGGACGCAGCTATAAAGTAACCAGGGATGAAGAAAAAATTGCAATTATCCCAATTGGTTATTTTGACGGCCTTCACCGCAACTACAGCGGTAAAGGCACTGTTTTAGTTAATAACTGCCAGGCTCCTATGGTTGGTAAAATCTGCATGGATTTTTCCATGATCGACGTCACCGGAATCCCCAGCGTGCAAATTGGAGATCAAGTATTGTTATTCGGCGAGGCAGACAATGGCACCTACTTGGCTCCAGAAGCCCTTGCAGAAAATGGCGGCTCCATAATTCATGAGCTCATCACTTGCCTGGGTCCGCGTATTGAACGAGTGTTCATTAATGAGAATTAGTTTACGCCATAATTAGACGTCTTGCATAATTCATTTCCTTGCCCTGCAAGGGCGACAAGAAGCAAAGGCAAGGTTTTATTTCGGGACAAGAGCAAGGACAAGTTTTTGGGCAAGGAATGCTCTCCTTATAGTTTATAGATTTCTTTGTACTTAGTATTGAGATATCGGATATAGTCTTCTGAAGAGAAGTCGCGGCCTGTCACTTGCTTTACAAGCTCTTTGCTGGTGTAGCGCTGGCCATGCCGGTGGATTTTTTGATTCAACCAGTTCTTTATAAACATAAATTCTCCCTTTGCCACTTTTTGCTGCCAATCAGGTTCTTCATTTTCAAAAGCATTAAACAGCTGCGCAGCAAACAGGTTGCCAAGAGTATAAGTTGGAAAATAGCCGAAGCCGCCCATCGACCAATGCACATCTTGCAGGCAGCCTTCCGCATTGTTTTTAGGGCGCAAGCCTAAGTAATCCTGGACTTTTTGGTTCCAAGCTTCCGGAATATCGTAGGCCCTTAAACTGCCGCCTATTAAATCTTTCTCGAGTTCAAAGCGGATAATCACATGCAATGGATAAGTGACTTCATCAGCTTCCACGCGAATAAATGAAGGTTCAACTTTATTCACTGCCCTGTAAAAATCTTTTTCACTAACCTCCAGGAGTTTCCCTTTAAATTCATTTTGCAGCAAAGGAAAATAATGCTTCCAAAAAGCCCCGCTTTGCCCGATTCGCGTTTCCCACCAGCGCGATTGACTCTCGTGGATGCCTAAAGATATGGAATTACCTAATGGAGAACCATAATGTTCTCCAGGAAGTCCCATTTCATATAGCCCATGTCCTGCCTCATGCAAGATGACAAATATGTTGCTGACTAAAGAGGTTGGGTGAATGCGAGTAGTGATTCTGCTGTCTGTAGGATGAAAAGCTGATGAAAAAGGATGGGTGGAAAAATCGAGCCTGCCATAGTTCATATCATAACCGATATCGCTCAAGATCCGTTTGCTAAACGCAATCTGTTTTTCTTCCGGGAATGAGCCATGTAAAAAAGAGTCCTCAATTGGGGCAGCAGCTTGAATTTTCCGGAGCAAGGCAGGAACAGCTTCTTTTAAGGGATTAAAAACAGTTTCAACTTCGTTTGTTGTCATTCCCTCCTCATAGTGATCTAGCAAAGCATTGTATGGATGGTCTTGGTATCCAATCAATTCAGCTTTTTTACGGCATAAAGCAATTATTTTTTCCAGGTAGGGGGCAAAAAGTTTAAAATCACTTGCTTTTTTAGCCTCACGCCAGACGACTTGCGCCCGGGAGGTGGTTTTCGCAAACTCTGCAACAAATGAAGCTGGAAGAGCTGTTTCTTTTAAATATTCACGGCGCCATTTTTTAAGAGCTGATACTTGCGCTTCCGATAGCCCATCATTTTCAATAGAGCCGTCTTCAATGGATATTAAGCGGCTAAGCGCTTTTTTAAAAGAATTGCTCGTACGTGCTTTATGCACCAGGCCAGCAAGGGTTGCAATTTGTTCAGAGCGAATTTCAGAAGCTCCAGGAGGCATTTGGGTTTCTTGATCCCATTCTAAAAGAGCCAGGGTGCTTTCCAGTATTCTCGCGTGCCTGGATTTTTTAACGAGATGCGTATAATTTTTTTGTGCTGTATCCATACTATGCTCTCCAACTCTTTTGCTTTCGGCACATTATGGATATCCTTCTTTTAATTAGCTATGGAATTTGAATATCCCTTAAAGCAGTATCATAAAGAGGCTGAAAAGCCTCGCAGAAACCTGTTCTGAAAGATACCGGACCCATTTTCTCCTTAACCTCTTCGATCATCTTAATGCAGCTAATGCAGCGATTGAATGCATCTGGAAGCATCACTCTCTCTCTTATGGTAATGGCCGGTGCATGTAGATAAATATTTAGCGATTCAATATCGCGTTCTGTTAGCTGGTCTTTATTCACAAGCATGAATAAGGCCATCATTAAACCTACATTGGCTGAGCCGACATCAATACAGTCCTTGCAGGTAAGGCTAAAGCTATCCGGTTGAATAGCTTCTATTAGCTTAACTTCTAAGAATAAATAAAAAAGGTAAATGAAATCTAACCGCTGCTGGCGGTTAAGCTGCGGTGCTGAGCTGTAGAAAAACTGATGAATGGCCATAAGGCAGCGCTCAACAAAGCCAATTCCCACTAACTGCTGCACCTCCTCGGAGATATAAAAGCCGGAAGTTTCATCCCCTACTTGTTCCAACAGGGAATTTAAAAAACTTTCGCTGTCATCAACAATGTCATATGGAGGCAGCTGATGGTACATTTCGGTATCAACCGCCAATGTAATCACAAACAGATTCTTGCTAAAAATTTCTGAATTCTGCAATTGCTCCAATGCCTGGCAACGGGCGCTTTCGCGCCAAGAAGTCTTGTCTTGCAAATTAATCAGAAGGTGGCGGGCAAAGGTTGTTTCACGCAAACTGCCGTAGACAAACCCTTTAAATTCATCTGTTACATTTGCTTTTTGAATGCCTAGCTGGTGAGTTGGCGAAGGGAGGCGCAGCAATTTAATAGGCTTATCCCCGATATTTATTTCCGCCCAAATATGTGGAATATTTCCTTGAACCAGGGAGTCAAATCCACGGTGATGCTCAACCTCCAAATGCTCGATTATTTTAAATAATGGACCATGCGGATGAGATTTTAGCAGTTGCACTAAAGCTGCATAATCTGCGCTCAGGTGTGTCCACACATGTCCGCGATCTTCATCATGTAAAGGCGCCTGTACATGAGCCCTTTCTACCAGCTGATCGATTACAAAGCGCAACTCATTGATACCTCTTAAATTAGCATATAATGCGTAGCATAAACCATGAATAATATCCAAAAGGGTATGAGAAGCAGTTCCTTGAGCCGGAGGGAACACAAGCAGTTTTTGGTATTCCCGGGTGCTTAATGCATAGCGCAGATACACCTGAAAATCCATAAAATACTCCCGGCAGCTTTTTGCAGGCTGTTTTGAGAGCAAATTATTCTCATTGGCGGCGCACATTAAAGCCATTAAGGCTTTGGTAATATCGCAGACTAAGTCCAGTTCTTTATTGCGCGCTACTACCTTAAAGAAGTTCTGCAAATTTCCCCCTTGAGAATCAACTAAAATTTTAGCACTTGTAAAGCACACGCGGTCTTCCCAAAGCACAAGTTCTTCCAATGGGTCTGTTTTTTGCTGTTCTTGGATGGTGCCGCCAAAATCGCAGACAAGTTTTATATTCCGCAGCAGCTTTGGATTAAAAAAACGTGTTCCATCTTCCTTGGTCATAAGCATCAATTCATATTCTGTATCTTTTCTGACTGTATCCAGATCGACAAAGAGATATTTTGTGGACAATGCTCGTTTTTCTAGAATATTTTCAAAAGTCTCCTTTGCAGGGACAGTTCCAGCTAAACCCAACAGCCACTTGCTTAACAAACGTTCATCGATGCGCTTGTCAATGCGGCTTTGATAGAACTCTTGTAAAAGCCTATATTCACGCCATTGCGTGATGCTCTCATCCCAATGCACATGGAGTTTGGACTTCATATGATCGAGCTTTTTGGCTGCTTCGCCCACTAAAAGCATAATTGCTTTAATGCCATCAACCGTTTTCTGATCAGAGGCATGGATAAATTTCCGCCTATAGAAAGCCCGTAAATAGTTTAAGATAGTATGAAAAATCCCTTTAATCTTATCTTTAGCCTCATCTGCATCGCCGCTTTCCAGCCATTCAATCCGCTTTGCAATTTGTTGAATTTGATTATCAACCTCTTCACGCTTGTCTTCTGCTATATCAACAATAGAGGATAAGGTTTCAATAGCTTCCATTATTCCTAAATTAGTATCGTAATTTTTCTTATTCATACTACCCCAAGAATTTAATTAGCCTTACATTTATTATTACAATTTTTATTTAATATTCCAATCGACTTAAATTAAATTTTTAAATTAATGATATTGACTAATTTTTAGAGATCGGATTTGCTTTTTTAAAAAAGCAGTTGACAGAAATATTTTCATTTTAGTATAAGTTATAGCCAATGGAAGAGTGGCAGAGTGGCCGAATGCGTCTGTCTTGAAAACAGAAGGCCCCTTGCGGGGTCCGTGGGTTCGAATCCTACCTCTTCCGTTTTGTTTAGCAGGAGGAATATCATGAAAACCGATTGGAGAATCAGTAATTGTCAGTCGTCTGGCATAACTCGCAACCTTTTTTCCTCCCTCCATTTCATCCATCATCATTGCCATCATCATACACGCTAAGATAAGCGCGTCTTTTTTTTATTACATTTAATTCTAATTTTATTTAATTGGTGATGCCATGGATTATCCTATATTTATTTCCGTTTTATTTATCTTACAATTTATTTGCTTTTACTACGGCAGAAAGTATTCTAAAAATATACAAACAAATGAAGATTACTTTCTCGCCAATAAAGAACTCCGTTTTTTTCCTTTATTGATGACCTTTTTAGCCACCCAGGTAGGCGGCGGCCTTGTGCTGGGTTCAGCAGAAGAGGCTTATACTTACGGCTGGATTGTACTTTGCTACCCTATGGGAGCAGCTCTTGGTTTATTAGCTTTGGCTGGCGGAATCGGCAAACGGTTGGCGAAACTTCCTGTTTCTACTGTGGCGCAAATATTTGAAGTCTACTACGGCTCTAAAACGCTGAAAAAAATAGCCTCTTCTTTATCCATTCTCTCCTTATTTATGATTTTTGTGGCGCAGATCATCGCCTCGCAAAAATTCATGCTTAGTCTGGGAGCCATCAATCCCATTTGGTTTTTTGGCTTTTGGGGGATTGTTATAGTTTACACCTCTTTAGGCGGCATGCGCGCTGTTGTGGCAACAGACATCATACAAGCAGCATTTTTCATAACGGTCTTTGTTTTTTGCTTTGCATGGGTAGTTTTAAAAGGTGATGTTTCTCCCGCAACCATCGTGCAAAACATGACAGCCAATGAAAATTTTTCACCGGCCTCCGGGAAATTTTTAGGCTGGCTCTTGATGCCTTTGCTGTTTATGGTCATTGAACAAGATATGGCGCAGCGCTGCTTTGCAGGCAAGACCCCTAAAATCGTCTCCCGGGCAGCACTATTTGCCGCCATAGGCACTATTGGAATTACAATTATTCCGGTATTTTTTGGCGTGCTAGCTAAGGAAATGGGCTTGGTTGTCCCCCAGGGAGTTAGCGTTCTCATTTATACTATCATGCAGACTTCAACGCCTGCCATAACAGCTATTGTCAGCTGCGCCATTATTGTAGCTATAGTCTCAACTGCTGATTCATTAATCAATGCAGTCAGCTCCAATATCTCCCAGGACTTTATACCCCAGAACAAGTCAATTCGATTCTCACAAGTGCTTTCTGGCATGATTGCCGTATTGGGTATTATTTGCTCTTTTTACTTTGATAATATTGTCGACCTGCTCATCCAAAGCTATGAACTCTCCGTCAGCTGTTTGCTGGTCCCTGTAACGCTAGCCCTCTTTTTGAAACGCAATACATTTTGGCCGGCTGCTGGGGCCATTCTATTCGGTGCGTTTAGCTTCTTCTTCTTTCGGGTATATCCCATGAGTTTGCCAAAAGAAATTGTTAGCATAGCTCTTTCACTCGCTGGCTTTGGCTTGGGCATGTTGTGCCAGCAAAGAGCGGCAGAAGATAATTTAATACCCAGAGACACCTCTGAGACATAATAGTAGATATTCGATTCTGTAAAAAATTGAATAGATAGACCACACATTCACACCAAACTGAATATTTATTTAAACCCGACTTGCCTGGGAGAGTCATGAGCTTAGTTACTGAATGGGCTGTACTTTATCAAGAAGAATTAAAGAATGTTTGGACACTAGCAAAAGAAGAAAAACCATTAAAAAAGATCGTACAAAAAATAAGCCCTAACATGATTAGGGTTGATTTTTGAGGAAGTTGACGGCGGCAATAAGTTCCGGGAATTGATAGATGACGTAGTCGGGCTCGCTGCCTTTGGATTGCTTATCGCCCTGGTTGCTATTGAAATAGACTACCTTCATTCCTAGCTGCTTAGGCCCCCAGACGTCGCGGTACATATCGTTGCCGACATATATAGCGTTTTCCGGCTGTACTCCCAGAGTAATAAGCGCTTTTAAGTATATGCGCGGATCCGGTTTTCTATAGCCGAAATATCCCGACACTATGACAGGACTGAAAAAATGATCCAACTCCACCGCCCTTAACTCATTAAGGGCATAAGCGCTTTGCCCGTCAGTGACAACAGCCATTCGGTAGTTCTTGTGCAACTCTTCCAATGTTGCGTGCACGCCTGGATATGTTTTTAGCTTCTTTTGCAAAGTGCATGTGCGGTAGAACTGCGCTAACAGCTTGGGAAGGCTATGCAATGTTTCAGGAGCGAGCTCTTGCGTATGTTCATTCTGGTGAATATCCAGGATTTTTTGCCAAATGCCTGTAGCGTCAAATTCCGGGTATTTTTCGCGTGAAGTTTCCCTCTGCTCTTTCATAATCTGAAAGTAGAGATTTTTTAGCTGTGTTTTATGGACATTAATGCCGATATAATGAAAAAAGTTGCGCATGCCGCGATATACATCCATATTGTCTTCATTTGTCAGGATGTCTATTAACGTGCCGTTAACATCAAAAAGGATAGCATCAATTTTCATCGGCCTCCTAATTGCTGCCGCGCTTGCTTGATCAATCTTTTTCCATAATCATGGCTTATCCAGCTATTTCGGGCTATTCGAATAAGCGTCATGGCAATGTAAAAGGGCAGCCTCGCCATGATGGCGTTAAAAGCTTCTTGCTGTACAGGGAAAAACCCGCTATAGGACCAAATAAAGTGTCCAATGCATTTATCTGCATCTTCTTTAGTCCTGCCTTCATGTAAAAAGAAATGGATGAGCTCTCCTGCAATTCTGCCAAGATCAAAGACCCGGTCTGACAACTTCATCCTCTCTAAATCAATGGCAATGACACTCGGGCCATGGCTGAAAATAAAGTTTGCCGGTGTGGCATCCCCATGGACAGTAACTTGGCAATCGCTCCACATTGCTTCCCGCTTGCTCCATTCAGATATCAACTGGGCAATTTCACCCCGCTCTTTTGCATCTAAACGCCGAACTTCCTCAAGCGAGCTTAGCAATGTATCAAAATAGTTGCATTCTATCTGCAATTCTACCCTGGTATGCCGGGCTGTCTTGTTATGCAAAGTGGCCAAAAAAAAGGCCAAGGCTCCCAATTTGCGGTATAAACGATCCTGTTTGTGGTGTTTAATCGCTTCTTTAATAATTTCACTTAAAGAATCCCCTTCCCGATATTCCTCTAAAAGGAGATGGTTTAACTCCCGTTTACAGGCAAACGGGCGAATCACTTCATGAGGATAAGAATGGAAACCGATCTCGCGCAACCAAATTAAGTTATTATACTCTTTGATAAGCCTGGCATAGCTTTTTTCTTCGCTCTCAAATTCAAAAAACTTGCCTACATATCCCAAACCAGTGTGATTCTCTTTATACAAATACACGCTGTTATTTGAGCTCCAAATTTTGTATACAGAAAAACGGGGATTTCGAATGGCTGCATTAGATTGCGGCAGCACGTCACGGCTTAAGAAGGTATACAGCGGATCATGCGCATCCAGATCGCCTAAAAATTTATGCACGGTTCTCCCTTGTCAGCTCTTGTATGACGGAAGGGTCGGCAAGTGTGCTTATGTCTCCTAAATCCTCAAATTCACCTGAAGCAATTTTGCGCAAGATACGGCGCATAATTTTACCGGAACGTGTTTTTGGCAATCCTTTTGCAAACACAATTTTTTCAGGAACAGCAATGGGCCCAATTTCTTTTCTCACTTGAAGCAATAGCTCAGAACGCAATGCTTCGCTTCCCTGTTGTTCATCGATTAGGGTTACAAAGGCGCATAGCCCCTGGCCTTTAACGTCATGAGGGATGGCAACAACAGCAGCCTCTGCTACTTTTGCATGGCTGACTAAAGCGCTCTCTACTTCTGCAGTACCAATACGATGGCCGGAGACATTGACCACATCATCCATCCTGCCTAATAACCAGTAATCCCCTTCTTCATCCTGCAAACACCCGTCTCCGGTAAAATACATATTCTCAAAACTGGTAAAGTAGGTGTCGATAAAACGCTCGTGATCGCCCCACATGGTACGCATAATGCTGGGCCAAGGGCGGCTGATGCAAAGCGCTCCTCCTTCCCCTCTTTCGCAAACTTCCCCCCCCGGCTTTAAGATATTTGGCTGTATTCCCAAAAAAGGCTGCAAGGCACTGCCAGGCTTTAATATGTGGCATCCGGGCAAAGGCGCCAGCATGATTGCCCCGGTCTCAGTTTGCCACCATGTATCCACAATGGGGCAGCGTCTGCGGCCGATATGTTCATGGTACCAGATCCAGACTTCTGGATTAATAGGCTCTCCGACAGTACCTAAGACTCTTAGCTTGCTAAGGTCATATTTGGCGGGATATTCTGTGCCGGCGCGGATAAGCGCCCGGATCACGGTAGGTGCTGTATAAAATAAAGTGACCCCTAATTTCTCCACGATCTGCCATAATCTGCCCGCATCAGGATACGTGGGTGTACTCTCATACATAACTGAGGTAGACCCGTTAGCCAGCGGCCCATACACCCCATAGCTATGACCTGTAACCCAACCTAGATCAGCCGTACACCAATAGACGTCTTCATCATGGACATCGAATACAAGCTTATGTGTAAGGGCTGTTTGCAACAAATAACCTGCTTGAGTATGCACCACCCCTTTTGGTTTGCCTGTCGATCCCGAAGTATAGAGAATAAATAAGGGATCTTCTGCAGCTAAAATTGCAGGGGGGCATTCGTCTGAAACTGCAGCAAGCTCTTCGCTATAAGCAAAATCGCGCCCTTCTTTTCTTTTCCAAGGATCAAAGGTCCTTTCAACAACTATGAGAGTTTCAACTGTAGGGCAATGTTCTAAAGCAGTATCTACAAAATCTTTAAAAGACAGTTTAATCCCGTTGCGCAATGCCACGTTAGAAGTTACGACTAAACGGCATTGGCAGTCATTGATACGATGGGCCAAAGATTCAGCACTATACCCCCCAAATACCACAGTATGAATGATTCCTAAACGGGCGCATGCCAGCATGGCAATAGTTAATTGGGGGATCATCGGTAAATACAGGCATACCCGATCTCCCTTTTGCAACCCAAATTTTTTTAAAACATTGGCAAATTGCCTTACTTCACGGGCAAGTTCCCAATAGGAATAGGTAATTGTCTCTTCTTCTTTTTCTCCCTGCCAAATCAGGGCAGTCTTTTTCCCTCTAGTCGATAAGTGTCTATCCAAACAGTTATAGGCTACATTCAATAAGCCATCTTCAAACCAGGTATGTTCTACAATTCTATTATTGGTATCCCATGTATACTCGCATCCTTTTGTAGGAAATCTATCCCAGTTTAAAGTTTGGCATTGCTCAAGCCAAAAGCGATCCGGCTGTTCTATTGATTGTTGATAAAAATGCTCAAACTGCTGTAAATCCCTCACCCAAGCCTGTTTAGCAAACCCTTCTTCGGGTGGAAATTTCCGCTTTTCTTGCAATAAATGCATTAAAGAAGCATTGCTATCCATAATTAAAGCGCCTTTTTACTGATTAGTTTCTTCATCCTTATTTGCTGCTATTTCCAATAAGGTTTGTACCAACTCTTCAAAAGTGGCTTCACCCGAAGCTACTTTTTCAAGTAAATCAGAAAATAGATCTAAGAGAAGTGTGATGGCGCTAATTACGCTATTAATCAATACAGGTGTGATTGAATTTATCTGCGTAATCAATACATAGCGAAAATGTACGCTATCTTCCATCTCTTCAATTTCAAATCCGGGAAGCTCAACCATAGAGTTAATGAAACAAACTATACTCAAGACATCGTGATGGGTATCATCAGTAAAATTAAAGGGAAGAGGTACAGTAAATTGAATAGTGCTAATAGGCTGAATTGTGGCATGTTCTTTGCCATTTAGTCCTGTTTCCGGTTCCGGCTCATCCGTAATGATCATCAATGTACGTTCCCGTTCCTTAGAATCTAAACCGAGGTGTACTAGCAATTGCGGCATAGGGAATTCATCCGTTGCAGGCTCAATTGCACAATCGTAATCCTCTTGGACCAAAATAGTTTCTAATTTATTGAGAATCTCAAATTCAACCATGATATTTTCCTATGTAAAGAGTAAAGCAGTAGGATTAGTCAAATCCTAAAAAATAACAATAATTTTCTTTTTTTTGCCCATATCAATGCTTGCTGTAATAATTTAATCCACTCTATTACTTAGAGCTCTATCAGTTTCGGACTCTAAACATCCCGCAGCATTTCTAAATACTCATGGTCGCTTGTAGCAAAAAAAGCGTGCAAATTGCGTCGAATTTTTTGCTGCAAACCAACTTGATCTTTCAAGGGAACCTGATCTATTGAAAAATTGAAAGTGTCTTTAAAAAAGTCTTTTGTTTCTTGATCAAAGGCGCCGCCGCCTTCAAATAGACCATCCACAAGCGTATCCATTAATTGAATTGTTTCAGCCTTCCATGTTGTGGCTACATTTGCGGCTTTTGCAAAATCTGAGGTACCAGCAGCATGAATTACATCCTCTAATGGATTTATTTTCTCTTCCAAGTCTTTTAGTTTTTGCTGCAAGTTTTTTATCTTATCGTTAATAACAGCATTTTCCTTCTCCAAACTAGCTTGCCATTCGGCCTCGTTTATGGCCTCAACCTCCTGCTTTTCCACAAGAATTTTCTCCAGCTTTAAGGAGTTAAGATCTCGTTGCACAGCTTTACTGCGCAATCTATATTCATAAAAGCTTCGCTTCAGCTTAAGGAATGACAATCGTATATAAGAGGTTGTGTAATAGGAGTCAAAAAGGCGGGGTTTTTTTTTCCTCAAATAATAGAGCCCGACCAAAATTCCAAGGGCGCCAAGCACCGCCATGCCAATTCCTGTAGAGGCCAAAGCCGCTGTGCTAAGGGCTGCTCCAGCTAAAGCTGCAATTTGCAGCGCAATACCGGCGGCTGCCAAGCCAAAAGTCAAAGTAAATTCCACTTTGGCTTTATTGTGCATGAAGGTAAAAATCTTTTTTTCCTGGACTGCCTTAGCTTTTATAAGGGTTTTCAGTCCTTGCCTCGCTAAAATGCGCGAAGCCTGCACCCTTGCCACAGCATAGGCTTTGGCAATTCTTCCAAAATCAACCGGATTTGCGCGTGCTGCATTTAATGCCGCTAATGAATCAATTTGCAAGGAGCTTAAATTGACACCTTTTGCCAATAATGCTTCTTTGACATCTTCAAAATTTGCCCTATCATTTAATAGACTGTCCAGCAACGTTTCTAATTCAGCGCGATATTTCTCACGGTAACGGGGCAGAATTTCTCCAAAGGCATGCTCTTGCTGGGTATAGTAAAGGTAATCTTTTTCTAATTGCTTATATTTCTCTATGTTTTGCTCCTCCAGCAAATCCACTAAACCGCGATCATCGTAGACTCCGGCTTTATCCAGATCAATGCCCCTGCCGGCAAATATTTGTTTTTTTTCAGCAAATGATACTGATAACTCTGCTACACCGCGATAATAGTCATTAAAACGTTTGCGGTAGACCATTTTCTCAAATGCAGCAGCAAGGCGGGTATGCAATTGTTTACTCTTTCCTGTCGCATACAAGTTGTATGCAGAACGGATAAGGCTGCCAAATGAAATGAAAATGCTTTGAATTGCAGAAACCGGAGCGGAAATGGCTGCCACAGTTCCCCAAAAACATCGGATCATTAGCGGCAAGCTTGCGGCTGTTTTTACGGTGTAACTAAGAACTGCTGACTGCAGTTTATTGCTCTCTTTGGCAATCCATTCATTTAAACTTCCGGCATAAAGACGCATATGGGCAAGTTTTTTTACTGCCTCCTCCCTTGTTTCTACCTGAAGGGAGGCTGGTTGCGATTCCAAGGCGGCAATTGTTTTTTCAAGCTCTTTTGCAACTTCTTTAGCCTGTTTAATAATTGAGTTGCGGTAGATGAGCAATCCTCCATTCCCTAAAATCGCGCCGAGCTCCAGGATTTCTCCCCCAATAATGACTTCATTTAAAGCTGCATCAAAACAGCGAATGAACTGGTCGGGAGGAATAAATTGTGAACCGGCCATTAATGCTAATGAAAAACTGCTGGCGAAATCAACCGGAGCAGTTCTTGATATGGGGTGGGGACTCTCTGTAATTTCAGGGTATCCATCAAGCTCTTTCCCCTGCTTTAGAGAGTCGATTTGCTGCATCATCCAGTTAGCAACAATTGTTCTCACTGAAGTATTTATTCCAGGATGCTTTTGCTGCAGCTGCTCTAAACGTTCATTAACCTTATTTAACTGTTCATCAATTTGTACATTTTGAGCATGCAAGTCTTTGATAGTAGTACTGTGTTCAGAGGGTAAATGCGCATAAGCAGCTTCAACTCCCTGCGGTACTGGAATTGCAGATTCAGTTTCTTGAGAAACAACTTTTTGTTTCTGAATCTGACCAACAGGATAATTAGATTGTGTGAATAAAATTGAATTGTCATCAATATGCATATTACGACTTCATAAAAATTCCACTAATTTAATTATAATTAAATTAGATTAATTACTACAGCCAAAAGCAAAATAATTTCTTGATAACAATCCCTAACATGAATTAATTTGCCTCTAAACTGTTTTAGGTTGCCTATGTATATCCGTTTGCTTCTCTCCTTTTTCGCTTTTTTTGCAGCATCCTGTTCAAAAGAACAAACTACCGCAAAGACAATGCCTCCTGTAGAGGTCACTGCAATAAAAATAATCCCAAAAACGATCCCGCAAGAATACGAATATGTAGGCGTCGCACAGAGCTCGCACCCCGTTGAAATTCGCGCGCGCGTCGAAGGCTACTTAGATAAGATCGCTTATGTGGAAGGCTCTTTAGTTGATGTAGGCCAGCTTTTATTTCAACTCGATCCCAAGCCCTTTGAAGCGGAGCTAGCCAATGCCAAAGCAGAACTGGAAAAACAAGAAGCTATCCTATGGAATGCCCATCGCGCTACAGAACGGCTGCGCCCCCTTTATGAAAAAAATGCCGCTAGCCAACGCGACTTGGACAATGCTATTGCCACAGAGCTTGGGGCGCAAGCTGATGTAGATGCTGCCAAAGCTCGAGTCATTACTGCCGAACTTAATCTCAGCTACACTACAATCACATCTCCAGTTGAAGGACTTTCCGGGCAATCCCGTTTTCGGGAAGGAGCTTTGATTACTCCTGGACAAGAAGGATTGTTAACCACAATTTCTGTATTGGATCCCATCTGGGTTAATTTTAATGTCTCTGAAGGCGATCTTCTAAAAGTTCACGATGAGGAAAAAAAAGGCCTGTTAAAAACGCCAAGCGACGAGAAGTTTACCATGGTATTGACCCTATCAGATGGCTCAATCTTCCCTTATACAGGCACAATCAATTTCGCGGATCCTACTTTGCAACAATCAACCGGCACAATGACTGTCCGAGCCGTATTTGAAAACCCTCAAGACTTGTTGCGTCCTGGGCAATTTGTACGTGCCAAAGCTATTGGCGCCGTACGCCCTAACGCCATCACTGTCCCCCAAAAATCCGTGATGACCGGCAGCAAAGGGATGTTTGTCTATCTTGTCGATAAAGAAGGTAAAGCGCGCGCGCAACCAATTGAAGCAGGCAGCTGGTATAAAGATGACTGGATTATCCTCTCAGGCTTGCAAGCTGGCGACATCGTAATTGTCGATGGGATAAATAAAATAAAACCAGGCCAAGCGGTAGAGGTAGTAAAAAATAGAAAATGATTTCACGCTTTTTTATCGACCGCCCCATTTTTGCCTCGGTTATTTCGATCATCATTGTCTTAATGGGCTTTGTCTCGCTTAGAATATTGCCTATTGAACAATACCCTAACATCACTCCTCCTTTGGTCGTTGTTTCTGCAACCTATACAGGTGCCGATGCAAAAACTGTAGCGGAGAATGTAGCCGCGCCTATAGAGCAGCAAGTAAACGGCGTGGACAACATGATTTACATGTACTCGCAAAACTCCTCAAACGGGGCAATGAACTTAAATGTTTATTTTGACATCGGCACGGACCCCGATATGGCACAAGTTAACGTGCAGAACCGTGTAAATATCGCCTTTCCTACTTTGCCTCAAGAAGTACAGAGGAATGGAGTCACCGTTCAAAAGCAATCGCCTAGCATCTTAATGGTTATTGCGCTTAGATCGCCTGATGAACGCTATGACAATATTTATCTCAGCAACTATGCCACTATCAACGTAATCGACGAACTATTGCGGGTTGAAGGTATTAGCCAGGCAACAAATTTTGGCGCACGCGACTATTCAATGCGCATCTGGCTGCGTCCTGACCGAATGGCGGAACTTGGTTTAAGCGCAACGGAAATCATCACTGCCGTTCGCGAGCAAAACCAGCAATTTGCCATTGGACAAATTGGACTTCCTCCGACTTCCGAGCCTGTTGAAATGACCTTGCCAATTTCAGCAAAAGGGCGCCTGACAACCCCTGAAGAGTTCGGTAATATTGTGATCCGCGCCTACGACAATGGCTCGATGCTGCTCTTAAAAGATATTGCAAAAGTAGAATTGGCTGCGGTCAACTATGACTTAAGAGGCACATTGAATAATGAATCAGCCATCCTTATCGGCGTTTACCAGCAATATGGGGCCAACGCACTGGATGTCGCGGACCGCGTTAAGGCTTCCATGGAGCGCATGTCAGAAAACTTTCCAATAGGCATTGAATATTCTATCCCTTACGACACGACAAAATTCATCAAACGTTCGATTATTGAAGTAGCCCAAACTGTTTTCGAAGCCGCCATTCTTGTAGTGCTTGTTGTGCTTATTTTTTTACAAAACTTTCGGGTCACTCTCATTCCTCTGCTTGCAATGCTTGTGTCAATCATTGGGACCTTTGCTGGCATGTACGTGCTTGGGTTCTCGATTAATACTTTAACGCTATTTGGCATGGTGTTGGCCATTGGCATTGTTGTAGATGATGCCATTGTGGTGGTAGAGAATGTCGAAAGGAACATGCGGGAACATGGACTTGAAGCAAGGGAAGCTGCCAAACGCGCTATGGATGAAGTAACGGGGCCTGTCATTGCTATCGTGTTTGTATTGTGTGCCGTGTTCCTGCCTGTAGCTTTTCTAGGAGGAATTGCGGGACAGTTATACAAACAATTTGCCATCACTATCACCATTTCGGTGGTCATTTCCGGTATAGTCGCCCTTACTTTAAGCCCGGCAATAGCTGCAGTAATCTTAAAACCAGTCACAAAGCGCAATCGCCTTGCCAATGGATTCAATTACCTTTTTGAAAAATTAACCCAAACTTATGTTGCTGGAGCTTCATTTATAATTCACCGCTCCATTTTGGGACTTGCAATTTTTGCCATTGTGCTTGGCTTAGTCTATTTCATGTATAACCTGGTGCCCACCAGTTTTGTCCCCAATGAAGATCAAGGCTATTTAATTGCTGCTACAATCATGCCTGACGGCTCCAGCCTTGACCGCACAGCTCAAGTGGATCGCCGTCTAGGAGAAATCGCACTTGAGGATCAGGGAGTTGAAGATGTAGTTAACTTTAGCGGATTCAGCCTGCTTGACGGATTGAACCGCTACACAGCAGGCACTACTTTTATTACTTTGACCGACTGGGATAAACGCACGACCCCCAATCTATTTGCCGACGCCATCTTAAAACGCCTGTCTGAACAATTTACAGCAATAAAAGAAGGCCTGGTCATGGCCTTTAATCCGCCTGCAATTCAAGGCCTTGGCACTGTAGGCGGTTTTGAGTTCTGGATTGAGAATAGAGGCGGAGGCGATATGCAGGTCCTGCAGCAAATCACCAATGATTTTCTAGCTAAAGCTGCGCAGCGGCCGGAGCTGCAAGGCCTTTCCACTTCCATTCAAGCTAATAACATGCAGCTTTATATCGACTTGGATCGCTTTAAGGCCCGCACCCTTGGCGTGGCCATTTCGGATGTTTTTGAAACCTTGCAAGCTTTGATCGGCTCCCTATATGTAAACGATTTTAATAAATTTGGGAGGGTTTATCATGTGATGATGCAAGCCGACCCCGATTATCGCTCAACAGTTGGCGACCTTGGAGAAGTCTATGTTCGTTCAGCCACGCGCAACATGGTGCCGTTAAATTCCATAGTTACCACCAAATACACGAATGGCCCCACCCTCATTAGCCGCTTCAATGGATTTAATGCTTCTAAAATTATCGGCAGCGCAGCTCCAGGGTACAGCTCCGGCCAGGCCATGAAAGCCATGCAAGAAGTAGCCAAGGAAGTTCTGCCAAGCGACATGCATTATTCGTGGGCAGGGGAATCCTACCAGGAGATGAAAACCGGCGGTACATCTTTAAGCATACTCTTAGGCGGCATGGTCATGGTATTTCTGATTTTATCTGCCCTATATGAACGCTGGTCCCTTCCCTTTGCCATTATTTTAGCAGTACCGTTTGGGATTTTAGGCGCCTTGATTGCCGTGTGGCTGCGCGGACTTTCCAACGATGTCTACTTTCAAGTAGGCCTGGTTACCCTAATTGCCCTGTCTGCCAAAAATGCTATCCTGATTGTAGAATTTGCAGTAATCAAGCATGAAGAAGGGCTGCCTATTATTGAAGCTGCATTAGAAGCAGCCAGATTGCGTTTCAGGGCAATTTTAATGACTTCCCTAACCTTTATTTTTGGTGTAATCCCGTTAGTAATCAGTACTGGTGCTGGTGCAGCCAGCCGGCACTCGGTTGGCACTGGTGTGATGGGAGGGATGATCAGCGCTACTATTTTTGCCATCTTTTTTGTGCCTTTATTTTATAAACTCGTGCAATTCCGTTTAAGAAAAGAAAAACACACAAATGCGCAGATCGAATCTAAATAAATCCATTGGCTTATTGCTGGCTGTACTGCTAACCCAGTCCTGCACTTTGCAGCCCCGTTTTGAACTTCCGGAAGTGGATGTGCCAGACCAGTGGCGGGAACAAACGAATGACATCCCCTTGGATGTAAATATCGACTGGTGGGAACAGTTTGATGACAAGGTGTTAAATGATTTAATTTACGAAGCGATCAACTATAACTACGATCTCTCTTTTGCCATAGCGCGCGTTCAAGAATACTGTGCCCGCCTAGTTGTAGCGGAGTCGGCTCTCTATCCCCAATTGAACTTAGCCACTTCAGCTACTCGCAATGAAGCCTCGCGGACAACTGTTGTTCCGGCAGGCACTTCAAGATACTATAGCCTCTATCAGTTTGCCCTTAACGCCAGCTACCAATTGGATTTGTTCGGGCAGCTGAACAGCCTTGCAGATGCATCCTTAGCGCAATATCTCTCGCAAGTGGAAAACCGCCGCGGTATTATCATAACTTTAGTTACAGGGGTGGCAAACGCCTACTTTCAACTTCTGCAATACGATGAACAGCTAAAGATCTCAAGGGATACAGTAAAATCGAGGATTGAATCCTACAAGATTGCCAAAGACCGTTTTGAAGGCGGCTTGACTTCGGAGCTGGAAGTAAAGCAAGCTGAGTCAGAGGTCTATGACGCTCAGGCGCAGGCGATCGATTTTGAACTCAATATTGAACTGCAGGAGAACTTGCTGAGTATTCTGATTGGAAAAAATCCCCGGGCGATACCGCGCGGTTCGCAGCTGGTCGGCCTTGAGCTCCCTGTATGCATACCAGAGGGGTTGCCCTCGGATGTAATTGCCCAGCGCCCTGACATTCGCGCAGCCGAGCACCAAATCATTGCGGCTAATGCCAATATTGGCGCTGCACGCGCCTTGCTTTTCCCACAGCTCTCTTTAACGGGTGTATTTGGTTTTAGCAGCTTCCAATTTAATCAACTCTTTGTCAGCGACTCAAGAACTTGGTTATATGGCATCAATGGCAACCAAGCCATCTTCACCGGCGGCAACATTACCGGCCAAATCGAAGTCGCTGAAGCCCAAAAATGCGAAGCCATTGCCTTCTACCAACAAACCATCCTGCAAGCTTTTCGGGAGGTCAACGACGCTTTGGTCTCGCATCAAAAAGCCATAGAAATGGTGAAAGTCCAAAAAGAACGCGTCAAAGTCCTTAGCGACTATCTGTATTTAGCAACGCTGCAGTATAACAACGGCGAAACTGACTACTTGAACGTGCTGGATGCGCAGCGCAACCTCTTCAACGCCCAGCTAGATCTGGCTCAAGCCAAAGGCAACACCTTCATCACCATCGTCAACATCTACAAAGCCCTCGGCGGCGGCTGGGTCTTCGAGCTCGACGACTGCATTAGCTAAATAAAATCGAAAATGATAAAATTAAAAGCTAAGCGTAATTGTTGGCTTCGATATCCCCTATCGAGAAATTCACAGATGCTATTTAAAGAATTTTTCAACAATAACTTTAAACGCAATTAAACCATCAAACTAAACACATTAATTGGATTTATTTAAACATTACACTACAAATTTATATCATTTATAAAATCTAATTAAAAGAAAACATGTTAGCTGTCAATCCAGTGTGTCTTTCTCCTGTTTTCAACAGTAAGGAAAGCCTCGCAATGCTACCCTTACAAAAAAAGCTTCTAAAAAAAATTGATTATTACTCTGACAAGGCTTGTTACTCCTATTGGGATCTTGCAAAAACCCTTCCTATGGGAGGAGAAATAAAACTACTGAATGGCTCGACAATGACTCAACATCAGCTTTATTCAAAATACATTCTTCTTGCTTCTAATCCTTCCCCTTATGCTTATGCCACTCTTGCATATAGCCTATCTAAAATAGGGGCAACAATATTACTGAAGGGAAGGATAATGAATAGTCAACAACTTTATTGCGAAGCCATCCATATAAACCCTAAGTACGCTGAACCTTATTACAATCTTGCAGCAGACCTTCCTGAAGGAGAAAAAATAACCTTATTAAATGGTAAAGTGATGAGTAAGGAAGATCTTTACAAAAAAGCGATCAAACTAGACTTAAGTTTGAGTTTAGAGCCAGAATAGCAATCAAGGCCATGTGGACGTTAATCAATTAATCAGCATCCTATTTGTTTTAGAGGAAAGGAGTCTTCTAATCTTGATTCTATGTTTTACACAGTCTTGATGTTATTGCTAAATTGTTTACCAAAATGGAGTGCTGCCTCTGCCAAAAATACAGATCGACTAAGATTTAGTCGTCTTGCACGCCGATCCACAATGCTAAGCACATCCTCGGGGAGCGTTATATTGATACGAACCGTATGATGAGAAGAAACTTCAACAAGAAATGCAATTGCAGAGCAATTTTCAGAAGATGACATAATCTCTTCCAGGGAACTTGGTGCTGGAATCTGTTCATGCATTTCCTTAAGCATATTGATATGACCAATCAGATGGTCCCTTTTTGGTAAGTGTGAGTTATAGCTGATAACGAAAAAGTACAGAAAATAATAAAAAAAAACCACATGCTGAATCCCATTAAAGTTAAGAAAACCACCCATCTCAGAACTGCTTTACTCGTCTTAATTTCAACACCAGCAAAGTTATAAAACAAAAAGATTCCTGTTGAGAAGGGAAAGCAAAAAGCTGCATTAATAATTATCAATATACCAAAATTTATAAGCCCCATATTGTCACCTTGAAAATTTTGCGTCCCATTGAGATATAGTATAAGTTCTTATTATACAAGCAATAAAAACTCAATCTCCTAAAAACCTATTAGATAATGGTTTAGAGGAGGGTGCCGCGGAGGATGAGGATGGCGGTGAGGAAGTAGATGATGACTCCGGCGACATCGACGAGCGTGGCCACAAAGGGAGCAGAAGAGGTTGCGGGGTCCAGCCGGCAAAAGCGCAGGATAAGCGGCAGCATGGCTCCTGAGAGCGTCCCCCAAAGCACTACGCCAATTAGCGAAAAGAAAATGGTAAGCCCGATAAGAGCCCAGTGCTCGCCGTAAAGATGGAAGAGATAGTTCCAAGAACCTACCCGCAAAAACCCCACTGCGCCTAAAATTGTTCCTAAGAAAAACCCTGAGGCAATTTCCCGCTTGGCAATTCTCCACCAGTCGCGCAGCTTGATTTCTCCCAAAGACATGGCGCGGATGATAAGGGTGGAGGCCTGCGAGCCTGCATTGCCGCCGCTTGAGATAATTAGCGGCAAAAACAGGGCTAACACTACCGCTTTGTTGAGTTCAAATTCAAAATAGCTCAAGGCAGAGGCGGTAAACATTTCTCCGACAAACAAAACCACAAGCCAGCCTGCACGCTTTTTCATAAGCTCTAAAAATGGGGTTTGCATGTAGGGCTCGTCAAGAGCCTCCACACCTCCGATCTTTTGGATATCTTCTGTGGCTTCTTCATTGGATAATGAGAGAATATCATCAATGGTCACAATGCCTAATAACTTCCCTTGATCGTCAATAACAGGCAAAGCAATTCTGTCATTTTTTTGGAAAACTGCAATAGCGTCTTCCGCATTTTCGTTTGCCAAAAGCGCCGTGAACTTATGATCGGAAATGTTGTATACGCGCATTTTACGCGGTAAAAAGAGCAGTTCCCTAATCTTAAAGTCATCAAGCAGCTTGCCATCATTGTCTATTATGTAAAGGTCATTGATGGTCTCGCTGTCATGCCCGTAAGCCAATATGTGATCCAGCACCTGCTCTACAGTCCAGTCCATTTTCACTGCTAAATAATCTGTGGTCATCAAACGGCCGACACTGCCTTCAGGATAGTTGAGCAAGGTAAGGGTGACAATTTGCTCTTCATAAGGCAGCAGCTTTACTAACTCATCTACAATAGATTTTGGCAGGTCCTGCAAAAAATTTGTACGCTCGTCAGGAGGCAAATCCCGCAGAAGTTCAGCTGCCTTTGAAGCTGGCAAGGTGTGAATGATTCTCTTTTGAATTCTTTGCGAAAAATACTGGAATGCCTCAATAGCCAATGGCATCGAAAGCGCGCTAAATAAAAGGCTTTGATCTTCCTCGGACTTATTGCTGATCAAATCGGCAATTTCAAAAGGCGAGAGTGTATTTAACTCTTCTGACAGCCCCTTGAGATTCCCCTCTTTAATTAAGGAATTAATCGATGGTTTGACTACCTGAGACATATAATGCTATCCTAATCGGTTGCTAGATTTGTTATTTGAACAAAACTGCTATTTTTATGGAACACGTTAAAATTAGGATGCACTAATGTTTGCCCGTTTTTCGCAACTGCAGAATCATTTAGAACTTGCCCATGAACTTTGGCAAAGACAAGCGCAGCCCGGCGATCTGGTAATTGATGCCACTTGCGGCAATGGCCATGACACCTTATTTTTAGCAAAACTAGTTTTACAAGGTAATTTGGGAACTGTGGTCGCAATTGATCTGCAAGCTTCCGGAATTGCCAAAACCCAGGAGCTTCTTTCCGGCCAGTTGACGCCAAATGAAATGGAAAGGGTGCATTTCTACCTGCAAAGCCACGAAACGTTTCCCATATTGCCTGAAAAACCTAAGCTGATTGTATATAATCTTGGGTATCTGCCAGGCAGTGATAAGACCGTAAAAACAAAAAGTGATACGACTTTAGCCAGCCTGCAGCAAGCTTGTTCTTTATTACCACCAGGAGGGGCTGTAAGCATCACTTGTTATCCAGGACACTCTGAGGGGGCGCAAGAAGAAAATGACTTGCTCGTTTTCTGCCAAACCCTTGAGCCTACCATCTGGGCAGTCACACACCATCGCTGGCTCAACCGCAATCGTTCCCCCTCCATAATTTATATCCAACGCCCTAAAAAAGATTAAATTAAGCGCCTAATTCGGATTTTAGAAATCATGTTTTTAAGGGCATTGTTAGCGATTGTAGATAACTATCTCCTGCAGTCCTAATAGTTTTTGCAGCTCTTCTTTAACTTTAGGCACGAGTTCACTGATTTTTTGTTGTGGATCATCGCCTAATCTGTAAATTTTTTTGGGAAAGGCGTCAAATAGTGTGGATTTTGGGATAATGACTTTAGCAAGTTCAATGGCTGAAAAAATATTATTTAAGTGCTTTGTTGTACATTCACTCCTATCGTAAGCATACAGAGCTTTATTGATTACTTTCAGCATGTGAATATAAGTCTTTTCTGCATACCGCAGCTCGTCTTCAATTGTAGGCCAAGGTTGGATGAGTTTGGATTGCACTTCCATTATTCAGCTCCAATTATGAACGCGGATAGCTTTCAGGCAAGTAGTTTGCCGTGACTTCAACAAATTCTGCTTTGCGTTGCAGTTCCTTAATATTGCGTGCGCCGCCATAGGTCATGCCGCTGCGGATGCCTCCCAATATTTTTTCAATAAGCTGTTTTGCTGTGCCTGAGACAGGGGCCCAAAAATCGATCCCTTCAGCTACTGTGCGCTCCTTAAGAGCGCCATAAAAGTCATTTTGGAAATCCTCACTGGCTTGCCCACGGTATTTCGCTTCTAATCCAATAGGAGAATCTTCAGAATTGCGTTTAATAGCCGCGCTCTCTTTTGTAAGGCAAAATAGTTTGCCGATCATCACGCTGCTGGCGCCTGCTGCTAATGCCAGTACTACATCGCGGCTATTGCGAATGCCGCCATCGGCAATAAGGGGAATGCGCAGCTTTTCGGCAATGTGTGCACATTCATAAATAGCACTAAACTGCGGCACTCCAAATCCTGTAACCACACGCGTCATGCAAGCAGCACCGGGGCCTACCCCCACTTTAACTGCATCTGCACCGGCATTGACTAAATCGTGATAAGCCATGGGGGTGCACACATTTCCTGCAATGACATCTTTGTCCGGATGGCGTTTTTTGATTTCTTCAATGGCTTGATGCATTTTATCAGAATGGCCATGGGCGACATCGATACAGACGCCAGCTGCACCCATATCTAACAGCCTGCTCACTTCATCAATCTTTGTTGTGCCGATGCCTACAGAGACAAAAGTGTTTTCCTTGTATTTACTGACCCATTTTTTTTGCCTTTCAAAATCGGTAAACCTGTGAAAAATCGGCAAGGTTTGGTATTCAAGCAGCACATCGGCTAGCTCTTCTCCAATCACAGTGTCCATATTGGCGGCAATTAGGGGGATATGAATTTTCCTGTCGCGAGTCAGCCAGCTTTCCAGGCTTGGCTCGGTTCTAGATGGAATATTATTAAACTGGGGAACTAAAGCAACATCATCAAAAGTGTAACCGCGCTTGAACATCATGCACCTCAAGTTAATACATCATCTAAAGTAAAAATACCGGTTTGATTGCGCAGCCACTCTGCGGCAATTACGGCGCCATAGGCAAAGCCCATACGATTGCGCGCTTGGTGGGTCAATGTAATGGAGTCTTGTTCAGAGTCAAAAATGACAGTATGCATACCAGGGTTATAGCCTGAACGTAAACTAGCAAAATGAATTTCTTCTTTTTTAACAGGACGCTGCAGCGGTTCAAAGTTAACGCTCGTTTTTCGCTCCATATTCTGCGTCAGTATTGTTCCAAGCTGGCGGGCTGTCCCTGAAGGAGAGTCTGTTTTGCGGCCATGATGCCATTCAAAACCGCCTACTTCGTAATTATCCATTTTTTCAAATAGAGCTGCTGCACGTGCAACGATTTTATAAAACAGCTGTGCTCCAATAGAAAAATTCGGGGAATGGAGCAAACCTATTTTGGCTTGCTGGACTATTTTAAAGATCTCGTCAGCCTGTGATTCCCAGCCTGTTGTGCCTAAAATAATGTTTTTTTTTTGCTTGGCAATGAGAGCTACATTCTTAAGAACGTGTTCCGGCACGGAAAAATCAACGCAAATATCCGCTTCAGCTATGTTTGGATGAGAAGAAGGTGAATCGATAATGGCAACAACCTGATGGCCGCGGGCTTTAACAGCCTGTTCAACTAGCTTTCCCATACGGCCATAACCAAATAATGCAAACTTCATCAATGACCCTCAAGCTGCAGGTTCCAGGAAATCTTCTTCTTCAAATGGTGCAGATTCACGCTGCAATGTTTGCCACATGTTTTGCAAACAGTTAGCCTGTCCTTCGGTTAATCCATGGATGATCATAATGCAGTCGTCATTTTGCGTAAATGCAGCTTTTGTCCAATTGGCTGAGCCATTTACAAGAATTTTGTCATCAATGATCATGGTTTTATAGTGCAATAGCCCTTTGCTGGTGCTTAATGCTACAGGCACCCCGTAACGCTGCAATAAACTAGTGATTTCTGAGCCTGCCCCCTTGCCGGCATAACGATCGAGAATAACCTCAACCTTCACCCCTCTCCTTTGGGCCTGAATAATAGCTTTGGCAAAATCTTTCCTGGTCCAAGTAAACATGGCTACTTTGATGGTCTTATTCGCAGTTTGTATCATCTGCAAAATCTTATCTGCCGCACTTTTGTTATCAGGTAAAAAAATAAATTCTACAAACTGCTCACCTAATTGATATCTGCTTTCGGAAAAATTCATTCCCTTTTTTTTGTTGCCCATGCTGTTTGCCTTAGCCTGGATAAACTCGCATAATTCAGGCGAACGCATGGCAGCCACCAAATTACCATGCAGTTTAAGCGATTCGCTGGTCATATTTGCTGAACCGATCCACACTTCTTGCCCATCAATTAGTAAAATCTTTTGGTGCATTAACCCTTTGCCATCTCTCTTTACTGTCGCAACCTGCTTGCCCAATGTAGTTTGAATATCAGGATTAGCTTTTGCATCACATACCACCTGCACCTTTATCCCTTTTGCCGCTTGATTGCGCAAAGCAGCAATGACTTCATGATCAGAAAGGCCATAAACAATCAGGGTCACACTTTCTTTAGCACGCGAAATAGCATCTACGACGTAGGCTTGCAAATCATCTTCATTTTTGTTGCTGTACAGTTCTACCGGACTTTCCAAACGGGGAAGTTTTTCTGTCTGAACCGGTTCAAATAAGGAAAGAAAGGCTAAACTGAGTGTTACAAAAAGCAGTACCAACAGGGAAGGTTTCGTAGGGATCTTCTTGAAGGTTTTTTTGGCGGTTTTTTTGGTTTTTTTAGGCATGGATTGTTCCTTCTGACAATCCAATAACTATAATTGCAATTGTCCCATTAGTGCATATTCCAGTCCTGTATAGCGGCGTTTAACTTCATCATTGTTCACTGCTAAAGCCAGGGCTTTTTGTGTGCCAACCAATATAACAAGTTTTTTACCTCTTGTCACGCCTGTATATAGTAAATTGCGGTGCAGCATCATAAAGTGGCTAGTATGAACGGGCATGATAATGCATGGACACTCGCTGCCTTGGTATTTATGCACAGAAACAGCATACGCCAATACTAGCTCATCAAGGCTATTGTAACTGTATTCAACTTGGCGGCCGTCAAAGACTACTATCACCTTGCTTTCGACAGGGTCTATGCCTGAAATCAGGCCGACATCGCCATTAAACACCTCTTTTTGATAGTTATTGCGGATTTGCATTACCTTGTCGCCAGTCAAAAAACGGCGTCCATAACGAACCAAGGGTTCTCTGCCGGAAGGATTTAACTTTTGCTGAAGAACCACATTCAAGTTCTCAATGCCAATTACCCCCTTTTTCATTGGGGCCAGCACTTGAATATCCTTAATAGGATCAAAGCCATATTTGCGGGGCAGCCTTTCCTTAACTAAAGCGACAACAGAGGCCAGCACCTCCTCAGGATTCTCAGCTTGTTTGAAAAAGAAGTCGCTATCGGGGTGATTGTCAATTTCGGGAAAACTTCCGCTATTGATGCGATGCGAGTTGGTTATGATTTTTGAACCGGCCGCCTGCCTGAAAATCTCATTGAGCATTGTGACAGTAATCTGTTTAGATTGAATCATGTCTTTTAGCACATTGCCTGGCCCGACACTGGGAAGCTGGTTGATGTCTCCCACAAAAATAAGGCGGCATTGGGGGGGGACAGCCTTAAGTAAATGGTACATCAAATAAGTGTCGATCATACTGGACTCATCGACAATTAAGAGGTCGCATTCCAGGGGGTTTTCCCTATTTCTCCTGAAGCCTCCCTTAGCAAAATCGTATTGCAACAAGCTGTGAATGGTAGCTGCCGGCAATCCTGTAATTTCCGTCATGCGCTTAGCCGCTCTGCCGGTAGGAGCTGCAAGTAAAATCTGTCCAGTCAACTTTTGCATAATTGCCAGAATGGCTTTAGTAATCGTGCTTTTGCCGGTGCCCGGCCCTCCAGTAATAATATGCAATTGCTCTGATACAGCCTTTTGCACGGCAATTTTTTGATTGGCTGCTAAAACTATCGCCAACTTTTCCTGCACCCAATCCACAGCACGCGCTGTATCTATTTTGCGGAATTTCGAGCCGGCATTTTTAATGCGGGTCAGTTCGCGCGCAATGCCGATCTCCGACATAAACAACGGGGCCAGCCAAATAAATGGCAATTGCTGCTGCTCATAGTATAACGTGTGAATTTTGATTTTATCTTGCCGGGCAAGATAGTGTATTTCATTATTAATGAGTTCTTCATCGATCTCCAGGATAGTTTTTGCCTCTTGTAATAATTCGGAAAGGGGAAAACAGGCATGGCCATCAGCAGCCAATTCCTCCAACACATATTGAATGCCAGCCCTGATCCTCTCCGGGGAATTCGCTTCAATTCCCATTTTGCGTGCAATGGTGTCGGCAGTTTTAAAACCTATCCCGAATAGGTCTGTGGCAAGACAATAAGGGTTTTGCTTAAGGACAGCAATGCTATTATCGCCATAGTTTTTATAAATTTTTTGTGAAAACGCAGGAGTAATGCCATGGGACTGTAAAAAAATCATTACATCCCGCACAGCCCTCTGCTCGCGCCAGCAAGCAATGATTAATTCATACCGTTTTTCACCGATGCCTGGAACATCGCGCAATTTTTCAGGATATTGGTCGATAATTGCTAAAGTATCTTTGCCGAAGCAGTCGGTAATCCTTTTAGCATATACAGGACCTATCCCTTTAACTAGTCCGGAGCCCAAATACTTACGGATGCCAATTAAGTCAGCAGGCGCTTCCCTTGAATACTCGCTGACTTCAAACTGCCGTCCATGAACCAGGTGCTGCTTCCACTCCCCTTGACATCGTACAGTTTCACCGGGGATCAGCAGCGGCATAGCGCCTACAATGCAGACCAGAGAGCTTTTACCCGATAGTTTTAGCTGGGCGACAGTATAGCCTGTTTCTTCGCTCTGAAAGGTAATTCTTTCTATGTATCCAATGATTTCTGACATAACACCATTTAATCCCAATGGAAAAGAGAGACATTAAGGACGCCAGGAACCCATAGGGACAAGGGACGAAGTTTAACATTAGTCCCTTTGTCCCTATGGTCCCTGGCGCCTCTAATGTCCTTGTAAGTAAACATGGGGCAAGTTCTAAACTCAGTAGGGATGGCTCATCTCCCAGCGTTCCACTTCTTCAATCCATGGATCATCGAGTTTGCCCGGCCAATCTGCCTCATCAGGCAACCAGGCGCCTTGAACTGTGGGATTATGGTCGCTAAAATACCCGGTTACCGGACTGCAGCGCCCCCCTTTGCCAAAATTGCGCTCTTCACATACCGCATCGCTGATGGGCTCGCAGGGCTCGCATTCATCGAAGCATTCGGCCTGTAAAAACGCTGTGCTGCCTAAATAGATTACCATAAAGAATTTATAAACACGAAAGCAATTCATATTGATTCCTATAGTTTTTTGTGTGTCTTAATTGTTTCAAAAGCCAGCAATGCTTTTTTGCGCGCCTCATTATGATCAACAATGGGGAAAGGGTAATTCTTGCCAAGCTCTACCGCGGCCCGCCGGATAATTTCCGGCGGAGCAAGCCATGGTGCATGAATATAT
>JAEYWL010000035.1 GCA_023428915.1 Verrucomicrobiota bacterium
CAATATTCGCTCAGCAGCCATTACTTTGAACTTGGCCTCGCCAGATGCCGGAAATGAAGCCTCCAGCACCAAAGCAGCAATTTTATTAGACTTGTCGCCAGAAACCCGCCTCTCCGCTTCGCAATTGCGTGCCATCACCTATCATGTCAGCGGAGCTATAAAAGGTTTGGCTCCAAATAGGATACTTATAACTGACACCACCGGTAAGATTTATCAAAGTATTGCAGCAGAGGGGAAAGGCTTAACTTCGCCAAATATAGCTCAGCTGGAGATCCGGCTGAAAGAAAAAATCGATAATTTACTGGGTAAGCTCATAGGGCAAAATAATTTTTATTCGACTTTAAAACTAGCTGTCGACCCAGCCGATGCTAACACTTTTGAGACAAATGTAAATCTTTTGATCAATAATAACGCCTTTGAAAAAGACCTCTCTTTAGATGGCCTTAAAAAGAAGATCGAAGGGCAAATCAACACGGCGCTTAGCAGCTACAAAAATAAAATCGATCTCCAGGTGGATGTCGTGCCTTTTAAAACACCTCTGCAAACAACATCTGCTCTTTCTTCCGGCCCTATTCTTTACTATGCAGCTGCTGCAATGCTTCTTCTTTCATTGGCATTACTGCTGGGGTACTCTTTAAAATCTAAAATAACCAAGCAGGCGCCAACCATCTCCAAAAGTTCAATCATAAAAGATAATGAATCTTCGCTGCCAGTAAACACAGAGCCAAAAGAGCCGCTTGCAGAGTATGTTGAGCCAGTGCAGCCAATTGCGAATGTACAATTGCCAGATGAACCCGCAATAGCACAAGAATCTGTGAAGCCAGACGCCCAACATGAAACGCTTCCAGAACTTGGCGTAATGATCAATTGGATTGAAGAACAGATTAAAAATGATCCAGCAGCATTTGCACAGACCTTAAGGCAGTGGATGCACACAAAAGCATAAGGAATTTTCATGGAACTCATAGAATCCCCTGAAACACTAGACTTGCAAACAATCGACCCGTATTACAAGGCTGCCATGCTCATGGTCGCTTTAGACCAGGCATATGCCATTGAAGTGATTCATTTGCTAAATAAAGATGAAGTAAGGCAAATTTTTCACTGGATGGATCAAGAGCCAGCCTTAACTAGCGAGCAAACAGAGCAGCTAGTAGCCGATTTCTATAGATTTTCAAGAAACAAGACAAATGATTGATTATAATAAAGCTTTAGAAAAACTAAGACTGATCGATCAACAGGACTTGCTTAAATATTGGCAAGAACTTAACCCTTCTGAACAACAAAAGTTGTTAGATGACATTGAGCAATTGGATCTAAAGCTTTTTTATAAGCAGCAAGCTCTCTTGGATCTGCTTGACTCCCCTTTCAACACTATTACTCCTGTAACAAAGTGGGAGCAAGCCGGAAATAAAGAGCGCAAAGAAGCTGGTAAGCAATTGGTGGCTCAGGGCAAAGTGGGCTGCATTATTGTTGCAGGCGGTCAAGGCACTCGGCTAAAGTTTGAAGGGCCTAAAGGCTTATTCCCCATTTCCCCAATCAAAGGCAAAACTCTTTTCCAATTATTTGCTGAAAAAATAATAGCGGCCGGGAAGCAAGCTAACAGAGCGTTGCCAGTTGCTATCATGACCTCAGTTTATAATGCAAAAACAACTAAAGACTATTTTCAAGAGCATAATTTCTTTGGCCTTGCGTCCGATCAGCTAGACTTTTTCAATCAGGGCAGCTTGCCGTTTTTGAATGACATTCGGGATCTTTTTTTAGAAACAAAAAGCAGCATCGCCAAAGGACCTGATGGCAATGGCAGCATCTATCAAACGTTTGTAGAGTCAGGGCTATGCCAAAAATGGAAAAATCAGGGAGTTAGCTATGTCAATATTGTATTAATAGATAACCCTTTAGCCGACCCATTTGATTTTGAATTGGTTGCTTTACACGCTGCTAAGAAGGCGGAAGTCACCATTAAAGCCTGCCCTAAAGCAGCTCCTGATGAAAATGTCGGGGTTCTAGCGATGTCGCATGATAGGATTATCGTTAAAGAGTATTCAGAGCTTAGCGAAAACGATAAAAAAGCACTGGAAGAACAAGGGGGCGTACCATTTGGCTTAGCCAATCTAAGCCTATACTGTATGAACCTTGAATTTTTTGATAGGGTAGCCACTAAACTGCATATTAAACTGCCATTGCATAAAGCCTTTAAATCCGCCCCTTATTTATCTAAAGACGGTAAATCTGTAGTTTCTAAAGAGCCCAATGCGTGGAAGTTTGAAAAGTATATTTTCGACACCTTATTTTATTCCAACCGGACCGAAATTCTGGTATATCCGCGCAATCAATGTTTTGCTCCTTTAAAAAATTTCGAGGGGTCTAATAGTCCTGAAACAGTAAAAGAAGCCTTATTGCAAAGCTATCGGGATGTGTTTAGCGAAGTAACCGGAATCCCCGCTAACTCAACACCTTTTGAAATTAGCCAGCAGTTTTATTACCCCACTGAAGAACTTATGCAAAAATGGAAAGGAAAAACCAAACCTTCCGGTGAGTATATCGAGGCCTAGTAAAAGCATGTTCTCGCATCTTATTATTAGTTATAGGGAGTTTATGGATAACTACCAAGAGTTTTTGCATGATCCAAAACTTTGCCAAAAAGGTTTTATTGCCAGCTGGTCGATACTTTTAACCATCACTTTTTTGGGCCTGGCTGCGACTCTCGCCTTTATTCCCTCATATGGAGACGGACATGACGCATGGTTCAATTATATCATTTATGAAAATGGACTTTTAGAGAATATACAGGCCATCTCCCTTATTTCAGCCTCTGCTATTTTAGGTTTTGGATTGCTGCAGAAACCTTTATGCGACAGCCCTAGAAAATATATTGTGCTGCCCCTTCTGGCTGCGGGATTATTTTTTATGGCTGCAGGGGAAGAAAGCAGCTGGGGTTTGGAGGGATTCGCCCCCCACCCCAGCTTCAAAAATGAGCACAACTTACACCACTATGTTAGAGACAATTCACTGACCTATATCTTTCTTGATCTTCTGCTTGTCATGTATGCTTTAATAGGCCCGCTTTGCGCAGCTCTATTTAAACCTGTTGAATATATAGTGGATAAATATAACATCCCCTTGCCGCCAGCAGCCTTTACCCCATTTTTTGTCCTTGCAGTCCTTATGGTAGAACCTTGGACCCTTGAATATATCTTTGCCATTACAAAGTTGCCGGAACACTGGAATGCAAGCGCTGAAGTTATTGAGAGTATTTATGACCTAATTATTTTAGGGGCCGCCATCTATCAGTACCGCAAATGGAAATTTCGCAAATTGCTAGAGAACACGAATGAAGATCCTAAAATTCCCTTTGAAAGCTAAAAAAACGCTCGAAGATGCTTGGCAAGAACTTGAAGATGCCGGCTATGATCTTCTATACGCCAGTGAAGATGAGCAGGGCGCTTATATTTACACCCGGCATAAGCCTGTTTTTTCACCTCTGCTGAATGTCGGTGCGCCGGAAGAGGAAAGGCTCCCTGAAACAGACTGGGAAAGACAATGGCAAGAACATGCCCCTAATTATAACCAAGGATTCATGGACCTTGACTTAACAGGCTACGGCAAATCACAGCTTTCTGCAATACGCCTGGCATCTGGTCCAGGTTTTGGAGACCTCTCCCATCCAACCACTCGTTTAAGCTTAGAGTTTTTAGCTAAAGAAATTACCCCTCAGACTACAGTGATCGATATTGGCTGCGGCAGCGGCATTCTGGCTCTTGCAGCTCTTGGCTTAGGTGCAAAAGAAGCCATAGGGATTGACATTGATCCGGCAGCACTGGTCCATGCCGAAAAAAATGCCATAGCAAATCAGCTCGGCAGCCGGTGCCATTTTATTTTACCGCAAGAATTTGTACTTCCTAATCCACCCATTGTTGTTGCCATGAACATGATCAGAAGCGAACAGTTGGAGGCTTGGCGGTCATTACCTGCCCTGCACCAGCAACAGGCAGTAATAATCACTTCAGGCATTCTGGCCGAAGAGCGGGAAGCCTATTTAAAAATCACCGCTAGCTGGCAATGGCGCTTATTCTCTGAAAAAGAAATGTCCGGCTGGCTCGCCTTTAAATTTGCTCAGTCTTAGCCATAAGTGTTAACCAATGTCATTAACTTAAGAAAATCGATTTGGAGTGCGGTGACTTGTCAAACACTTCAGAATAGGGATTTTACAGGACTCTTTTATGTTCGACAAGTCGAACATGGAGAAAGCTGCGACGAGTCGCAGCACTCCAAATATGTAAGAACATATTCTAAAAAATACTCTCGAAAATGCCGTTACAAAACCTTAAGTTACGGGCAAGGAAAAGATGTGGGTAAAACTATGTTGCGGGCTTGGTGTTTAATTAATTTAAATTCGGACTTTAAACCCAAGTTGTCCCCTAAATCTTAGCACAAGCTTAATTAGATAATTGAGATGGCGCAGATAATGCCGAAGCCAAGGGTTCTTCCCCTTGGCAAGGCGTTAGATGCGTCAGATCGATTGTC
>JAEYWL010000040.1 GCA_023428915.1 Verrucomicrobiota bacterium
AGCAGGGGGTGGGGAAACTTCATCGGCAGTTTTAGGAAGTTTTCGCTTATAGGCATAATGCATGCCGCTAGAAATATCAAATGCATCAGTTACAGAGCTATTTGCACCTTTGCCAATTCGTTCTTGCAATTGGTAGATTTTCACTTCCGGCTGTGAAGGGTCGCAGCAAGAAATATAAGAGTACTTGCCAACTTGCATCTCTTTTGGTTCATCGCCAGGCGTTAAATTGCCTGCCTCATGTACAACTTGCTGTAATTCAGAAATTTTACACTTTAACACCTCGCCGGTTGTTTCATGCTCAATATGCTTAGTTTTATATAGGCCGCAACATTTATAATGAGGACGATAGTCAAGATTTAACATAGTTTTTTAGATTCTTTAATAAATTTGTTTATAATTCGTAATTAGAAAAAAAATGATATCACAAGATTGTAATAAATTTAAATAGTGATTATTTAAAATGTTTATATCGAAATTAGTCTAAAGAGTGGTGGATTTTATGCAGGAATTTGCGCACGGAAAAAGACCAATCAAACTGGATGGACCATTTCCAATTGCCATTGAGACTGCCGTCATTGAACCATACTGGGCCTGTTTCAATACTGGTGTTGGCATTAAAAAAGTAAGCTAAGGCAAAACCACCGATTGTAATCTTGCCCTTGACAGTCCTTGGCAGGCCAAAACTTGTATTCCGCTGCCAACATATAGCCTGCTCGATCTCTGCCAATAGCTCTTGCCCCATTGAAAAATGCCGAATTCAGGGCCGACATCCGGGGTAAAATAATCATTGCGGTGCGTGGTAGCCAGGGCAAAAAAATTATCGACATTGATGTTGACATAGCCGAAGGCTTGGATATCCGTGGTGCACACTGTCCAAAACATACTGGATGGAGAAGCATAGATTTGTGTTGCGATGAGTAAGAAAAATAGGCAAAGTCGTTTCATTAATTTAACCAAACGCCAGGAATTACTCCTGGCGTTTATTTTTTCCTATGCAGTGTGGTGTTCGTGATTCTGTGTCATATTAAAAATAACAGCCGCTACAATAGCTCCCGCAAAGTTCGCAACTAAAAATACCCATAAATTGCTCCACACGCTTAAGTGCATGAGGGATACGCCTAAAGCCACTGCTGGATTAAAAGCCGCTCCTGAAATTGTACCTACAGCATAAGCCCCCACTAGCACAGTGAAGCCAATGGCCCAGCCATAAAAAGAGTTGCCGGTAGTTTGTTTGGCTGTGGCTACATTTAAGACCACAAAGCAAAGAGCGAAGCTAAAAAGAAACTCTGCAATCAACGCGCGCGCAACATCAAAATTGGCAATGGGAGTCGGGGCGGCATTTTTTTTCAAAAACAACACTAAAAAAGCGGCTGCTGCTCCGGCTAAAAATTGCACTATCCAATAAGCGATTAAATCTTTAGAGGAAAGGCCTCCTCTTATAGCTACTGCCAAAGAAACGGCTGGGTTATAGTGACCGCCAGAGACATAGCCGCCGGCAAAGATCATTACCGCCAACACAGAGCCGATAGCTAGCGGGGCAAAGTTGCCGACGCTATCGGGATTCATCACAGTCATGCCAACGGTAAAGACCAGAAAAAATGTACCGATAAACTCGTATAAATATTTGATGCTTGAAGGCATAGATTCTCCTGCAAAAAGTTATGATATTTTTTGTTGTAACAATTTGCAGGAATTAAGAAAAGAAACTATGCAGTTTTCCAATCATTAACGTAGTGATTGTAGTTAACCGCTAAGATGCACTTGAGATCGAAAACTGTCGTTTTTCTGTCATAAAGGACTGCTAAGCCGACTCCAGTTAACCCGGTGCCGAGAAGCTTCAGTGCCATGCCTGCCGCTGGAGGGAATATTGTAGAAATAGCTAAAGAAAATAAGCCCCAGATAATGGCGTTTAAAGCACGAGTTTGGTGGGAAAACCCGCTTACTAAATTTACAGCCTTGTCCAAAATTTTTGGGTCATTTTGGAGATTGTCGACGATGCTTTTTTCGCCGGCATTATCTTGTGCTTCTTTGAGAAATTTATCGACTACATTGCCAATTTTTGGACTTTTCCAATCTAACTGGACTAATGGCTTTGAAGTGATACATTTGTAAATATCTGAATTTGTTATGGCTCTTACTGCTTCCATGATAGGACTCCTTGTTATTAGTTGTTAATATTCGAAAGCATAGTAGGCCATTGTTAACGTTCGGTAAATCCTACATTAATTTATAGTTAGTGTACACCTTATCTTGAAAAATTGCGCTGATGGAATAATTTCTGGCGTTGATAAGGTCCATTGTTCTTTTAGCGCCTAATTCTGACTGTAATTCTCTTCAAGAGCCAAAATCTTGCTGCGGATGGCTTGCACTAGCTCAGGCAGGCCCTTGCCTGTAACGGCTGAGATTTCAAAAAGGAACTTTTTGTCCTCTTTGTAGCCTTTTTTGAATTCTTTGATGAGTTGGTGCGATTCATCGTCATCAATTTTATTCAAAGCGACCAGGAAAGGTTTGTCAATGAGCTCTTGGCTGTAAGCGGCCAGCTCTTTGCGCAGGACTTGCCAGTCTTTTAGGGGAGTGCGGCCGTCGATGCCAGAAGAGTCTAAGATGAACAGCAGCAGTTTTGTGCGTTCAATGTGGCGTAAAAATTCAAAACCTAAGCCGCGATTCTTGTGCGCACCTTCAATAATGCCTGGAATATCGGCGAGATAGATACGGCGCTGGTCGTCGAGTAAAAAGTAGCCAATGTTTGGCTGCAAAGTTGTAAAAGGGTAGGGAGCCGTCTTCACATGGATATGTGTTAAAGAGGAGATTAAGGTAGATTTGCCGGCGTTGGGGAAGCCGACTAAGCCTACATCAGCAATTAACTTGAGCTCAAATTCAACGCTGGCAAATTCGCCTGGAGTACCCTCGGTACAAAAATTGGGTGCGCGCCGTGTGGGCGTTTTAAAGCTATCGTTGCCTCTGCCGCCCCTGCCGCCTTTGCACAGGATGAGTTGCTGCTTGTCTGCGACAAGGTCTGCAAGCACTTCGCCGGTTTTTAGATCTTTTATAAGAGTGCCGCAAGGGACTTTTACGACCATGTCTTTGCCGTTGCGCCCCTGTTTATTGTTAGAGCCGCCTTGCTGTCCATTTTCGGCGCGGATTTTTTTGATATGGCGATAGGCATCCAGGGAGGCAGCTTGAACGTCTGCTTCGATAATGATAGAGCCGCCTTTACCCCCATTGCCGCCGCAAGGGCCGCCTTTCGGGATATATTTTTCGCGCCGCCAAGCGACTACGCCATTGCCGCCTTTGCCTGCAATTAACTCTAGTGATACACGATCTACAAACATGAAAACCTTAAAAAGAAACACAAAGACATCTAGAGCTAGAGCCTAGCAGTCTTTGTGTTATAAGTGTGGGGGATGGCCTAACCTTAAACGCTCAGTTCGATGGAAACTACAGTGCGGTTAGTTTTGCGGAAAGCGACAACACCATCTTTCATAGCGAAAAGTGTATCGTCTTTGCCGCGTGCCACATTTTTACCTGGATGCCATTTAGTGCCGCGCTGTCTAACTAAAATACTGCCTGCAGTTACTAGTTCGCCGGCAGTAGCTTTGATGCCCAAGCGTTGTGCGTTAGAGTCGCGTCCGTTACGGGTTGAACCCTGTCCTTTCTTATGTGCCATATACTCTCACTTAACCCTTAGAATGAGTTTTCTTGGATGACTTTTCTGTATGAATATCTGTAATACGAATGCGTGTATAGTGTTGGCGGTGGCCGAACTTTCTATATTGACGCGGTTTGTATCTTAGAGAGGTGATCTTTGGACCTTTAGCCGGGCCAACTATTTCTGCATGAACAGAAAAATCCTTTAGCACTGGAATGCCAACTTGTGATTTTTCTCCATCATTGAAGAAGATTACCTCTTTGAGTTCGATTGCTTTGCCGGCTTCGCCTTCGATTAGATCGATGTCGATAACGTCCCCTTTCTTCACGCGAAACTGTTTTCCACCTGCTTTGATAATGGCGTACATGTTGCCCCCAGTTACTTTTTAGCTATGCCCGAAACTTGTTGGGCATAAAAAACCATCTTAATATTGAAATAGTTAGCAATAGTATAGGGAAGAAGGAAGATTGAAATCAATCAGAAAATATTCGTTTTCATTTGCCGCCCGCTAAGTGCATTCCAATAGG
>JAEYWL010000066.1 GCA_023428915.1 Verrucomicrobiota bacterium
GCCCTTTTTTGCATCTTTTCCGCAAAATTTTTCGACCATGTATATTTACATGCTCTCAAAATTTTTCGAAAAAGCTGCTCAAAAATGTCTAATTTTAGCAACCAAAGCGAGTTTTGAAAGATGTCTATTGATTGTTTCTGATGTTTTTATTAATATTTCCTGCTTAATTAACGAATTAAAAAATAAAAAAAAGGATATAAAATGCAATTAAATAATTGTTATTATAAAAGTTTGCAGCAATTTGTAGATTACTATAGTTCAAACACTGCTCGCGAATTAGCCAAACATTATCATCTTAAGACAGAAGACTTCATGCCCGCATTTACATTGGCAGAAAACTATGTAGAAAAGTTGTCCCGGGTAATGCATGCAGTTGATGAAGGTGTTCGGCATACTGTGCAAGTATTCAGCGCTTCTGAGCTTATAGAAAATTGTTATAAGGGAATGCGTGAAAGAATTGTACAAGAAATTCCCGATATTAAGCAGTTGACTGATGATGTCATTCATAAAATACAGGCGATAGAGGAGAAAATGCTCCTTGGTTGTATATCCAGAAGTATGGAAATGCCTATTTGCGGAAGGCAAAGCGGAAACTGCATGCAGATGAATGAGATCCTTTCCCATTCTTGCTCGGTGATCATGCCTGAATCGGAGCCGGACACGGCCGGAAATAAATTGTTCTATGTAGCTTTAGGCATTGGAATGCTGGCAGCCTTGTATTTCTGCGTACGTTGCGTGAAAAATCTTTTTTTAAATCAAGCTGCAGAAAAACCGGCTGATGGAAAATCAAAATGGCAGATTAGACCGGCAGGCACTGAAGTTAGAAAGGCTAAAGCTGAGAGAAGAGAACCTGAAGAGAGAGTTTCAAAAGAAAAAACTGGCAAATCTGTGCTATCTTCTGCTGAGACAATAGTTGAGCCATCTTTTCCAAAAGTAAACGTCGAATCGTCTTCTGCCAAGAAAAAAAACACTGAAGAAAAACCGCCGGTTAATAGCATTGAAAATCAATGGGTGTCTATCAGTCGAAGGGTGCAGTCAGATATTAAGGACAGAAAACCTTGGAGCCAGACCTGGACTCAATGCAGCAGGACAAGTAATTAGCACTTTACTTTTTAACCCATGGGTTTAAACCTAAGTTGCGTCCCTTAAATCACGCTTGAACATTGCCGAACTTGACAAGTGAAAGGATACGTCCCGAAGAGCCAAGTCGTGACTTGGCCGAGGGGCTTAGCGTTTCAATTGGCAAGTGCAGGCCTGTTCAAGCGCGAAACTTTTGTGCATAGTATCTTTGTTACCAAGGATTCTCATGCACTCCAACAAGGGGCTGCGTCGCTGCCTTATTCCTGCAGCCTCTTGCGCAGCTTGGCGAAGTATTCGATGCGCTTGAGCATTTCGCGCTCGAAGCCGCGCTCGACCGGATGATAAAATTTCTGTCTTTCAAGTTCATCAGGAAAATAATTTTGCCCTGAAAAGCCATGCGGCGTGTCAGGGTCGTATTGATAGCCCTTGCCGTACCCGAGCTCCTTCATTAGTTTGGTCGGGGCATTCAAGATAATACGCGGGGGATTCAAGTGCGAAGTTTTGGCGGCTATTTCCCTGGCTTGATTGTAAGCGGTATAAATGGCATTGCTTTTGGGGGCAAGGGCTAGATAAATCACGGCTTCTGTCAGGGCCAGCTCGCCTTCTGGCGACCCGAGCATCTCATAGGCGTCGCGGGCGGCAATAGCCAAGGGGAGTGCTTGCGGATCGGCAATGCCGATATCTTCAGCGGCCATACGGATAAGGCGCCTGGCGATGAAAAGAGGCTCTTCGCCGCCTTCCAGCATACGGCAAAACCAATAAAGCGAGGCGTCGGGATCTGATCCCCGGACTGATTTATGCAAGGCAGAGATCAGATTATAGTGGCCCTCGCCCTGTTTATCGAAAAGGGCGGCGCGTTTTTGCAAGAGCAGCTGCAGCTCTTCGATTTTCAGAGGGTGTTCTGGAGTAAGCCCTTCGAGATTTTCCACCAGATTAAGCAGATAGCGCCCATCTCCTTGCGCCAGCCCAATAAGATAGCCGCGTGCTTCTTCACTAAGGGGGAGGAGCGAATACTGCTCTTCATAGCGTTTTAATAACTGATTAAGGGCTGCCGGATCTAAAGCATTTAGGGTAATGACGCGCACACGGGATAGCAAGGCATTATTTAGGTAAAACGAGGGATTTTCAGTTGTGGCGCCGACCAATACAATAGAACCGTTTTCTAAAAAGGGCAGGAAGGCATCCTGCTGCGCCTTATTAAAGCGATGCACTTCGTCGACAAACAGCAGGATGCCGCGGCTTAGCAAGGGGCTTTCTAAATCTTCCTTAATAATTTTTTTTAAATCGGCAATGCCATTAAAAGCCGGATGCAAAATCTCCATTTTCATAGAGAAGGCTTTGGCGTAGAGTTTGGCTAATGAAGTTTTGCCGCAGCCAGGCGGACCCCATAAAATTAAAGACACCGGGGCGCCTTTATTGAGGATATGAGTCAAAAACCCTTGTTCCCCAAGCAGATGGGATTGACCGACAATTTCCTGCAGAGTTTGCGGCCGCATTTGCTCGGCAAGGGGGACCAGTTTTCGTCTATTGCTGCTCATTTTTTTAGAAAATATTCCCGCTTTTTAGCCAGCGGCAGATAAATGTTAGGGAGTGTGAATAATAGATAGGCATATAGGGCATCGCATACAGGCATTAGCAAAAGATCTGTGCCTACCCATTGCCATGATAGCAGAAATCCTTTTTCAAAGCTATAAAGCAGGGGGATTTGAATGCAGGTGGAGAGAAAGGCAAAGATAAGGGTCATAATAGGAATGGTCAGGGGTTTATCCTTAAAAAAATGGCGTTTTTGCGAATAAAGCAAAGTAGTTGTTAAGCAGTAATTTAAGGCATAGATGCCAAAATGTTGATTATTGGAAAGAAGGTCGAGAAGGGTACCGCATCCAAAAGCCAATAAAAAACTCTTAGGAAAATTTGTTTTATAATAAGCGATGACCAAAAAAGGGGCAAAAAATGTGAGTTTCGCCCATGGCAGATAAATAGGCAATAGGAGCAGCGAAGCCAAGGCTGCAGAAAAAGCCAGATACAGGCGAAACTGTTCTTTTTTAAGATGTCTAATAAGCCCCACGGTTCGATAACATAGCAGGAATGGTTTTTAGGATAAGCAAGCAATCTAGCTTGAAGGAATGAGTGTCTACATATTTCTCATCCAGCATAATCCTGGTGCCATAACTTGTATCACTTCTGCCAAATACTTGCCACAATCCTGTTAAGCCGGGGCGAACCGAGAGGATCTTTTCTGCTTTTTGGCCAAAATATTTAGATATTTCTTCTTCGACTACAGGCCTTGGGCCGACAATACTTAGGTCGCCTTTTAACACATTCCAAAATTGGGGAAGTTCATCGAGAGAAGTCTTTCGCAGAAACTTTCCCAAGGGAGTGACCCGCGGGTCATTTGTCAGTTTATACTTTTCTTCCCATTCTTTTTTAAGCACGGGATCGGCAGCCAACAAAGTTTTCAATCTTTGGTCTGCGTTAGGATACATTGAACGGAATTTATAGCAGCGGAACGGTTTGCCTCCTCTGCCAATTCGTTTGTGGGAATAAATGACCTTGCCCGGCGAGCAGCAAAATACAGCAAGAGCTATAGCCAGAAAGATAGGGCTGCCAAGAGTTAGTACGAGCAGGCTAAAGGAAAGGTCAAAAATCCTCTTTGATGGAATGTGTTTAACTTTAAGTTTAGCTTTCGGTAGAGTGAGTGTGCTTGCGTCGTCCATTTTTCCCTCGTTTCAAAAATTTATAGTGCTTTCGAGGAATTCGGGCAAGAGAGAAGTGGCTTCTACTTTTGTCTGTTTATGAGGAGCTGTATTAGGGCTGAGAGCAGGGCTGTATCATAGGGCAGGGAAGCTAATAAGTCTTGGGAATGATTGAGAAGCCGCTCAGCCTCTTCTTTGGAGCGTTCGATTCCCAGCTGCGTAGTGTAGGTGATTTTGCCGTTAGCCTGGTCGGAATTGCGTTTTTTTCCCTCGTTAAGAGGTTGGGTGGTATCTAGAATATCATCGACGATTTGAAAGGCGAGGCCTAAATGTTGTCCAAGTTGGTGCAGGATCTCCATCTCAGTTTCAGATGCTTTGCCAATGATGCCGCCAAATTCAAATGCTGCAGTAATCATAGCCGCAGTCTTTTTATTATGAATCAATTCTAAAGTGGGAAGATCGATTTTACGACCCGTAAAGGAAATATCTAATACCTGACCGGCAATCATGCCATGACCCCCGCAATGGGCGCTTAAGTTGGTGATTAAGGCCAATTTCTGGAGTTCATTAATAAAGGGAGCGGTTGCCAATGTTTCAAATGCTTTTGAGAGAAGAAAATCTCCCGTAAGGACAGCATGCCCTTCATTATACACCTTATGCAAAGTGGGCTTGCCGCGCCGAAAATCGTCATTGTCCATACAAGGGAGGTCGTCGTGAATCAGGGAATAGACGTGCACTAATTCTAAGGCACAGGCAGGCTGAAGCGCCGGCGTTTTTTCCTGCAAAAACATTTCCGCAACGGCTACCGCTATAATGGGCCTTAAGCGCTTGCCGCCGGAAAAGAGGGAATAATGCGCAGCTTCAAAAAGAGAAGCATAAGCAGTTTTATGCAATGGGATTAGGCTGTTGAGCTCTTTATCAATGAGTTTAGAAACATCTTTGATATAAAGCGCAATATCCATTATTCATGCACTCCTGCAGTTTCTAATAGTTCAACATTTTCTTCGGGTTTGGCAGTCTTGGCAAAGTAGGTCTTTTGCCCTATAGAGATATAATCAAACCCCTTTTGAGCCATTTCTAATGGATTGTATTGATTTCGTCCATCGAAAAAGGCTTTGCCTTTCAGTTCTTTCATGATAATAGGAAAATCCATAAAGCGGAACTGCTTCCATTCAGTCATTAAAACGATAGCATCGGCATTGATGGCCGCCTCCTGTTCATCCTTGCACCACTCAATCTGCTCTGAAGCAGGAATGGTTTTTTTGGCATTTTCCATGGCTACAGGGTCGAATAAGCGCAATTTCGCCCCTGCTGCAAGCAGCTGTTCAATGAGCACTAAGGCCGGGGCCCCGCGCATGTCGTCAGTGTCCGGTTTGAAAGCCAAGCCCAAAATAGCAAAGGTTTTGCCGGCCAGGCCGCCTTTATTGCTATAATAAGCGGCTATCTTTTTGCCCATCAGCTCTTTTTGCCGGCCGTTGACTTCTTCGACGGCATCTAAAATAGGAGTTGTCAGACCTAGGCTTTCAGCCTGAGCCTTTAAGGCTTGCAGATCTTTAGGAAAACAGGAGCCTCCATATCCAACGCCGGCATAGAGAAAGCTATGGCCAATCCGCTTGTCTGAGCCAATCCCCTTCCTAACCTTATTAATATCGGCATTCAGTGTTTCACAAAGCCCAGCCAACTCGTTCATAAAGGAAATTCGCGTCGCCAACATTGCATTGGCCGCATATTTGGTGAGCTCTGCCGAAGCGACATCCATGATGATCAAGCGTTCGTGGCTCAACATAAAAGGGGAGTAAATTTCTTTCATGATAGCGGCAACACGCACATTATCAACGCCGATAATCACTCTGTCAGGCTTCATAAAATCGTGAATGGCATCGCCCTCTTTTAAAAATTCGGGATTGGAAACGACATCGAATTCGACAGGGATTTTTCGCTCGTCCAATGTATGCTGGATTACATGCTTGACGTGTTCAGCTGTACCCACCGGGACTGTAGATTTGTTGACGATCACTTTGTAGTCTTGCATATGGGCAGCTATGGAAGCGGCAGCCATTTCAATGCGGCTTAGGTCAGCTTTGCCATCTTTGCCGGGCGGGGTGTCGACAGCTAGAAAACAAACCAGGGCGGAAGCTACACTTTCTGCATAGTCTGTGCTGAAGTGGAGGCGGTTAGCTTTAATATTGCGTTTAACCATTTCCTCCAAGCCGGGTTCATAAATAGGGATTTCACCGCGTTTAAGCTTCTCAATTTTATCGGCGTTAATATCCAAACAGATGACCGAATGCCCCATTTCAGCAAGGCAAGTCCCTGTAACCAACCCTACATAACCTGTACCCACAACTAATAGTTTCATCGTTTTTTCCCGTTTTTCTTTATGAAGGACTAAAGAGTAGCAAAATTCAGGTTAATAGGGTAGCGATTCGCTCCGCAGCTGCTAGAATTTGTTCCCTGTGTCCAAAAGCACTGATTCTAAGGAATCCTTCCCCGCTAGGGCCAAAGCCGGAGCCTGGGACTGTAAGCAGCTCAGCTTTTTGGATAAAATATTCGAAGAGGTCCCAAGAAGTTTGCCCCGGGAAATGCGCCCACAAAAAAGGAGCATTATCTCCGCTATAGACCCGGCGGCAAACCTTTTTTAGAGCTTCCTTCAAAATCTTAGCATTTCCCATATAAAATTGGGCCAATTGGCGCAATTCAGCTTGAGCTTCCGGAGAAAAAAGGGCTATGCCGCCATGTTGGGCAATATTTGAAGCGCCATTATAGATTGTGGAAATGAGGCGTTTCCAGTCTTTTTTGACTGATTGCCCGTCTTCATATTGCAATTCTTCGGGGACAATAGTCCAGCCTAAGCGCACTCCTGTAAATCCTGCGATTTTCGAAAATGAGCTGACTTCAATTGCCACTTCCCGTGCTCCAGGTATGTCATAAATGGTTTTGGGGATTTCAGAATCTTGAATGAAGTTGGCATAAGCAGCATCATAAATGAGTATTTTCCGGTTTTGCTTGGCAAATGCCACAAGCTCGCCTAGCTGGCTGCGTGTGGCTGCCGCACCGGTAGGATTATTTGGAGAGCAGAAGTAGATAAGGTCGGCTTCTTTGGCAGCATTTAAGTCGGGAAAGAAATTGTTTTCCGGCAGGCAAGGAAGGGGAAGAACTTTATGCACGCCTTGCAAGAGGCTGCCCTCAACATATACTGGATAAGCGGGATCTTGAACAGCAACGGTGCAGTCGGGGCCAAATAGCATTTGCAAACGGCCGATATCGCACTTGGCGCCATCTGAAATAAAGATTTCATCCGGAGATATAACTTCTTGGTAGTAATGGACGGCAACTGCATCCCGCAAAGTTTTTTGCCCTTGTTCCGGTCCGTAACCGTTATAGCCGGCACTTGTGCCGAGTTGCGCTGCCTGCTGTATAAATCCTTGTATAATGGGAGAGGGGATGGGTTCGGTGGTATCTCCGATCCCTAAACTAATAATATTAGCTTGAGGGTGCTGTTCTAAATAGAGTTGCTTCCGCCGGGCAATGGCAGGGAATAAATAAAGATCTTGTAAGCGGGAAAAATTAGGATTTCGCTTGGTCATGGCAATAATTGCATGTGTTTGAGAAGCTGGGCAATCTTTTGTTTGTTTTCCGGCTGCAATTCACATAATGGCAAACGGCAGGGACCGGCCGCTAAACCGCAAAGGCTCATGGCATATTTTATCGGAATAGGGTTTGTTTCAACAAATGCCAATTTGATCAAGGGGCTTAATTGATGGTGCAGTTCCCGCGCCTCGACAAATTTATTGGCGTTGACCAATCCTACTAAAGCGGATACTTCCTTTGGCAATAGATTGCTTATTGTGGAAATGACGCCGTGGCCTCCAAGGGCGAGTACGGGGAATGCCAGAAGATCATCTCCGCTTAGCACATTAAAATTCCTGCCCTTGCGGCAAATTTGATTAATGACATCATTAATTTGTCCAATGTTGCCGGAAGCTTCTTTTACAGCGCGGATATTTGGCAAATCGGCAATTTTCTCCAGAGTAGCAGTTTCAATATTGGTGCCTGTCCGGCAGGGGATATTATATACGCAAATGGGCAGCGATGTGTTTTCCGCAATTGCCTTGAAGTGAAGATAGATTCCCTGCTGCGGGGGTTTATTGTAATAGGGGGTAGAAACCAGGAGGCCGTCGGCTCCCAGCTTTTGAGCTTGCCTTACCCGTTCAATGACGATTTCAGTGCTGCTGTGGCTAACATTGACAATAACAGGCACCCGTTTGCTTGCCGCTTGTACAGTATGGGCAATAAGCTGCTCGCGTTCCTGTTCTTTTAATGAACCAGTTTCACCGACTGAGCCGGGAAGCATAAACCCATGAATGCCCTCCCTGATTTGCCATTCTATATTAGCGCTAAGGCCGGCGAAATCAATTCCATGCTCATTAAATGGCGTCACTAAAGCTGTAATAGCACCCTTAAACATTATCTTTTTTCCTATTTATGGATTTCAACCTGAGTTTTAAGTTTTTTCCATGGAGAAAAACCCAAAACTCAGGTTATCAGCGATCTCATACTAGACAAGTTAGGATAGTTACGCCATACTAAACGTTTTATACAGTTAATTATTTTCCATAATGCTTGATACTTCTTTAACCCCTGCTCGGCTTGTCATTCTAGCCTTGCTGCTATTCCCTGTTTTTCTTGGCGCCCTTCCCTCCAAAGATATGTTGGATGAGCTCCTGGTAGAAGGAATCACTGTGGATTTAAAAGATCCGGTATACAGCGATGGTGTGCTGCGCGCGGAACACGGGGGCATTATAACAGGTCCAAACATACGTGTCCAGGCTATGAATATGCTCTATACCCATAGGGCAGAAGGGGAAGCCCCCGTTCACAGGTTAGAGGCTGAAGACCAGCTATTTGTCGTCTTTGGCACTTATTTGTTTGTTGGGGAGCGTTTAGAATATGATTTTCTTACCAATGAAGGGGTGCTTTATTTTGGCAGGAGCAGTGTAGACCCCTGGTATTTTGGCGGAGACACCATTTTTTTTCATGCCGATGGCTCTTTGGAGATACTCAATGGGTATTTGACAACCTCGAATGACATCAATTCTGATTGGCAATTGCGCATGGAGCGCATCGTCTTGACTCCGGACCATTTCATAAAAGCTAAAAATATTCAATTTCAGTTTGTAAAATTCCCCGTGTTTTGGTTTCCCGCGTTTAAAACCAATTTGGACTGGATTTTAGACTCTCCCGTCCGCTTTAGAGTGCGCTCTGGGGGCAAGCAAGGCTTGCGCTTCGGGGTTATTTATGAAGCTATCACCACAGACAATTTTAAAGCATTTACCCGTTTAGACTATCGTTTAAATAGAGGCCCCTCATTCGGCATAGAAACAGATTACCGTTCAGATACCGGCTGCGAACGTTTCCGTACGATCAATTATGTAGCCCGCGACTCGTCCATAGAAGAACCAAACGAGCGTTTTAGATATCGTTTTGAAGGCGTGTATGTCAACCATATGGATGACGGCAAGCTGGCTATAGACCTTTCTTATGACTGGTTGAGCGATAAGGAAATGCCTACCGACTATTACGACAAAAGCTTGAAGCTGGAGACTGCCGGCCGCACGCAGCTAAAAATTAGAAGGCAGATGGATGAATTGATGATCACCAACTTCTTCACACGCGTCAGGGTAAATGACTTTCAGAGTGTGAAGCAGGAGTTGCCATCGGCCAGCTGCTTTATGCATCCTATACAACTAGGGGAATCGGGCCTTATTTTAGAAAACCACGTTAAAGGCGGCTATCTGGATTACCAATATTCGGATGATGTAGAGAGCATTCCAGATTATCATTCTTCCCGTGTGGAAATGAGGCACCGCATATACCGCCCCTTTTTTTTGGGGCCCCTTACAGTAACTCCAGAAGCCAGAGGCGTAGGGATCTACTATGGCAACAGCCCTGATGGCGACCCGCAATACTTGGCTACCGGAGTGTTCGGCGGGGAGGCTAAAACTGTTATCCATCGCTATTATAATTGGGGCAAGCATTTGCTCGAACCTTATACGAATTACCAATATGTTGTAGATCCCACTGTAAACCCGCGCCAGCACTATATTTTTGACATCCAGGACGGCTGGTACCGCTTAAATACCGTGCGGTGGGGGGTCAGGAACCTTTTATACACCAATTGCGATGAGCTTGCTACCAGGGTGATCAGCTCTGATATTTTTGCCTATGCCTTCATCGACAATAAAACCATGCTGAAGACAGTTCCTAAAATTTACGGCAAGCTGTTGTGGAATACCTCGCCCCGCATGCGCAACTACCTGGACACCGCCTGGGATTTGGAAAGGCAAATTGTCGACCACTTTAATTTCCGCACAGAATGGACTGTGAGCGATTGCTTAGCAGTAGCTACTGAATATAGGCATCGCAGCGACTATTCTTGGCGTAAAAATGTGCCTTTTAACTTTATGATGGAATCCTTTATCCCCGAATTCGAACTGCGCCATTCGCAACTCTCCGACCGCCGCGATACATTCCTGGCGCAGTTTTACTACCGCCTGCAGGAGAATTTGGCCGTAGAGTTTAAGCTGCGGCACGGCTGGGATCGCCGCGATGAGCCCCATTATACAGAATACCAGTGGGACATGACGACGACGCTGCGCTCCCGTTGGAAAATGCGCGTTTCATACCAGATGAAAGAAGATGACCACCGCCTGGCCGTGTACATCACCTTGGATCTTAACCGCCCTAAGGCTTACGCCTGCCCGCCCGCCCCAATCTGCTACTAGTTGGCGATCAAATTTAAGAAATAGAAAAAATTTCTTGAACAACGATGCAATGCTTTTAAAGTCTGGTTTCGACACCATGAAGGTTTAGAAAGACCACTTGCCATAGTTCGTAAAAACTGGCTATTCTTTGGCAGTCCTGATGGAGGCGAGGCTGGAGCTATTCTTTTTTTCTCTAGTACAAACTTGCCGCGGTTTAGGCATCAATCCTCGTGAGTACTTAGAAGATATCATGCGCAGAATTATGTCTCACAGCAACCAAAAGCTCCACGAGCTGTTACCTGACAATTGGCTAGACAGCCATCTGCAAAAATCTGCTCTTTAATTCCTTGCCAAGATGGGTTTATTTCCCGGTTACCTAAATACTTACGTTCTTCTTCCACGGTTATTCTTCACCATACCATCGATAACCTCCTAAATCGATTATCTTAGGCTTATTTATTCTTTTTTTTTGGAAAAGTGTTATCTATTTTAGTGAACTAAAATGTTACCTATGTTGGTGAGTCGTACCAAACCCTCTACGTTTCTCCGTCTCATACGTCTCTGCGTTGCTTCCAGAGAAGTATAAGGTAATGGGATACGTATACGTCCTGTGCCCGAAAAGTTAATGAAACGCCCACAATCAGTTTATATAAATTACTATTTTCTAAAACCCATAGCTTTTATTCGCAAAAATTGATTCTTGGTTTCTAAAAACAAGCTGAAGACTTTTATCAAGAACTTTAAAGCTAAAGAATGATTTACTGAGTTTCATTTGAGTGAGTTAAAAAAAATATCGGTATTTCTAAAGTTTCTCCGTTATCGAACTCAATCAAATATAATTCTGAACCAATCTTTTGATCAAATTGCGTAGCTACTTCTACAGAATCAATAGTACGCATCCCACATATACAACCTTGAAATCCAGGTTTATAACGTTCCGGTGCGATTTGTTTGATTAGTATCGTATCTCCCCAATTGAAAATAGAATCTAATGATTTATTGGAAGTCATGGTGTACCATCCATATTAGGTAACCGGGAAATAAACCCATCTTGGCAAGGAATTAAGGAGCTGATTTTTGCAGGCGGCTCTCAAGCCAATTGTCAGGTAACAGCTCGTAGAGCTTTTGGTTGCTGTGAAACATGATCCTGCGCAT
>JAEYWL010000067.1 GCA_023428915.1 Verrucomicrobiota bacterium
GCCATGGGTTTTGCCATGACCCTGCCCCCTTATTTAACGCTGCTGGTATTCACTTCATTAGGAATGGGAATGGCATTTCCCTACCTGATCTTTTCCGCCTTTCCTAAGCTGCTGCGCTTCTTGCCAAAGCCCGGCAACTGGATGGTGACATTTAAAGAGCTGATGGGCTTCATCATGCTGGCAACGACATTGTGGCTGGTCTGGGTTTTTGGGGCGCAGACAAGCATGGGCGGTGTAGTAATCCTGCTGGGAGCCTATATTGTCATGGGCTTGGCTTGCTGGGCGTACGGCAAGTGGGCTACGCCGGATAAAGAAAGGCGCAGCCGCCTGATGGCTTCTTTGATGAGCCTAGGTTTATTGCTAGCCGCTTCCTATGCGATTTTTTTTGCGGCCACAGCAGAGAATTATAATGAGCCGGAGCTGCACGACATCCCCTCCCACGTAGCTGAAAAACCGCAAAATATCCGTGCCTGGGAGCCCTTTTCAGCTGAACGCATTGTGGCCCTGCAGGAACAAGGCATCCCCGTGCTGATCGATTTTACGGCGCGCTGGTGCCTCATTTGCCAGACCAACCACATGGTGCTTTCTTTAAAAGAAGTTAGCGATAAGTTAGCCGAGCTCGGCGTGGTTAAAATGGAAGCAGATTGGACCACCAATGACCCTGAAATCACCAAAGCCTTGCAGCTGTTTGGACGCAACGGGGTGCCTTTATACGTACTGTACGGAAAAGACCCAAGCGTCGAACCTTATGTGCTGCCGCAGGTATTAACCCCTGAAGTAGTGCTTGAGTACTTAAACAAACTGGAACCAGCCAAAACATAACATGCTATTTGATTCACACGCCCATTTGACAGATGAACGAGTCTATCCAGTTGTGCAGGATGTGTTGCAGCGCGCTGTGCAAGCGGGAGTTGCAATGATTGCCAATGTCTGCACCGATTCGGCCAGTTTGTCAAGAGGATTGGAGCTGCAGCAAATAGCCCCGCAAGTGCTGTTAGCAGCCGCTATTCCTCCCCATAGCGTGCAGGAAGCTGAAGTTGCGGAAACCTTTGAGCGCATTAAAGAAGAAGCCCATGCCGGCCGCCTCTCTGCAATTGGGGAAACAGGCCTAGATTATTATTATCACGGGGCTTCAAAAGAACTGCAGCACGAAGTGTTTGTGCAATACCTTGAATTGGCTAAAGAATGCGGCTTGCCGATTATCATTCACTGCCGGGAGGCATTTAGCGATTTTTTTGAGATCATCGATGCCCATTACCGCGAAGGTAAAGGCGTTCTGCATTGCTTTACTGGCACTCAGCAAGATGCTGATGCCTTGGTAAAACGCGGTTGGATGGTTTCATTCAGCGGCATTGTCACATTTAAGAAAAGCGTTGAGCTGCAGGCAATTGCAAAACAGCTTCCATTGGAGAATTTGTTGATTGAAACTGATACTCCTTATCTAGCTCCTCAAAAGCAAAGAGGAAAACAAAATGAACCCGCTTTTTTGGTCGAGACGGCGCAGTTTTTGGCCAATTTGAAAGGCATTGCCTTTGAACAGTTCGCACAAGCCACTACTGCAAATGCCCAGAGTTTCTTTAATAGACTATTATAAATCATATGATTGACATTTGTCATTTATAAAAGACACCGCTTTCTCTGATTACGAAGGAATGCAAAAAGCATCCTTAAGAACAAATTTTTTCAAAGTAATTACTAATGGTATCCAAATCGGCTTGACCTTCAGCGACAGACACAACAAACTCAATAAAGTTATCCACATCATATTTAGGAGACTTTCCATTAGCTCTAAGGAATGATAAAGCTGCCGCAGTCGCAGTTCTTTTGTTTCCATCAAGAAATGCGTGATTTTTAGCTATGTAGAAAAGATATGCCGCAGATTTATTATAAATAGTTTTATGCAATTCTTCTCCAAATACAGCCATCATAGGAGCCGCTACAGCAGATTCCAATAAGCCTCTCTCTCTTATTCCAATGAGCCCACCAAATTTTTCAATAAGAGCGTCATGCAGTTCAATAATTTGTTCAAGAGATAGGTAAATCATCGATCAGATAACTTTTGCATGAGTTCAGCATCATCTTGAAAAATATTTTTAAGCTCTTTTTTGAAAGATTTATTATCCAAATATTTCGGTGGATTTTCCACAGCGTCTTTAGCTAAAAGTCCAATTAAATAATCTTTCATACTTTGATGCAGAGCAGAAGCTTTCATTTTTGCAACGGTATGCAAATCGATAGGGCAATCAAATGTAAAACGAATAACATTTTTGTGTGCACCCATAATCACCTCCTAATTTCGGGTATACCTTCATTATATCTTATTATCGTATTTACGACAATAAGATTAAGCTTACTATAGTGTTCAAAAGAGGAAAACAAAATGAACCCGCTTTTTTGGTCGAGACGGCGCAGTTTCTGGCCAATTTGAAAGGCATTGCCTTTGAACAGTTCGCACAAGTCACCACTGCAAATGCCCAGAGTTTCTTTAGTAGACTCCCTGCCTAATTCAATTCTTTCATAGTCTTAAAAATAAACGCAAAGTGATGCATATAGTTTCACCCATATCTTTTCTTTGCCCTTGCCCAAATCACAAACTTACTCTTAAAAGCTAAGAAACGAAGCCGTGAATGTGGCACAGCAAGTAGCTATAAGTGTTAACCAATGTCGTTAACTTAAGAAAATCGATTTGGAGTGCGGTGACTCGTCACCGCTTTAGTCGTGTTTGACTTGTCAAACACTCTAGAATAGGGATTTAACAGGGCTCTTTTTATGTTCGACAAGTCGAACATGGAGAAAGCTGCGACAAGTCGCAGCACTCCAAATGTGTAGGAACATATTCTAAAAAATACTCTCGAAAATGCTGTTACAAAACCTTAAGTTACGAGCAAGGAAAAGATGTGGGTAAAACTATGTTGCGAACTTTGCGTTTAAACTATAAAAAATTTATGTGTAATAGAATGCTGGAGAGAAGGCTTTTGGAAGATACAGTTAACTCGACGGTTTCTGAAAAAGTTATTGACCATTCGACAGATCCCTGTATCATAGATGCATAACGATAAATGGCGAGATTAAGTATGAGTATTTTAGAAGCATTTGATTTGCGCGACTGGAGCGATGGGCTTTCTGACGAAGCTAAAAAGCAGTTGGTGGCTGCATTGGAAGATGGTAAAATCATTTATTTTCCCCAATTGCAATTTAAACTTGCTGAACATGAAGTTGGGTTCTTATCTGCTGATAAAGTGGACCCAAAATCTAAAAACATCAGTTATGATCCTGTTAAAGATCGCTTAGCAGGCGCCTTGTATGAAGGAGCTGAAGCTGAACAGCTAAAGCAGATGGTGAAACGCTTTTCCACACAAAGCCGTCAATTAATTGAGCGCCTGATTCCACATTATACAAAGACTCTAATGCAAGCAAAAACAAGCTTTAGACCCGTTGAAATTGCAGGACGTAAAAGCTCCTATCGCAAAGATGATACCCGCTTGCATGTGGATGCTTTTCCCTCTAACCCTACTAAAGGCAAGCGGATATTGCGCTTCTTTTCCAATATCAACCATATGGGCAAGCCGCGGGTTTGGCGAGCCGGAGAACCTTTTAGGGATGTAGTGGCTAAAATTGCCCCAAGGGCTAATTCCCCATTTCCAGGTTCAGCGCAGCTTTTGAAACTGCTGGGCATCACCAAAGACCTGCGCACTCCTTATGACCATTATATGCTGCAAATCCATGATGCCATGAAAAAGGATGACGAGTATCAAAAACTTGTGCCGCAGGAAGAAATTGCCTTTCCTCCTGGATGCTGCTGGTTAGTGTATACCGATCAAGTCTCCCATGCAGCCATGTCGGGACAGCATGTGCTTGAACAAACCTACCATTTGCCGGCACATGGTTTAAAACACCCTGAAAACTCGCCTTTAAGGATTTTAGAAAAGCACTTCAGCAGGCCTCTTATTTAACCCGACTGTTGCCTTCTTAGACCCTGATTGCGCAATCAGGGTCTAAGAAGAAAAAATCTAGAATATGGACTATTAAAACCCACGTTGCGCCCCTAAATCACGCTTGAACATTGCCGAACTTGACAAGTGAAAGGATAGGTCCCGAAGAGCCAAGTCGTGACTTGGCCGAGGGGCTTAGCGTTTCAATTGGCAAGTGCAGGCCTGTTCAAGCGTGAAACTTTTGTGCATAGTATCTTTTTTACCAAGGATTCTCATGCACTCCAAAATTATATGCATTTACTGTA
>JAEYWL010000069.1 GCA_023428915.1 Verrucomicrobiota bacterium
ATGCGCAGGATCATGTTTCACAGCAACCAAAAGCTCTACGAGCTGTTACCTGACAATTGGCTTGAGAGCCGCCTGCAAAAATCAGCTCCTTAATTCCTTGCCAAGATGGGTTTATTTCCCGGTTACCAATATCTTGAACAAATCGAATATTGGCATGTGCGTTTTGAGTTGAGTCGCGACATTGAGCAACTTGACAATGCAGAACGCTTTGCTGATGCCGTTAGGAACTATCTTCCTAATCCATTAAATGAATTAGATATCGTAGGGCTTAGAAATTTGTATTGGAGTCTGTCTACGACAACAGACTCCAATAAAGAATAGGATGCTAGATATGATACAAAATATATATGAGAACGCAGATCAACTGCAATATAAAAACACTGCCAAAAGCTTTCAAGAATTAGAGATGGAATGTCTTCTACAAATGCAAGAAAATGGTATTTCTTTCCACGGACCATTAAATACAAACGGCGAAATTCACCGCTTTTCAATAGACAGCAAAAAACGTCAACCTGATGAGTGGTGTGTTGCCTTTCAATGAGTGCATCAGAACGGTAATCCATACCTGTGTTGTACATACGGAACATGGTCTGGAGGTCAACATAAATATTGTTGCAAGAGCTACAAAAGCGAGAACTGGATTTCACAAGAAGAATTTAATTACCTAAGGAATGAAGAAAAGAGAAGGCAGAAAGAAATTGAAGGGAGGATTAAAAAAGATAAAGAGGAACGTATAATTCAAGTAAAAAAAGCTTGGGATAGAGCTCAGAGTATTTCACAGCTTAAGTTTGCGGTCAGTCCCATTGCCGGAACATCTCTTTGAATGATCTGTTGCAAAAAATGAGGAGTGCTATCGTCAATCAATACAGGATCGGAACTGACTGTCATTAGACTTAAAAATAGCATCTGTTTATCTGCTGGTTTTTACTCAGCCATGCCTAAACTCTCTTGTGAGAGCCGGTTAAGAAATGGGGCAACTTGGACTTGAACCAAGGACCAGCGGGTTATGAGTCCCATACCCTATGTAACTCTGAATAGAATAGATTCAACCAGAATCACACATTCCTCTCAAGACAAACCTGATTAAGTTCCAAAAAGGTCTGAAAAATTCTGTTCGATTCCATTCGCTTGCGGAAAAAATGCGGAAAAGCATCACGCTTCTTTTCCATCAAACACCAGCTTGCGATTAAGTCTATAATTTTTTGCCTTGTGAGAGGTGAGTTGGATGCTTTGGCTTATAGGCAGCATTTAGATTCCAAGTTTTAATTCCTATTATTATGTAATAAATTTTGATTTTAAAGGTAATGCTAGTTTGTATGTAATTGTTTTCTTTGTTAGAATTATGAATTTTGATAAAGCATTACCTAATTAATTTTCTAGGGGTTCATATGAATGTGTTTATGATCTGTTTGGTGCTTATTGGCACAAGTTTAGTTCTGTATCCTGCAATCGTGAGTAGAATAAAGCAAACACCCACTACATACGAGCAAGGCATCAATAGGGATGGGGGCTCAGGTTTTAAGGAGATCGATTTCGATGATCGCTGGGATGGGCGTGCACTGTTATCAGAGATTGAGGATCCTCAAGCTTTGGAAAACCTTAAACATATAGGTCAGAAGATTGTGCTCTCCAGTCCCCCCCTGCAGTGGATTCTTACGGAACCCCCCCAGTGTCTCACAATGTTTGCGGTTTATTGTTGTAACGAAGAAGAATTGGACGAATCTGATGATATGTATCAATTCTGGAAATTTATGTGTGAACCGGGGATGGAAATATTGTTAACCGAAGCGGCTTATCGAGGATATTTACCTGCCATGAGCATTTTAGCCTCATATTGTGAGAATCAAGGACGATCACAGGATGCGGAATATTGGCAAAAATTTGGCGAGGCCCATTTAAATCCGACAAGTATTCTGTTGCGCGGCTTAAACCTTACAATTCAAGGTAAGTTGCGTGATGATGTGCAACTTGAGCAAGGACGAGGTTTAATTGTTTTGGCGCATATGCTTGGAGAGGAAATAGCGTGTAAGATCTCCGGTTTTGAAAGACTTGTCAATACTAAGCCATTCGGCAACTACGATAAGCAGGATATTTTGGCAGCGATTTATGACATCGAAAAAAACGATAGGGTTCTTGTGGAGAAGCGCTTAGTTGGTATTCGTGCAGCTGTTTCCAAAGACAATGTGAGTATGAAGGATCTTATTGATGTCTTACTCAAAATCAATGAAATCCTTGACAGTCCCAATGTTAGCGTGATGGAGATTGCAGTTCTGGTGCCGTTGAAAGAAAAAATTCTTGAAGAAATGCGAGACGCACAAGCTGACAATCCCGAGTTTTTAGACTCTCTCAATAAGGCTGAACTAGGCTGGAGGCTTCAAAGAGTAGGGGCTGGCTCCAATTTCGTATCAGACACGATTCTTCCTATGGTGTTTATAATGTAAATCGCAGTAATTAGAAAAGACTACATCACCTTTTAGTGTCCCATTAGTCATTTTTCCAAAGCCATCATTAGCATCCGCATTTAGTCTGAACCTATTTTATTGATGGCATCAAGAATTACTTTAGGCGATATACGTATTTTGTGAACGTCTTCTCTTTCCGAGATAATTTTCGAAGCAGTTGCAGCTCATCGAGAGCTTCTCGACTATAGCACCCGTGTTTTAATGGTGCTTCTTTACAGGCCAGAAAACCTTCTTCGGTTTTTGGTCCGCCGCGTGCGCCGTGCATTCGACATACTCCATAATCATTGATAGCATAGTTTTTGCATTGCTTGCCGCTGCGTTTTGATTTTGCCCTACACCTTTGCATGGGGACCCTCCTCAAAGTTTTCATTCATCCTACCCCTGGGGCTGACATTCCCAACAATGGCTTGGCCTCCATTATGAACATGCACATGCTCTACGTGAACACGCTGTTCACCTTTTCTACGGTATTTAAGCAATGTCTCAAGGGTTTCGTGGTGACGGGTAAGAAGCTTAGATGCCCCATTGAGATAAATGTTAGCAAAGTCGATTCTTTCAGTGCGCTTTGCTCGACCAAGCCAATCCATGACGTGTTCATGGAGGGCGACTAGTTGGGCGATGAGCTGACCCTCGTATTCATCTTGAGGACCCATTGATTGCATGGCTAGGGAAATAGCATTCATTTTTGTTGCTTTTTCGCTTAACCCAGTCTTGGAAGAGGCGATTGAGTTTCCTAAATTTATAAGAAGGTGAATACCTACATCACTATGTGCAGCACCTGTAGCTTTCATAATTTGAGTCTCAGTAAGTAGAATTCTATCTTTAGGAGATAGGCTCTCATCAAAAGCTAGACTTAGAGTTTCGGAGTCTCCATTCTTGGTTGTTTTAAAGAGCGCCATGGGCCTTCCCTTCTGTCGCTGATTCATCTGATCTATTGCTGCATGTTCCTGGTGGGTCAAGGCTCGGCAATTGAGCTCTTGGCTTTCGAATTCTAATTCTGAGTCCATTTTATCTCCTATATATTATATAAATCTAATTGGCAGCAGTGTTGTCCGCGGACGTCCGCGGACATAAGCGGAGCTTAATGAAGCTTGATTCCTACGTAACACCTCTCTCGGTGTTGATCTTCTTTAATTCTGTCCATATGAATTTCAGGAAATGCAGCTCTGAGGTTCTTTCCAAATGATTGGACGTTGCCTGGTTTTTGATGACCATTGACTGTACACCATTCCCTCCAAGCGTTAAATAGCTCGGAAACGGAAGCTCTTGCCAGAGAGCTGATAATACATCGATCACTAATAAATGCTTTGATGGGGCTAGTCATTGCCTCAAGCTCTTCTATTGTTTGTTGTGAGGATAGGGGGTGAAGAAAGTGCCCTCTCTGCTCCAAGCGAACTAATCCCTTAAACGCCCATAATAAGATGCCAGGGAGTTCTTGCTTGAGATGGGTGAAGAGAGAGATGTCTTCTTTGCCTAGCCAGCTCTTTTTCAAGTTCAATACCAGGTATCGTTTTGCCAGTGCACCACTTGAGTCTCTCATGTCAGGAAGCTCATTGCTCATCATCATGATTCTTGTTGGTAACAAGGTAGTCAGGGGGTGTTGAAATTTGCGGTTGATCGTTAGGGGATCTTCTCCACTTATACTCAGCAATCTTTCTATGATGATGCTGTTGTTTCCTGTGGCGTTCAAACGCGCATCAGAGACTAGTGCAAGCATCTTGTTAAGAAGCGGCTGTAGTCCAAATTCTCCCCCCAAACTTGAAAGGGTCGGACCAACTACATTGAAATGACCAAGAAGCTCTCTAAAAATTTTTCCTATCGTACCTTTTCCGCTCCTAGGAGGTCCAACGATGAGAAGAATTTTATGCTGACTGGTATCTTGAATTAGGACGTATCCACACCACTCTTGAAGCAGTTCTAGACTTTCGAGGTCATTTTCCCATATAGCATCTAAGAAGTCCAACCATGCTGTGGGTACGGGAGCGTCGGGGTTAAAGTCAAATTCTAGGGAATTAACATTCAATAACAATGGCGTATGTGAAATCAATTGGACAGAAGGATCAGTTAACCAATCTCTGATCGAAAGCAGTCCATTACGGAAGGAAATTAAATACTTTGGGTCGGGAGTCTCTCGGGCATCAATCCATATCGACCCCCTTACTGGGTGGTGCTTTAGGTAACGGATTGCTCGAAGTGCATCGATGATCTGGTCGACCTTATGTTTAGTGGGATTGAAGTCTTCTAGATGTCCAACTGAAGCTAATTCTTTGGCATCTCTTAGGAATGTATAGATGGATTGTCGAATTGAGTGTTCTTCGAGCTCGACATATTTCGTTCCATTCCAATGCCAAAACGAATCAGAGCAATAATGCAGCGTACAATCTCTTTCGTATAGATAATGCTCTTCGATTAATGCCTCGGCAATTCTAAGCGGAGCATGGTGATCGAAAATTTTATCTCCTGGTTCTTCAGCCAAACAAGACAGTTCCTTTCTCAAATTTTTGATTTCGTGCTTTTTCCTATCAAGCTCGACCCAACGAGTGTAAAAATCATGCTCCGATTGGATTTGTATTACAGTCTTTCCCTGCTCCAAAGGGGGGGTGGAGAAATCCTGTGGGCGAAGTGAAGGATCATAACGATAAACGTCTTCCAGCAATTGCCTATCATTACGGTATACCGCTTCTTCGAGAATTTCCAAGCGTGTATTGTGGGATGCAATTTTAGGATCACAGTTGACCATGCCCTTTGGAAGTGAGACAGTACGGTGTTCATAATCAAGTTTAGCCTTTGAAACGACTTGTTCTATCTCTTTTGTCTTGGACATTGGGCAGATCCATCCATGGTAAAGGTGACTCCATTGGCAACCATGCGATTTAATGCGGCTTTTAAGCCCGTTTCTCAGTCTGCCTTGGAATCTGAACAATTCAAAACGTTCCGCCTCAAATTGCTCTTGTTGGGTATCTTCAAGCGTGTTTATACTGTTGGTCATGGATTTAATTCCTTTAAGGCCGCGTTCATTGATGGTGAATGGCGGCCTTGTTTTCTGAGTTATTGGCCACCTTTCTTCTTGAGAAGTCGAAAGAGTGTTCCCGGCAAAACAAGCCGTCGTCGGCCTACTTTCAAAAATGCTCCTTTTAAACCGTTGACTTCACTTTCGAAGGCCATTTTCCGGAGCGCGCCTGGGCTTGGGTAATCATAATTTTTATGAAAACCCTTGAAGGTTGTGGGAATATCCTGAAGTTCGGGTGTTTGGTTCATAACGAATCCTCATTGTTTTGAGTTTTTCTATTCGTTTCTAATTGAACCAGAAATGATTAATTTGGTATTGAGCGTAAAATGATTACGCCTCTTTTTTGGGTGAATTTTGAAGGGAAAAAATCAAAATGGGTGTAATTACTTTACACGTCAATTTTTACAGGTCATTTTACCTTTTCTTCGTACCTTTGCCTCTTTTGTTCGTGGATCCAGCTTATGTTTTCTCACAAGCTGCTTCCATCTTTCCTCACCCAGTTGTTTATTGTAGGGGCAATTATTCTGATAGTAAGCAAAGCCTTCGTCATAGTTGCCGTTTGGATTTATCTTCCAGAACTTTTGAGCGAGATCAATAACAAAGTTACCCTTAAGTGTTCCTGGATGGAATCCTACCTCTTTGTGGTGGTCAATAACAGCTTTTTCAAGGACGGGTAAATAGGAATGCACATGGTTTTTCAATGAACAGAGAAAGCTCTCATAGTCCCTGCGATGAATTTGCATTTCGCAGGACACGAAAGCCTCTAAGTCATCCGACCTAGAGGATAGCTTTTGACAAAATGCTCTGTGCGCGTATTGAAGCGCCTCTAGTTTACACCTATGCCAGGCGGCATGCCAGGCTTTCTCATGTATCAAATCCCATTTGCCCGGATATTGTTGAAGAAGGGGCAAGTCTGATTGTACGTTACAGCAGTGATTCAGAGCCTGAAATCTATCCCAACAGAATTTTAAGTCTGTTTCTGCCATCATCATCATATTGCTCCGCCTTTGGTAGCTGTTATGACCAGGAATTTCAAATTTATGTTTCAGCTCTTGTGTCAACGGTGAAAACAGTGATGAAAACGGTTCTGCTTTTTTAATTTTATGTTTAGAGCGTTCAGGTCTCTTTACGAGAATTTTCTTAGTTATGGCACCTCGCTTATCTTTCATTTTCAATTTAAGAGGCATAATCTGTCTCAAAGTCCTTTGATTAGGCGACAAAGAATCTTGAAAAAGAATTCTGCTTACATACATATTCGATTGGGACATTAGAAAAAGCATTGGTGCTAGTTCCACGAAACGAAAAAGTGGAGAATAGTAACGAAACTCCCACATTGCCTTACAAAGGCGATTATGGAGAAGATCGGATGAGATTTCCCTGGGGTGTGTGATGATCCTTTTTATACGTGCAAGCTCACGCCGATGTCTGTAACTCCTTCTATGATACTGCCACAGCTTCTTCCAGTGGTACTCATGAGCGTTTAATGAAAGTTTAGAGTATTCATTTTGTTTTGCTAATAACTCGGCTTCAAATTGGTTTATGATGTCCTTGAATAGCAGGTTTTCTCGCAGTTGCGCAGTGAGTCGAGCAAGGAGGGTGTAAAATACATTATCTTGCTTGCTTTGAAGTATTCTATCGCATGTTTCATCGAAGGTCTTACAAAACAGAGATGGATCACTAGGCAGAGATATCGTCATGTGGTCGCTCCGGTATTCCTATAAGATTGTTGCTGGTTTTTTGAAGGACTCGCGAGATGTGTTCTTTGCTAAAGTGTGCATAGCGCCGGGTCATTGTAGGAGATCGATGTCCCAATATCTCCATGAGTTCGCCTTGGGTGGCACCGTTCATAGCAAGATGGGATGCACAAGTGTGCCGTAAATCATGATACCGGAAGTTATCTATACCCGCGCGCTCGAGTGCCTTTTGGAACGCTTTTCGTATCATTGATAGAGGATAACGCTTTGCTGGATCCTTAGAGGGAAACACAAATTCTTCTGAAGCTTTTGGCTTCTCTAATTGCATTAAGTATGTCCTCACCTGATCGGGGATGGGAACTGCCCGGCTTTCACCATTTTTTGTAGTCTCTAAGGTTACAAAGCTGTTCTCCAAATTCACGTGCTTCCATTGAAGATTAGCCACTTCGCCAAAGCGCAAACCCATTGATGCGGCGATAAGAACCATTCCGTAAAGATGAGGGTTTTTGCTCTCTTTGCAGCTTTCAAGAAATTTGAGGAGTTCCTCACGGCTCAGGTACCGATTGCGTCCGCTGTTCTCCTTGAGTTTTGATACTCGTTTGAACGGGTTTTCATTGATCCACTGAAGCTCTTGATAGGCAAGTGTAAAAGCCCTGCTGAGGGTTGAAAAATATCGGTTTACTGTCGAGTTAGTTCTTGGTGTTTTACGTGAAGTAATCCCATTTAACAGTTCTTCTTTTGCATCAGCAAGGAGCGCTGGAGTGATCTCAATAAGAGTTCGGTTGCCGTACCTATCTTTCCACCAATTCAGATGAATTGTCTGATCTTTTAGTCGATTAGGATGCTTAATCAAATGCAGTCGGATATATTGGTCAATTAGGTCAGAGAGCGTATGTTTACGCGCTTTGTTATCAGGCACATATTTTCCATCGAGAATCGACGTTTCGACTTTCCTTACCCAATTCTTAGCTTCGGTTAATGTTTTAAATGAACCCCGTAGTGGTTTTGCATTCTTCCGCCTTACTTCCGCGTGGTATGTGATCGATCCGTCTTTTTTTTGATATTTACGAATACATCTGATGTTGTCTGAACCCTTCATAATCTTACCGAATCAAAGTAAAAATTTTAGATGATTCTAGAATTAAAGGGAATAGGATTGTAAATCCGATGCTCCAGTTGCTTTTCATTAGTTCTAGTGATTGTTTTTGTGGATGATAATTGACAATTTTCCGCAATTTTTCCGCATTTGAGAAATTTGTTTGCGGATTGATTAGATCTAAACCGAATGGCGGGCTTAGTATAAATAATGATAGTTGATTCCAGTCATTTGCGGAAAAAGTGCGGAAAAGTAGCTGATTTGGCAGGCTTTGCATAAGTACCTCTGATTACATGTTGTTGTTTCAGAGTTACTTAAAAAAGTGGGGCAACTAGGACTTGAACCAAGGACCAGCGGGTTATGAGTCCGCAGCCCCCACGCCACTTCCCAGCAGCTAACTCCCCGAAATCATAGCGGAAAGCGCCCCTTTCCATCCATCGCGATCTATCGTCATTTATCGCGCTTTTTTGCAGGCCAGTGGTCCACAAATGGTCCACGGAAGGAAGGCCGTGCGCTCAAAATTGTTTTCTGTTTTTTAAGAAGGGCTCTGTTCCGGTTGAAGCTTTAATTGGTTCCATTGCCCGTGGACGTTTTTAATGCGTTCAGCCTGGTATTGGACTTCTGGAGGGAAAAGGTGATCAAGCGTGTAGTTTCTGCCAAAAAGAAACTCCTTGCATTCTTCGAACAAGCTTTTAGGAACCACTATCTTGGAGTACATTTTTTTACTCATAGATGCTTCAATAATTGATAGGGAGCTATCAAGTGAATAGCGGGAATCAATGTGAACGACGTAGAAAGCTTGCTGCCTTTTTGGCTTCATATCATTCTTGTCGTTTAATTGATGTAGCGGAGAAATAATGCAAGGTGCTTTGAATTCTCTGTTTTCAGTATCTGAAAGCTTGTAATCCAAAAGTATTTCTCTAAAAGATGTATAAATTTTGAAAGCTTCATAATTTACAACGTAAATAGCAGCATCTGTGGAACGAATATCAAGGAGCTTTGGTTGTAAACCATCTGTTTTATAATCAATTTCAAAATTTGCAAAGAATAATGCTATTAATGCGTCGAATGTAAAATCTATTATTGGAGATCCTGGAATATTTAGGTCTTGAATTCCGTGAATTTTAGACTTCAGAGAATTTTGTTGATGGTGTCGAGTTACTTCAAAATACGGGCACCCTCTTCCGCTTAGGTTCTGGATAACTTCTTGAGATGGTTTCATTGATAAAAAATAATTTAGAAACGACATAAGAGCTATCCCATAAGACTTCACTTCACCTCTTGTCAGGGGATCTCGGATGGTCTGTAAAGTCTCTTTTGTAAATCCTCTGGAAAATGAAGAATTTATTTCCCAACTTACATTCATCTGGCCGCGATACATCAATTTGGGGCCATGTTCTTTTTGGGCCTTTTGAATAGCCTTAATTAGGTCATCTAAGTTGGAAGGGAATATTACGTGAGCGTCGTCTGGATTCTGCATGTCTTTCTCTTTTTATAACGCGGGGAAATCTTCATAGTCGGCATACATGGAATAGCCACAATAAGCTGTATACCCGGCGATCGCGCATATTTTGGGAAGTGGCTGAAAAGGATGCTTTCGGTGGTTGCATTTGGCGATCGCGCTGATAAGTCTAGACTCGTTCATTAACTCGCCAAGGTACATTCCATTCGGGCCGTAAATCTCGTGGTCATGAAGCTGGCCAACATGACGGCCATCCTGTGTTCGTAGGGCGTTGTTTTCTAGGTACCCAAAAAATTTACCAGACCATGTCCAAAGTAATTTCATAAATAATCTCCAATCTGAGTCGGTTGCGAGAATCTGTCTCTTCCGGCCACACGCTCATAAAGTCTGAGTTTACAAAAACATGTATTTTTTGTATAGTGTAAACTAAAGGGTAAGGAAATTATAGGTATTTATCTATGAATAACTTAGGGATACGGCTCCAACAGGCAAGGAAGGCGGCTGGATTAAGCCTCCGAGCTTTCGCTGATCTTGTGAACTTAAGCCATGCAGCTATCAAAAAATATGAGGATGGAGATGTCTATCCCTCCTCCGATATGCTCATCAAGCTGGCAAAAGCTCTTAAAGTTCGCGTTGATTTCTTTTTCCGTCCAATCAAGGTGTCTCTTGAAAATGTAAAATTTAGAAAGCGCAAAAAACTAAATGGAAAAGCGGAAGAAGCTATTAAATTTGAGGTGATTAGTCAGATCGAACGTCGCTTAGAATTGGAGAATCTTTATCCGTCTTCTCCAGTGCCTATATTTGAACTCCCAGCCGATTTACCTCAGAAAATTAATAGTCTCGAAGAAATAGAAGTTGTAGCTGAAAACTTGCGTGAGTCTTGGAAACTAGGGTTAGCTCCAATCCATGATCTTATTGATGCGTTTGAAGCCCAGGGAATAAGAGTGTTCATCATTGATATTGATGAAGAACATTTTGACGGTCTTTCTACTGTGATCAATGATCAGCCAATCATTGTGATTAGTTCAAGATGGCCTGGTGATCGGCAGCGGTTCAATTTGGCTCATGAACTCGCTCATTACATTTTTATCAAACGTCTTTCTAATAAATTAGATGAAGAACAAGCTTGTAATCGATTTGCAGGTGCTTTTCTATTTCCTCGTGAAGCCGTGTTCCAAGCATTGGGAAAAGAGCGTCGTGCTATTGAATGGCAGGAACTGCTTTTACTCAAAGAACAGTTTCAGATAAGCATGGGGGCAATTTGTTATCGCCTTAAAGATTTGGGGGTTATTCAAGAGTCGTACTATAAAAGCCTTGTAATTCGTTTCCGACAGAAAGGGTGGCATCGTAAAGAACCTGGATTAGAAGTCCCTTCGGAAAAAGCTCATACCTTTAACCAAATGCTATTCCATGCTCTCGGCGAAGAGTATATTGGGGAACCAAAAGCCGCAGAACTGTTATCTTGTTCTCTCTCTCAATTAAAAGCTCTTCGTCAGGTGCAAAACGGAAATGCTCTTACTCATCAGCGATGCTAACATTCTTATCGATATGGAAGACGGTAGTTTAATACCTGTCATCTTTCAGCTTCCTTACGAAATCGCAGTTCCTGACATTCTTTTTGAACTAGAACTCAGAGAGCGACATAGTCATCTTCTGCAGGCGGGTCTAAAAGTAAAAAGTCTTAGCCCTGCGTCGGTCAAGAAGACAGAATTTCTAACTGGGCAGTATCCGCGGCCTAGCATGATGGACCATTCTGCTTTAGCTCTAGCGCTTCAAGAACGGTGCCCTCTTTTGACAGGGGATAAAGATCTTCGCATCGCCGCAAAAAAGGAAGGAGTTGAAGTCCATGGGACACTATGGATTATTGAGGAATTGCTGAATCAGAAAATTATACAGCAGTCCCAAGCCAAGGGCAGTTTTGATGCTATGAAAGTTAAGGGTAGTCGTCTTCCTTGGGGAGATGTAGAGAAGCTGCTGAATAGGTGGGAAGTGATTGGGGCAAACAATGAATAAATGGTTTATATCCGATACCCACTTTTCTCATACCAACATTATTCGTTACACTGGACGCCCCTTCCAATCTGTTAACGAAATGGACGAACGGCTCATTGAGAACTGGAATGCGCATATAGCGCCTCAGGACACCGTTTTCTTTCTAGGTGATTTTGGCCTTGGCACGACAGACTTTCTTACCAGTCTTTGTGCGCGCCTTCATGGGAATAAGATTTGCATCCGAGGCAACCATGATGGCACTCCCGCTAAAATGCATAACATTGGATTTTCGATTGTCCTGGAGTCGGCTTTCATCAAGATTGGTCGACATCAGGTTGAGCTTGTTCATATCCCCAGTCAGCCGGCTCCACCTCATTTTCAGCTCCACGGCCATGTACATGAAAAACGGCCTAACAAGCTCGTTGATAGGCAACTCAATCTTTCTGTGGAAGTCTGGGATTATAAACCTGTTTCTGAAAAGACTATCGTAGCTCTTTTAGATCGAGCTGCTTCTTCCGCAGAAATAGCTTCTTCGAATAACTGCTGACTGTTCAGTATTTGGAACTGTTCAATATATAATGAACAGCTGTATCTAATGAACAGTTAAGAATTCAAAGCTATTACAAATCAGCTGCTTGTGTCTTTTCGGCGTTCATAGAACAACACGATCCTTTTAAATTTTTCCACTGACGCCATTTTTCGTTCCAACAGTTTGCAATAGAATTCAATCGTTTACAACTAAACTCGTGCTATAACAATAGGAGCAAACATGAAGCAGAAGGAAAACCCTGAAAAGGCGGAAAATGATCTCAGAGGAATTATTGTGAGGACGCATAGGCATTGCCAAACTTATCGGGTGCGCATTCGGATGAAGAGTGGTCAGTGTTTTGATAGATCATTTAGATCGAAGACTCTGGCTAAAAAGTGGAAAAGGGATATGGAGTCGGCAATTGAGCAGGATCGCTACGAATTCACGAACCCTGCGACCAAGCACACCCTTGCAAATCTGATCGATCTTTACATCGAAAGGGTACTGCCTGGAAAGCCGCGAAATGCCAAAAATGTTCTTCAGCACCTGACTTGGTGGAGGGAGGAACTTGGGTATTTGCTATTGGCTCAAGTTCGTCCTAGCCTAATTGCTGAGAAACGGGATGAGCTGCTTGCGGGGTTTGTTAGAGGGGGAAGGCTGCGCTCTCCTACGACGGTTGTGCGTTATTTGAGCAGCTTATCTCACGTTTTCACTAAGGCAGTCAAAGAGTGGGAGTGGATGAGAGAGAACCCGGTTTTTAAGATTGAAAAGCCCAAGCAGGCGCAAGGTAGAAAGCGGGTATTAACCGATGAGGAACAGAAAAGACTTTTGCAGGCATGCCAAGAAAGCGGATCGAAAGACTTGTTTTTGATCGTTGCTCTTGCTTTGGGAACAGGTATGCGCAAAGGCGAAATCATGGGGCTTAGATGGAGAAATATGCAGTTGGGAGAACCCACAGGAACGATTGTGCTCGAAAGAACGAAGAATGGTCGTTCAAGGTCTGTTTTGATTACCGGCTTGTTGTTAGAGCTTTTACAGGAACGACGGAAACAACAGCGCACTGATAGCTTGGTCTTTCCATCACCCAATTATCCCAACCAACCTATTGATATTCGATCTGCTTGGGAAAAAGCTTTGCAAAAAGCTGGGATAGAAGGATTTGTTTTCCATGGATTGCGTCATCAGGCGGCTTCTCAAGCAGCAACAATTGAAAACAGCCCATTGGTAATCGGAGAGTTGCTCGGTCATCAGACGCTTCAGATGACCAGGCATTACGTGCATCTACCAAGCGCTCATATGCACACGATGGTTGAAGCGCTTCAATCGAAAATCTTTCACAATTACCAGGAGAGCAGCCATGCACAACTTAGAAAATAAGCCACAGGCCTCATTGTGGAGGCCAGAGCTACTGAGTGATGAGGAGATGCACGAATGCTTGAAGGAAACGTGCTGGACTGCCAGAAGAGCCGCTTATTATGTCCTGGGATTGAAAATCCCTGATCTCAGTAGTCTTGAGGAAGAGAAAATGCTTTGCCCTGATTTTGAAAAGTACTACGAGATTTTCGAAAGCTGTTTTGAAGAGGGAAGAATTGCGATCCACTCCTTCTGCTCAGAATATGGCAAGAATGTTCGGGCTGCCCAGCCTGTCGATTGGCTGAAACTTGTTCATAAGGGACGGCTAAAAGACGACGCTATCGAAGACAAAGAAGTGAAGCGAGAAGGCTTGTACGTCGCTCCCTTGCTGACAGAGGCATGGCTTCTTTTGCAAGGGAAGGCTGTCTTTGCCAGAAGGCGACCTGCTCAAGAAAGGGACGATAAGCTTTTGGCTTGGAGTGCTGCCAGAAAATTGCGCAAAGATTTTCCTCAGTTGTCCAACCGCCAAATGGCACAGATCATCTACAAGCATTGCTCGAGGCTGCGGAAATATCCTTTCAAGACTGTTTACGGCTGGGTCATCGATTCAGCCATCCCCATAAATGAAGAGCCTTCGCAAACTAGACGGGATAGAAACGGTCGTCCTAAAAAGGATAGCTATCAGAAGCTCTCTGTCGATTTCTCCTCCTATTTCGATAATTTGTAACTCGCTGCTATTCAACGCATTTTACGGTTTTTCCACCGACGCCATTTTTTCATGGCGATAGGTCGCCGTAAAATGCGGTTATTAAATTCAAACTGCAATAGCAGAGGAGTGTGAGATGAAAAACGATAGATCAAAAAATATAGATGAGGTGCCTGTAGAGGCAAAACAGACACGGTTTATTCCTGTGTCGAAATGGAATGAGTTTCATGAATGGCCACCAGTCGGTGGAATGCGCCATTTGATCTTCTTTCGAAATGAAAATGGGTTTGCCAAGGTATTAAAGCGTCCTAATCGAACCTGGCTCATCGATGAAAAGGCATTCTTCAAATGGGTATCAGAAAAAAAGTACAGACCCCGCAGAAAGGAGTCAGAGGTCCAGGAAAACGCTAAAATTGCAGTACAGCCATGATAACTTCCGAAGGATTCGTAAAACTTTATCGAGAAGGGCTTGCACTTTTAGAACTCAGCCTTCCAGCTTTCGCGTTATTGACGCAGATTGCTTTGCGCGCAAACCGGATGGATCCCGCTTATTCCATCTATCAACTCAAGGCTAACGAAGCACTTGTTGGCGATCATAAAAAGATTGGTTTGTCCAGGCAGCAATATCGTGATGCGATACTGCGGCTTGAAGCACACGGTCTTGCGACTTTTCGAAAAACCAATCAAGGGACTATTGCAGTTCTCACTAATACAGCCATTTTTGACATCAATGCTGAATGGGATGAAAGGCAAATAAAGAGGTGCACAGCCTTGGAAAAAGAACCAAATTATAACCAAGCGAGAACCATTCATCAACCATTAGAGAACCAAAATGAAACCACTTTGGAACCATCAAAAGAACCAGCAGATTTGTCAATGGAAAATCAAGAAAAAGAACCATCCGAAGAACCAGTTGACAACCACCAAAGAACCATAAAAGAACCGGATAAAAACCAATCGGGAACCAAACCGGAACCACTAACAAAGAAAGAAGAAAAAGAAGAAGAAAAAAGAGCTGCAGCAGCTTATTCACGCACCGCTTACAAATGCCTGGATGGGTTGGATTTGAACGATCAGGAGAAGAGATCCTTGATGTGCTATAGCGAACATCGTGTGGCTCATGCTGCGGAATTTGTTAGAAGAAAGCAAAATGTCGACAGTCTCATCGGGTTGATGATGTGGGTTTGTCAACAACCTAGCCTTCCTGAGCTTCCCCGAGAAAATCGAAAAAATGTAACCCCTCAACAAAAGCTTGCCTGGGAGTACAACCAGTTTCTCAGCAGTAATGGCTATACTGATCAAGCCAAGCAGAACGAGGAAAAAATCCCCAATGACAGAATGGTGATTTTAGAACAGGGGCAACCCATGCCAATTACGCTAAACCATCCCCTCCAAATCCTTCAGGAAGATTTCCGCAAATCCAAAGAAGAAATTTTGAAAAGCCAGAGGATAGTTCGAGGACTGCAAAGTGATAAATTGTAAGCCATCCGATAGGGCGCAATGGGGAGACTTTAGGGAGGGGTTTTGCGGAGCTAATAAAAAGGAGGATTCTATTGAAAAACCCATACCGGTCTCAAAAAGTGCGCTTTACCATTTCATATACACTATTCGAAATGGTAAGTTCTAAATGTTAATCTTTTTATTTAATCATCATTCGTTAAGCTTCTGACTATTAGACGTATGCAGTTATTTAATAGACAAAAAAGTATAAAACAGACTAAAATGTCTAGTACAGCAAAGAGGATTCCAATGAGAGATGAATTAGATCGATACAAACCTGTCGGGGAAGCTATTAGCCTTCTTCTCTTCCCACATGCTGAGGTTGTACTTCACGATTTGAAGACTGGATGCATTGGCGCTATTTTCAATAACCTTTCGAAAAGAGCTATTGGAGATGAGTCTCTTCTCGATGAATTGAATAATCTGTCTGAATCTCAAGATGTGTTTCCTCCCTATTTTAAAATCAATTGGGACGGAAGAAAAATGAAGTCTGTAACGGCTGTTCTTAAAAATCAAGTTGGAAAACCTATTGGCCTGCTGTGTATCAATTTAGATATTTCTAAGTGGGAAGAGATGCACTATTTCATCCTTGACCTGATTAAGCCTACAACGGAGATGCCCGATTTTCTCTTTAAAAACGATTGGAGAGAGAAGATTAATATCTACGTTTCTACTTATCTAAAGCAGCATGCACTTCGCCTAGAATCTCTTGACAAAACCGAAAAGAAAAAACTCCTTCTTGCTCTGCAAAAAGAAGGGGCTTTTGATACAAAAAATGCCGCTTCCTATATTGCGGATGTCCTTCAAATTTCACGAGCTACAGTCTATAACTATTTAAAGGAAAACAATGAACATTCCAGCATTTAAATTAGAAGAGTTTTGGAAAAAATACGAGTTTACAGCGCCTTATTTACTCTGTTGCTCAGACGCTGAAAGTTGGAAGCTCAATGAAATTCTAGAATTAGCTGACCCAGAATCAAAGAAGCTCTGGGAATCTTTAAGCTTGGGATATACCGAATCGCCCGGACTGCCTATTCTTCGCAAAGAAATTTCCTATCTCTATTCATCGATCGACAACGACCAAGTTCTCACTTTTGCTGGAGCCGAAGAAGGGATTTATTGCTCAATGAGAACTCTCGTAGAGCCTGGCGACCATGTGATCGTAATCGATCCCTGTTATCAATCGCTTGCAACCCTACCACAGTTTTTCGGAGCTGATATTTCAAGGATTGCGCTTGGGTCCAAAAGCCAATGGCAATTAGATCTCAAAGAAGTAGAAATGGCTTTTCGTTCTGACACCAAACTGCTCATTCTTAATTACCCACATAATCCCACAGGCGCCGTCCTGACAAAAGAAGTATTTGAAGGACTTGTCAAATTAGCGCGAAAAAGAGGGGCGTATATTTTTTGCGATGAAGTGTATCGATATCTTGAAATCGATGAAGAAAAAAGGCTTCCTTCCATTGCGGATGCTTACGAAAAGGGTATTGCTCTAAACGTTATGACTAAAGCGTTTGGTCTTGCTGGTCTTCGAATCGGCTGGCTGGCAACTCAAGATGTTGATTTTTTGCAGAAAGTAGGATCATATAAGCTCTACACTTCCATCTGCAATAGCGCTCCAAGTGAAATTTTGGCGCTTATTGCCCTTCGAGCAAAAGATAAGATTTTAACGAAAAACCGAAAGGTGATGTTGGACAATCTGAAAATTCTTGATTCCTTTATGAAACGGCATAAAGGTCTTCTATCATGGGTTCCTCCTCAAAGCGGCACTATGGCGGTTCTAGAGCTTTTGCTTCCTGTTTCTATTGAAAAATTTTCTGAGGAGCTTGTGGAAAAAATGGGAGTATTGATTATGCCAGGCAATGTTTTCGATCTCCCTGGCAATTTCTTTCGAATTGGATTTGGAAAGAAAAATATGATTGAGGCTCTGGATCGTTTTGAACAATTTCTAAAACATTATGGAAAATAAATGAAACAGCTAATTGAACAAGCCACTGAATTCCTCAAAGGAAAAATCAGGAACACACCAGTTGAGTTTTCTCCAGAATTGTCAAAGCTTCTTGGTCAACCCGTCTATTTAAAACTCGAATGTTTGCAAACTACTGGGTCTTTTAAACTTCGCGGAGCCTTTTTTTACCTCTCTACATTGAATGCAGAGGAAAAAACATTAGGCGTTGCCACTTGTTCTGCAGGAAATCACGGCCTTGGGGTGGCTTATGCTGCTAAAGAATTACAGATTCCCTGCACAGTGTTTGTGCCTAAAAGTGTTGATCAGGCGAAGTATGAAAAATTACTCAAGCTCGGGGCTAAAGTCAAAAAATCAGAATTTATCGGATACGATGATACTTTAGCATGGGCTGAACAAGAGGCGCTTAAGTTGCAGATCCCAATGGTTTCAGCTTTTAATGATGAAAAGATTATAGCTGGCAATGGGGGTACTTTGGCGGTAGAAGTATTAGCTCAAGTCCCAGAAGCTACTCATTTTGTGCTTCCTATGGGTGGCGGGGGGCTTTCTGCAGGGTTTTCGTGGTATGTAAAATCAAAAAATCCCCATGCGCGGATGATTATTTGCCAACTTGCAGATTGCGCAGCTCTTAAGCTTTCTTTAGAGCAGGGAAAGCCGATTACCTACATGCCCTCTATTGATACGCTTGCAGGTGGCCTTGAAGGTGGTTTGGGAGACAAGTGTTTTGACATTTTAAAGACCCGAGTCGATGAAATTCCGCTGATTAAAGAAGATGAGCTTCGGTCAGCTCTTTGCTGGCTTTTAGAACATCATCAGTATCTCATAGAACCCTCTGCTGCAGTGGCTCTTGCTAGCTGTCTTTTTGGCCATGTGCGTCCAAAAGGACCTACTGTCATTGTCCTTACGGGGCGCAATGTCAGTTATTCTACGCTTCGACAGGTGATAGGCAGTAAACGATGAAAATTCTCAATCGAAAACAAATTGAGCAACTTGTTTCAATCCCAGCGATTTTAAAAGCAGTGGAACAGGGCTTCGTGGCTTATAGTGAAGGGAATGCTGTTATTCCTCCGGTAGCAGCTCTTCATTTCGAGAATCCGCCCGGAGACTGCCACATCAAGTATGGTTATACGAGGGATGGCAAATATTATGTTGTCAAAATCGCTTCTGGATTTCACGATAACCCCAACCTTGGCCTGTCTGCGGGAAATGGCCTTATGTTGCTCTTTGATAAACAAACGGGCGCGTTGCTTTCATTACTACTTGATGAAGGATATTTAACAGATCTTCGGACCGCTGCAGCAGGATGCATTGCTGCAAAATATTTAGCCCCAAAAAATATTTCATGTATTGGGATTGTAGGTACTGGTGGACAGGCTTATTATCAGCTGAAACTTCTATCGTTTGTAACGAAATGTCGGAAGGTGATGATTTGGGGACGCAACGAGTCTAAGGCAGAGAAGTTGAAAGGTCATCCAGATTTACAAGAATGGGAAATAGAGGTAGCTAAAGATTTGGATCAACTTACGGCTGATTGCAATCTGATTGTGACAACGACTTCTTCTGCTAAACCTCTTCTATTCGCTCATCAAATCCGACCAGGAACTCATATCACAGCTGTTGGTGCGGACGATGTAGGTAAACAAGAGCTTGATCCAGAAATTTTTGCAAAAGCTGACAAAGTGATCGTTGATAGCCAAAGTCAATGCATTGAACTGGGTGATGTGTCCTATGCTGTAAAAAAGGGTTTAATCAAAAAAGAGCGCTTGCTTGAGCTGGGAGAAGTGATCATCAATAGTTCATTAGGAAGAAGTTCAGAGTCTGAGATTACTCTAGCCGATTTAACAGGGGTAGCAATTCAGGATTTACAGATTGCTGCAGTCATATTCGAAAAATCTTTCATGTAATTTTTACAGTTCATTTTTGCTATTGAACAGTTTTTCACTCAAACTCACAGCTGTAGCATAGATATGTGCATTTGAGAGATGGGCATACCTCTTGGTCATTTGGACGGTTTTATGGCCGAGGAGAGTTCCAATTTCAAGCAAACTGGCTTGGTTCATGGCTAAATACGAAGCTGCTGTATGGCGGAGGTCGTGGAATCGAAAGTTAGAAATGCCTGTTTTTTCGAGCGCAGTTTCCCAAGCGGACCGAATATCGATTGGCTTTGATGGAGAATGTGGTGCAGGGAATACAAGAGAATTCGCAAACTGGTTGGCATATCGAGATTTGAGTAGATCTAGCGCAATGCCAACAAGAGGAATAAAACGACGTTCTCCATTTTTGGTGGTTTGCAAAAGAATCGCTCTTCGATCTAAATCGACATCACTCCATTTAAGATTGAGGATTTCTCCTCGTCTCATTCCTGTTGAAAGCGCTAGTATAACAACAGGGTAGAGTCCTTTTGATTCGCTCTCTTGGCAAGCTCTCATGAGTCGCATTCTTTCTTCATCGTTCAAGAAGCGAGTCCGTTCATTTGAAATTTTTGGCTTAGAGATTTTCAGGACGGGATTTTCTTGTATCCATTCCCAATCTCTTAAAGCAACAGAAAAGGCATGAGATAGGCTGGCCAAATAGCGAACGACAGTGGTTGGAGAACGGGGTCTATTTTTACATGTGGGGCTTGAAAGAAGATCGTCACGTTTTTGGGCGATAAGGTTAGATTTGATGTCTGAGAGGAGATGACTTCCTAGTTCTTGTTTCCACCAGAGAAGATGCTGGCGGACGTTACGAGCGTTTTTTGGCTTGGTGGGTAAAACTTTTTCGATATAGCGATCGATCAGTTCGGAGAGGGTATGTCTGGTCCCTGGCTTCTCATAAGAGAAAGCGCCTCGTTCGATAGCCGATTCGGTATCGCGCTTCCATTTCATGGCCAGGGTTTTGGAGGAAAAAGATTGAATGAGGACCGGATGGCCTTTGATTCGAACGCGGGCGCGGTAAGAAACCGTCCCGTTTTTGTGGGTGCGTTTGTCGATGCCTTTCATGAAGCTACCTTTGTTTTAATTTTCAAAGGTTAGCTGCTGGGCTTATCGCCAATTGTTGTAGGCGAGTGGTCCACAAATGGTCCACGGATATGGACCGTGCTTTAGGCTGATTTGCTTGTGATTACCCAAGCGCCTCAGTTTCAGCCTTATGAAGCCAAAAAGAAAAATGGGGCAACCTGGACTTGAACCAGGGACCGACGGGTTATGAGTCCGCTGCTCTGACCGACTGAGCTATTGCCCCGTAATGGGTAGGAAGAATGAAGGATAGCAGGTTCGAAGGAGGGAAAGCAAGTATTATTTGGGGGCTGGGGGCGAGGGTTGCGGCGCTATGATTGGGTTGGCGGGATCTGTGCTGCCGGTTTGAAGAGTCGGTTAATGCAGCTGCAGAGCACCCATACTGCAATTGCTATGGCTGAAATGATTCCCCATTCATTTATGCCTAAGGGTACTATTTTAAAAATGCGCTGCAGGAAGGGGGTGTAGATGATGCCTAGCTGCATGAGGAAAGATAGGGTGATGGCGGCGAGGATGAGGGGGTTTGACAGGAGGCTTAGATGGTAGGGGGATCGTATGATCTGCACTGCTGCTAATTCCAATACTACAAGGGTGGTGAATGCCATTGTTTGGGCTAGCTTGCCGCTTTGATGCATGCCGAAATAGCAAGCGGTTAGTGTTCCAAGGGCGATGACAAAGCTGATTAAAAGCAATTGAAGGGCTATTTTGGGGGTAATTATGGGATCGGAGGGTTTTCTGGGGGAGCGTTTCATGGCTTGGGGGTCTATGGGGTCGAGTCCTAATGCTATGGCCGGCAAGCCATCGGAAGCTAAATTTATCCAGAGGATTTGCAGTGCTGAGAGGGGGATAAATGGGTTTCCTGCAAAATCGGTAAAGCCTATTAACATTCCCATAAACACTACGAGGATTTCTGCAATATTTGACGAGGCTAAATAGCAAACAAACTTAGTAATGTTGTCATAAATCCCGCGTCCTTCTTCGACGGCATTTACGATGGATGAAAAATTGTCATCGGTGATAACCATGTCAGAGGCTTCTTTGGTGACGTCTGTTCCTGTAATGCCCATGGCAATGCCGATATCGGCTTCTTTAAGAGCCGGCGCGTCATTTACGCCATCTCCTGTCATGGCCACGACTTCACCGAGGGATTTCCAGGCGCGCACAATCCTCAGCTTATGCGCAGCTGATGTGCGGGCATAAATGGCTACTTTTCTCAGGCATTGTTTAAGGCGGCTGTCATCCATTTGCTCGAGTTCAGCTCCTGTCAGGATGACGGAATCGCTTTTAAGCAAATTCAGTTCTTTAGCGATCGCCAGGGCTGTTTCTTTGTGGTCTCCGGTAATCATTATTGTTGCAATCCCTGCATTTTTACAGGTTTCGATCGACTTTTTCACCTCGGGTCTTGGGGGGTCTTCCATAGCCGCCAATCCTGCAAAAATCAGCTCATTTTCCAGCGAGTGATCGATTTTGGCTTCCTGGGGTACGGGCCGATAGCCGACAGCGAGCACGCGAAGGGCTTGGCTGGCGAGATGGGCATTTGCGTCAGAGATGTTTTTTTTATATTCAGGGGTAAGGGGCTCGATTTTGCCATTAAGGAGCATATACTTGGAATGTGCGAGAATGATGTCGGCAGCGCCTTTAATAAAGAGCAATGGGCCTTCACCGGTTTGCCGAATCGTGCTCATTCTTTTCCGCTCGGAATCAAAGGGGATCTCAGATATTTGAGGGGTTGTGCTTTCCAGGTCCTGCTTAAATAAGTTTGCTTTCCCTGCTGCAACAAGAAGTGCTGCTTCAGTGGGGTCGCCTGTAATATCCCAGCTTGTTAAATGATCCTGGGTGTGATTCAGCTCGGCGCTGTTGCAAAGAATTCCAATTTTAAGGGTCGTGATCAGTTCCGGGATGTCTTTAGGATTGATTGCGGTATGATTTATTTCGAAATTTCCCTCGCGGCTGTAGCCGATCCCGGTTACGTCAATAAAGCTGTTATTAACCCAGATAGTGCGCACAGTCATCTCATTTTGGGTAAGGGTTCCGGTTTTGTCCGTACAGATAACTGTGGCGCATCCTAAAGTTTCGACGGAGGGAAGCCGGCGCACTAATGCATTCCGCCTTGCCATTTTATGGATGCCGATGGATAGGGCTATTGTAACGATGGCGGGGAGGCCTTCCGGGATAGCTGCAACTGCAAGGCTTATGGAAATAAGCAGATTTTCTATTAAGGGAGTGCCTTTTACATAGCCTAAGGCAAAAACAAGAGAAACAATTCCGAGGCAAAGCCATACAAGCCGGAGTCCCAATTCTTGCAGGCGTTTTTGAAGGGGAGTTTGTTCTTCGGTTCCTTGTTGTAAAAGCGCTGCTATTTTTCCAAGCTCTGTTTGAACTCCTGTTTCAGTGGCGATCATATAGCCTTTTCCGCTCACGGCAACTGTACCTAGAAATCCCATGTTTTTTTTGTCGCCTACCACTAAATCCTGCTCTTTCAGGATATCGGTTGTTTTATGAATGGGTATAGATTCTCCTGTGAGTGCCGCCTCCTGGGTTGAAAGGCCAAATAGGCGTATGAATCTGCCGTCGGCCGGGATATGATCTCCTGCTTCAATTAAAATCAGGTCGCCCGGAACGATTTCTTTTGATGGAATGGTTTGCAGCTGGTCTTCCCGCATGACTTTAGAAAAGCGGGTGATCATTTTACGTAAAGCCGAGAGGGATCTTTCCGCTTTATATTCTTGAAAGAATCCAAGGAGGGCGTTGAGGATGATAATAATAATAATTGCAAAGGTGTCTATCCACTCACCCAGGGCTCCTGCAATAATCGCTGCGGCAATCAATATCCAGACAATGATGTTCTTGAATTGACAAAGGAATAAATAGCCGGCTGAGACCCTTCGTTGTTCAAGCAGTTGATTAGGGCCAAATTTCTGTAATCTTTTTTGAGCTTCAACCGCGTGTAATCCACGATGTGAGTCCGTATTGAGAATCCTGCTTAATTCCTGCTCAGATAGAAGCCACCAATTTTTATGGGTCATAACGAAGACCTGGATTGCTTGCTTTAAGAAATGGGTTTTGCTCAAAAGTTTTTTGCTGCATATCTAATTTATGATTTTTTTGAATAAGGGCAATTAGATTATTCGATCGCTTTATTATTCTTATTAATCTTTATTTAAACCAGACTTGCTACTTTATAATAAGTCATATTCGAAAGTTTTTTCTCTCTAAGAGCTCGCAAAAATCAGTGGGCTATATTATTAATATAACCCACTGATTTTCAAGGCTTCGTGCGATCTTTTAGAGGAAAAGAGCTCGAATCTGACCCTTAGAAGGTAGCAAGTCGGGTTTTAATTAAAAATTAAGCTTTTACTTAGTCCTCTTTGCTAATTTATAATAGATTGTGGGTCTAAGATCCTAAGATAACTTTATATAGGCATAGGTGTTTCTATGGGCCAACATGCTGAGGTTCAGGGGCTAACGACGACTCAGGCTCCTTTTATCGAACAGGCGCAAACTAATGGCGAGTTGTTTATTCATCAGCCTTACGAGTTGTACAATGAGGATAATCAGGAGGCATGGCGCAAGCTTTACGCTTTATTAAAGCCGAAGTGGGAGAGTTTCGCCAATGAAAAATTTTTGGAAGGGGTGCGTTCGCTGTGTTTAAAACCGGATTGTATTCCGAGGCTTTCAGAAATTAATGCGTTTTTAGAGCCTTTAACTGGTTTTGAGGCTAAAGCTGTAAGCGGTTATGTTCCGGCTGCGATCTTTTTTGATTGTTTAAAGAAGCGGGAATTTCCTACTACTATTACGATAAGGGATAGTGCGCGCCTAAACTACTTGCCTGAGCCTGATATTTTTCACGACATTGCAGGGCATGTGCCGATGCATACGGATAAAACATTTGCCGATATTTTGGTGCGTTTCGGTGCGTTGGCACAGGCTGCGGCAGAGCGGCAGAGAGGACTTGATCCCAGTATCAGGGTGGAGCGTTTGTGCTGTAATATTCAGGCTCTTTCGAGGTTTTTTTGGTTTAGTATTGAGTTTGGCTTAATGCTGGAGGCCGGAGAGCTAAAGGTCTATGGCAGCGGGTTATTGAGTTCCGCAGACGAATGCGAACATGCTGTGGTTTCAGCAGAGGTGCAGCGTTTTCCTTTTCAAGCTGAATGGGTGATCAACCAGTCATTTGAAATTGATCATTTTCAACCATTGTTGTTTGTCATAGATTCCTTCGATCATTTATATAAGGAGATCGACTGTCTTGAGAGCTGGCTGCATATGGGAAAGTTGGATCACGCGGCTCCGGGAGAGCCTAAAGTATCTGAAGCAGACCTTGAACACTTTTTTAAGGGAAAATAGTTATGGATGATGAACAATGCCATTTATCGCAGAAAAAGTGCATTCCTTGCAGCGGAGGGATTCCTCCATTACGCGGGGAGGCGCTGCAAGAGCTGAAAAGGCAGCTGGATAATGACTGGAAGGTTATTAGCGGGCATCATTTGGAAAAAGAGTACAGCTTTAATGATTTTAAAGAAGCGTTATACTTTACCAATTTGATTGGAGAGATTGCTGAAGAAGAGGGGCATCACCCGGATATTTACTTGGCTTGGGGTAAAGTTAAGGTTGAAATTTGGACGCATAAAATTGACGGGCTTTCTGAAAGCGATTTTATTTTAGCGGCAAAATGCGATGAAGCCCGGCAGAAATATTCGGCTAAATTTGGATGCTAGTGGAAGCTGCAGTTTCAGATTTGGGTGCCAGCCGATAAACGACCAGGCTGGCGGCTATGCCTGCAGCCATTAGGTAAAGGCCGGGGGCATAGCTTAAACCAAAAGTGTGGTAAAGCCAAAGGCAAAACGGCGAGGTTGGCGTGCCTATCAAAAGCGAACCGAGTGCGCAGCCAAAGGAAAGCACCAGATAACGGTGTTGCGGAGCTACTTGTTCTATAGCCCATGCGTGATACGGGGCAGCAAAGGCTACGCCAAAAAGGACAATGAGCAGGCGCACTATGAGTACCAGGCTCAGAGAGGCATTTTCCAGGAGATAGAATAGGGGGACTGCGGCAATTGCCGAGCATAGCGCCCCGCCCATCATGATCCGTTCCTTGCCAAATTTATAAGCGATATAGCCAAAGCAGGGCAGTAAGAGTAAATCTGCACACAAAAGCAGAGTATTCATTTGCAGCACTTGTGTTTTAGATACATTGGTGATAAGGGGAATATACCCATTCATCAGTGTAAAAGCAAGAGAGTAGGTGGCATAAGAAAATCCGGAGGCCAGGACAATGCCAATAACGGCGCGTTTATTTAGCTTAAGTATTTGCAACAGGCTAGCGTCAGGCTGCTTGGCGGTTTGAGTGAATTCGCGTCCATCCTTGCAAAATATGCGTAAATACAGGCCAAGCAAGGCTGTAATGCCGCCTATCCAAAATAGGATGCGCCAATCTTGTTGCGTATTGCCTTGGCTGCTGATAAAAGTCACTAAACCGGAAGCGATCAGGATTCCGCCGATTGATGAGGCGTCATATAAGCTGCTAGAGAAGCCGCGCCGGGCTATAGTTGTATGCTCTAGTACAAAAATAGCACCTCCTGCTATTTCACCGGCTGCACAAAAGCTTTGCAAGAGTCTGCCGCAGGCGAGCAGTATTGGCGCCCATAGGCCGATGTCTTTGTACACCGGTAAACAGCCTATGCCAATAGTGACGATAGCCATGCCCATCAAAGAATAAATCAATGCCCGCTTGCGTCCAAAGCTATCGCCTATGCGTCCAAAACAAATTGAGCCGAGAGGACGGACTAACAAGCCGAGAGGGAGCATACTATAAGTCAGAATTAAGGCTGTTAAGGGCTCGAGATTTTCAAAAAAAAGAGGGGCAATAAATGGGGCTAATAGGCCGAAAAGGGCAGTGTCATAGTGTTCGAGTAAATTGCCAATTAAACCTGCAGCGCAATCGCGGAGTGAAAAATGCATTTTTCCCTTCAATTTTTGGACTTGTGGGAAAACACCGCGCGTACTGTGTTAGAACAGTAACAAGTTGATTCACACTCCCTACGCTGGTATTACCCAGATCAGGTAGTAAGGGTTTAGCATTTCAGCCGGTTTGCTTTTAAGCAAACCGGCACCCCTGGTGATCCCAAATAAAATATAAAGTTAAATTGAATATTTATGCAAGAAGCCCCTGAAAAAGTTTAAAATCCGACTCTTAGAAGGTAGCAAGTCTGGTTTAAAACCCAAGTTGTCCCCTAAATCTTAGCACAAGCTTAATTAGATATTGAGATGGCGCAGATAATGCCGAAGCCAAGGGTTCTTCCCCTTGGCAAGGCGTTAGATGCGTCAGAT
>JAEYWL010000013.1 GCA_023428915.1 Verrucomicrobiota bacterium
ATTAGACAATCGATCTGACGCATCTAACGCCTTGCCAAGGGGAAGAACCCTTGGCTTCGGCATTATCTGCGCCATCTCAATTATCTAATTAAGCTTGTGCTAAGATTTAGGGGACAACTTGGGTTTAAGTATTTCACATTCTAAAATGATGACATTCAGCTTTTAAAGTTATAGCTTAATCGCTATAATTGAGCAGATCTTTAAATGAGGGTATATGGAAAAAAAAGACAATTTCACTAATGAATATCTTAGAAAAAAATTTGTCAATCAGTTCGATATGGTCAATGCCGCTATTCACCGTGCCGAAGATTTAATTAAACGGGGCGATGCACCTCACCTTTCTAGCGACTCTCAAAATATTGCTCTCCACGTCATCAAAATGATCGAGAAAGAAAGCGATCCTTATAAATTCACTTCTTACCGTGAGGAAGAAGATGAGGATGAAGATGTCAATGGCTACGATTTTGATGAGGAAGAAGAAGTAGAAGTCGTCAAAAAAAATAAGCGAAAGTCTAAGTAACCTTGAAGCGCAAGGGGTGCTGTGCCCGAAATGTCTATTTGGGGCGACTACTCGCCCTCTGCAATTCTATTTCTCTCCCTATTTTTTGTGCTGGGATTCATGCTGGCCATTTTATGGCTGGCATGGTGGATCTTGCTGCGCAATACCAGCTGCCCCTCGCCTTATACAGGCGAACCTTTACGTAAAGCTGCCGATTTACCTTACTACACGAGAAGCAAGGTCTATCGCTTCATGGCTGAGTTCTCAGGTTATGACAATAGGCAAATTGAATTGCGCAAGGCCGCCTACTGCAGAGAAACAGGACGGATTTTTCCAAACGCCATAAACTGGTATGGGACCATTCGAGTAGACTGGAGCTTTATCCGCAAGAGGTTTCCCGGCCATTATGTCTCTTGGGGCAGTCTAAGTAAGGAAATGCGGGATGAAGTCATGCAGGCCCACGATTCCTTAGAGGGCTTTCAGACAGACGTTTCTTCTCCGCAGCCGCAGCCGCATAAAATTGAGCCGGAGTACGCCCGGTCTGTGCCCGGCCCCTTGTATGTAGACCCTGTCTCTTTAGTGTTAGTAGGCTGGCAAGTAGTGCCTGAAACTGACTTGGAAGTCTTAATTGTGCAAAAACCTAAACCAAAGCCTTATTAAAATCATGTCAAAAAAAATACTCATCACCTCTGCGCTGCTTTATGCCAATGGCCCCTTGCATTTTGGCCATATTGCAGGAGCTTACTTGCCTGCTGACTGTTATGCCCGTTATATGCGCTTAAAGGGAGATGATGTGCTTTATATCAGCGGTTCAGACGAGTATGGCATAGCAATTACAATGAGTGCTGAATTAGCCGGGAGATCTCCCAGAGAGCATGTAGATATTTTTCATGAAATCAACAAGGGTCTGTTCAACAAGTTAGAGTTTTCATTTGATCATTACTCTAGAACGACTTGGCCGGGCCATGAAGTGCCTGTGCAAGGTATTTTTATCGACCTTCTGGTAAACGGCTATATTGAGGAACGGGAGACAGAGCAGCTTTACTCTGAAAAAGACAACAAGTTTTTGGCCGACCGCTATGTTATAGGCACTTGCCCTAAATGCGGTTTTACGGAAGCCCGCGGCGATGAATGCCCGCAATGCGGGGCCAGCTATGAAGCCACCGATCTTATCCACCCGCGCTCTAAGCTCACAAACTCCGCTTTAACCCTAAAGTCTACAAAGCACTGGTTTATTTTGCTGGATAAATTTAAAGAGCAACTGACAGCTTGGTTAAAAAGCAAAAACTGGAAGCCCAATGTAATTAATTTTGTCCAAGGATACATTGAAAATCTGCATCCAAGAGCCATTACCCGCGATATGACCTGGGGGGTGCCTATACCTTTGCCCGATACGGAAGGCAAGGTATTGTATGTCTGGTTTGATGCCCCCATTGGATATATTTCAGCGACTATGGAGTGGGCTGAAAGAAAAGGAGACCGCGATCTTTGGAAAAAATATTGGTTAGATCAAGACACTAAGCTCGTCCACTTTATTGGCAAGGACAACATCCCTTTTCACGCCGTGATTTTTCCGGCCATGATAATGGGGCAAAATAAGCCGCTAAAGCTAGTGGATGAACTTCCGGCAAATGAGTTTCTAAAATTAGAAGGCAGGCAGTTCAGTAAATCGGATGGTTGGTATATCGATCTCGATGATTTCTTTACCCGCTATACCGCCGATCAGATTCGCTACACTCTCGCCGCCAACGCCCCCGAAACCGGCGATTCCGAGTTTACCTGGAAAGAGTTTCAATTGCGCTGCAATACCGATTTGTTAGGAAAATATGGCAATTTGGTCAATAGGGTCCTAGTATTTGCTAAGAATCAGTGTCAAGGCAAAGTGCCAAAAGCTGCTCATGTCGATGAGGTCGATCGGGAATTTATAGCCAAGATGGAAGCACTCATACGTGAAGCAGCTGAAGCTTATGAGGGCTTTAAATTGCGCAGAGCCAGCCAATTAATCATGGAACTGGCACAGCTTGGCAATATCTATTTTGATGCCAGAAAACCATGGCAGGCAGCCAAAGATCCAAGTACTCGCCCTCAAATGGAAACCTGCATAGCAAATTGCCTGGAGTGTATAAAAAACCTGGCGCTGCTTTCATTGCCTATTATTCCTGAAAGTGCCCAAAAGATCTGGGAAATGCTAGGATTTTCCTCGCGGTTAGATGCCCAAAACTGGGAGGCTGTTATCACAAATAATTTACCTGAAGGGCAGTTATTACCCGAGCCCAGGGTGCTATTTGCTAAAATCGAAGATGCCCAAATTGCACAAGAAATAGACACTTTGCACGCTTTAGCGGCAAAGCACCAAAAACCAAAAAACATCGAGTACAAACCTATGAAAGAAGCCATTGATATCGATCTCGTGCGCCAAATCGATCTGCGCGTAGGACAGGTGCTTGCAGCCAAGCCTGTGCCGAAAAGCAAAAAACTCTTGCAGCTGGAAGTTGATCTTGGCTTCGAAAAGCGGACCATTGTGTCCGGCATTGCACAATCTGTTGCTCCAGAGCAGCTTGTAGGGCAAAAGCTCGTCATCGTCGCCAACCTAAAACCTGCGACTTTAATGGGCATTGAAAGCCAGGGCATGATTTTGGCCGCTGAGTGGGACAACAAGCTCGAACTGCCCAAGTTAGCTGATTTGCCTCCAGGCAGCATCATCAGTTAGGTTTTAGTGAGTTGCTTGGAGAAGTTTTTTTAATATTAAACGCAAAAGCACAAACATAGTTTTACCCACATCTTTTTCTTGCCCATGAATGTGGCATAGAACTAGCCGTAAGTGTTAACCCAATGTCATCTTAAGAAAATCGATTTGGAGTGCGGTGACTCGTCACCGCTTTAGTCG
>JAEYWL010000107.1 GCA_023428915.1 Verrucomicrobiota bacterium
AGTATCTATTTGTGATTTCCGAATATGTTCGACAAGTCGAACATGGGTAAAGCTGCGACAAGTCGCAGCACTCCAAATCCTAAAACAAAACCGACGCCATTTTCACGGTCCTGTAAGGGCGATATAGCAAAGGCCGGGCCGTAAGGCCTGAAAATAAACGTAAAATAAATCCGAGGCCCGGAGGGTTGGCAGAAAATAATTTGGTGTGCTGCGACGGGTCGCAGCACTCCAAATCTGTCAGGCTTCTTTTGTTTTTGCGGTCTTAGTGGTTTTAGAGGTGGTTTTCTTAGCTTTTGCTGTAGTTGCGGCGGCTTTTTTCTTTTTGGGCTTGGCCTCTTCTTCTACTTCAGCGCTTTTTTTAGCCCTGGTAGTTTTCTTAGGCTTCTTTTCTGCATCATCTTCAGTAGCTTTTGCCTTAGCTTTTCCAAAAGCTTTTTTAGCTTTTTTCTGATAAGGGGTTTTAGGGTGGTCCTGGTATTTTTCTTCCAACTGCTCCAAGCTATTGCCAATGACATCGCAATCGGGATAATTAGAGCAGGAATAGAAGGTTTTACCAAAGCGCGATTTGCGGGCGCTTATTTTGCCGTCGCAGCCAATTGCAGGGCAATCAGGAAGGTTTTCCGGGGCGATAATGGTTTCCCCTTTTTTGGGAATATTGACAATCCCCTTGCAGTTTGGATAATCGCTGCAGCCCAGGAATGTGCCAAATTTGCCATGGCGCCGTTTCATTTCTTTGCCGCATTTAGGGCAGGGTTGCTCCCAGTTAAAGTCAGCGGCATAGTCATCTTTGTTAAATTCAAATTCTTCAATTGCCGCGCGGAAATCGCATTCCGGATAGTTTGAGCAGCCGTAAAAGTATTTGTTTTTGAACCATATCTTTTGCAGTTTGCCTGTTTTGCAAGTCGGGCAGCTGATCTCTGTTTGTATTTTAGGCACGATGGCCTCTTTCTCAGCTATTTCAAGAGTAGGGTAGAACTCTTTCCAAAATTCGCCAATCAGCTTTTTCCAATCTTTTTTGCTCTCAGCAATTAGTTCCAGATCATCTTCCATAGCGGCTGTAAAGCCGATGTTCATGATCTGCTGAAAGCTTGTTTCAAGCATTTGCGCAATGACGCAGCCGAGTTCGGTTGGCTTTAATCTGCCGCTTTCTTTCACCGTATACTCGCGGCTCTGAATTTTATTCATGATAGAGGCATAGGTAGAAGGACGGCCGATTCCGGATTTTTCTAACTCTTTTACTAAAGAAGCTTCAGTAAAACGAGGCGGCGGACGGGTGAATGCCTGCTCGGACGTGAGGTCTAAAAGCTGCAGCTGCTGCCCTTCTTGCAGATTGGGCAGCAAGCGGTCTTCATCCTCTTTTTCTTCATCATCGAATTTTTCTTCATAGACTGCTAAAAAGCCCTGGAATTTTAATTGCGAACCGGTGGCCCTGAGCAATAAATTTTTACCGGCTGAAATATCCACAGACACGGTATCGTAAATGGCCGGCATCATTTGCGAAGCTAAAAAGCGGCGCCAAATCAGTTTATAGAGGTTAAACTGGTCTTTAGTTAAATAACGCTGAATGGCTTCAGGTGAGTGCTGCAAGTTTGCCGGCCTGATAGCCTCGTGGGCATCCTGGGCACTCTTTTGCGTAGAGTACACTTTTGCATCAGCCGTCAGGAAGTCTTTGCCGTATTGATTTAAAATAAGCTTTCGGGCCTCAGTGATTGCTTCTGGTGCAATTCTGACGGAGTCTGTACGCATATAGGTAATCAGACCTTCCTGCCCTTGATCGCCAAGTTCAACACCCTCATAAAGGCTTTGTGCAATACTCATTGTGCGTGAAGAGGAGTACCCGAAGTGGCGGCTGGCTTCCTGCTGCAAAGTTGAAGTGATGAAAGGGGGAACAGGATTGCGTTTTTTCTCTTTGCGGTCGATTTTCTCCACAAAGTAAGATTCTTTGCGCAATAAGGCCAAAATTTTATCTGCTGTTTCTTTATTGGGAATCAGCATGACTTCTTTGCCTTCAATTGGTTCCTTCTCTACCCGTTTGCCATCCACAGCAAGCAGGAACGCTTTAAACTGCTTAGCTTCTGAAGCATTTTTTAGGATAGCGCCTAAATTCCAGTACTCGACAGGTTTAAAAGCCTGGATTTCTTTTTCCCTATCCACCACCAGCTTTAAGGCAACTGACTGTACCCGTCCGGCTGACAAGGCTTTTTCTTTGCCCCGGTGCATGCGGCGATTGAGCAGGGGGGAAATTTTGTAACCTACAATCCTGTCCAATATCCTTCTGGCTTGCTGGGCATTCACCAATGAGAGATCAATACTGCGGGGGTGCTCAATAGCACGCAGCACTTCATCTTTTGTAATTGAGTTGAAAGAAATCCGTTTAATATTAGTATCTTTGGGCAGCAGATGGCTGATATGCCAAGCAATCGCCTCCCCTTCGCGGTCAGGGTCGGGAGAGAGGTAGACAACTTCGCATTCTTTAGCTGCTTTTTTTAGCTTGTCGATGACCTGTTTTTTATCGGGCATAATGGCATATTCAGGTTCAAAGTCATGCTCGATGTCAATTCCGAATTTTTTTTGCGGCAAATCACGTACATGGCCGATCGAGGATTCGAACAAGTAATTGGGCCCCAGGAATTTTTTTAATGTTTTGATCTTTGCAGGAGACTCTACAATGATCAATGCTTTACCTTTAGCCATTTCTCTCCTAAACTAGTATTGGCATAAAATTATTACTGCCAATATTTATAGTATCTCTAAATTATTTTTTTGTATAGTTTGCCTGGTAATTCTTTAATTGCTTTTTTTAAAAGCAAATTCATTAAAATTACATTTAGCTTGGTAGCGGGCAGCAGGGTCAGTGCAGCAAGTTGGTCGTAAGTTTTTTCCTCGCCGCTCATGGTTTTCATCACTTGTAATTCTTCAGGTTCCAGGAAAACTTTTCTCTCAGGGAGAGTGTTATAATTTCCCTTAAACGTAAATAAATTGTCAAAATGTTCCGCAATATCGCGGCTATTTTCTATCAAAATAGCCGCTTTTTTTTTGATTAACTGGTGATTGCCCCGAAAATTTTCAAGATCAGCTCTGCCGGGCAGGGCAAATATTTGTTTTCCCTGTTCAAGTGCTAGATTGACAGTAATCATAGCGCCGCTCTTGCAGGGAGCTTCAATTAAAAGAGCGGCAAGAGAGAGGCCGCTGACAATGCGGTTGCGCCGGGGGAAATTGTGCCGTTCAGGGGGAGTGGTGTGGGGAAATTCGCTAACAAGTGCTCCGCTATTGCGGATCTCTTCGGCTAGCTGACTATTTTCTTTGGGATAGATCACTCCTAACCCTGACCCCAATACAGCTACGGTTTTGCCTCTTGTTAAAGCTCCTTTATGGGCGGCGGTATCTATGCCAGCAGCCAAGCCGCTTATAATTGTAAACCCCTGAGCGGCCAGTTCAGCAGAAATTTTTTCCGCCATTTCCAGGCCATAGTTTGTGCAAAAGCGCGTGCCTACAACAGCAATGCAGGGTTTTTGCAGGAGAGTGCAGTCGCCATCAATATTGAGCACGGGAGGGTAGTTTGCAATGCCAAGCAGTTGTTTAGGGTATAGAGGATCTTTGCAGGAGATGACGCGCAGGCTGCTTTCAACCAGCTTTTCCAGTTCTTTCTCTTTATCCTTTGCAATGGCTTCTCTTGCGTCCCAGGTGCTTTTTAGCTTTTCATTAAACCAAGAGAAAGCGCGCAGCTCAGAAGAACTTGCTGTCCAAACAGCTTCGGCTGTTCCAAAGCACTCTAAAAGTTGGACAAGCTTTTGATTGTTAAATCCCGGCAGAGCAGAAAGTTTAAGCAATGCGTATTTTTCATGCATAAGAGCCTATTGCTTGGCTAGTTTCATTTCCAAGGCGGAAATGACATCGCTTTCTAGAACCCCTTCAACTTTAACTACTTGGCCAATTCCCTTGGGAATAATAAAGGTCATTTGCCCTGAAACAGTTTTTTTATCGCCTTTCATCTGCTTAAGTAAAGCGGTTAAAGAAATATTGGGCAAGGCGGTAGAAAGGCCTGCACTTGAGAGCAGCCTGTCTTGCTGTTCGATGAAGCTTGTTGAACATAGCCCCAGCTTTAGCCCTAAATAAGCGGCGCAGCTCATGCCTATAGCTATAGCTTCACCATGGGTGCAGGCAGTGTAATTGGTCAAGGCTTCAATTGCATGTCCGAAGGTGTGGCCATAATTGAGAATGTCCCTGAACGATTTATATTTAGCATCTTCGGCAATTACATGAGCTTTAATGCCGCACGCATTTGATAAAACCGTGGGGAGCACATCGGGATCTAATGCAAGTAGTTTCGGCATATGCTCTTTTAGATAGATAAAAAAACTTTCATCCCAGATGACAGCGGCTTTAATTACTTCTGCCAGGCCGGAGCGCAATTCTCGCTCGGGTAATGTTTCCAGAAATGGGGGATAAATGAGAATTTGCTCAGGATGGTAAATTGTTCCAATAACATTTTTTCCTTCCGGTAAATTCACTCCATTTTTCCCGCCAATCGCCGCATCTACCATTCCCAGTAAAGTGGTTGGAATGTTAATAAAGCGGATGCCTCGCATGTAGGTCGCCGCTGCAAAACCGCCTATATCAGTAATGACTCCGCCTCCGAGCAGCAACAGCAAAGTGTCTTTATCGGCCTGGCTATCCACCAGTTTTTGCCAGCACATTATGATGGTGTGTATCGTTTTTGCCGATTCCCCTCCTGGAATAGAAAATAAATGGCAAGGCATGCCGCATGATTCTATTTGCTGTATAATTTTAATGCCCCAGGTCTCAAGTAGTTTTTCATCAGTCAGCAACATCAACTTGCTAAAGTTTTGTTTACTTAAATAACGCTCAATATGCGTCAGGCATTCAGGGTCAATGGTGATCTCGCAGTTCGCAAAGGACATAGTTTTACCTCCATGAATCCACACAATAAAGCAGCTGATAAAAAGGCAAAAGGCAAAAGTAAAGGAAGAAGAAAAGATTGGTGTGTATTCGATAGAGGGCGAAGATTAACTTGTAAGCAACAGAATAAAAAATGGCGGCTAGGATACTAGCCGCCCAATGGAAACTTCTTCTAGAAACCTAGAAAGAAATTTTGATTTCTCCTGTAACATGTACCATTTCAGTTTGCACTGAACTGGCAAGTATTGGAGAATGTCCATTTGTAGATAACGTTTTTTCAACAATTTTTAAATTAGGTACAAACAACAGGTCTGCTGCTTGTTCTAATCCAACTGTCTCTTCAAACGCCAAACAGTTTTTTGGACTCACAATGTTTTCTCCCTACCCTGAGGGTAGTTGTTGGGAAAACAGCACCTTCCGAGAGGTGCTCAATAATTCAAACTCCTCCAAGTCGAAAAAATTAAGCTTCTTAGATCGCCAACTTGTGAAATATTCACATGCATAAATGTACCTGATAGCTATTGCTAACTATCCCATGGTGCGATTGCTATGGTTTCCCCTCCGTTGCAAAACATTTACAATGCGACCCTCGCAGTTGCGATGCCACCGCTCTTTTAGGCTCTGTTTGCCCAAATGATTTTTATTCTTACCGAGAGGTCTCGATAAGTTTATTTTCTTACTAATGAAAAAAATCCCAAAGTTTGTGGTGTTGAGCGTTACAAGACTAATGCCACCTCCCTTCTTGCTCTTAGGTGTCCACTGTTATTGGGTTCATGCCTTCTAGGCATGAGCGTGCTTTAAAAATAAAAACACAGACCTAACGCGATTGAAAGCCAGTCCCGTTAGGCATACCGAGTCTCTAGTTCATCTCAGTATAAATTCTGTTTACAATTCATTGTATAAAAATACAATAATTATTTTTTGTTCAGTATCTTTTGTCTTTCGTTAAAATAATCTAATAAGTTAACCGATCCATCTTGTAATTCCAATTGTATTGCAGCAAAAGCAGCGGCAGAAATTGAACCATTAGTATTTGACGCCAGGGATTGGAATTCTTTAATCGTTTGCAATTCAGCTTCAGTCTCTTGCAGCTTGGCCTGCAGCAAAGAAATTCTTAAAAGATTAAGGCCGTAAAGAGCGGCATCAAAATGCTGCGAAGAAGATCCTGCTTCGGAAGCTGCCATTGCCTGTTTCAATTCCAGTGAGGAATTTAAGGCCTGGGCATATTCCTTGTTAGCAATTTGCATAGTCGTATGCGTAAAGGCTGCATAGAAAGGAATGTTATCTTTTTTTGTTCTTTCCAGAGCATAATTGGCAAACTTCTCCGCTTCATCAGGTAGCTGTTTAAGGAGAAAAGCTTGGGCTATAAGCGCATCGTATTTCTGGTGCAATTCAGGATAGTTTTTCAAGATTGCTTGCAAACTATTAAAAGCCGATTCTTTCTCGGAGGGATCATAGGAAGAGGAGAGTTTAAACTTGCGGAATTCTGATTCTGCTTTTAAGTAGCTTTCCTGGGCTTCTTGGGATTTAGAACTGTTATGCCGATAGAGTAAAACCGTAGCAATGATTAGAAAGACCAGCAAGGCTGTTAGATATTTTCCGTAGACATTAAACAGATCATGCAGCTTAGTTTCCCAGTCGTAAGAAGCTCCTGAGGGGTGATGTACGTAAGAATTCCGTTCCCTTGCCATTCTGACTCCAATCTTGTAATGTTAAGGAACAATCATAATACTATTTTTGTTCTTGTAAAGATAAAACAGGAGTGGTCGGATTTGAGTTCTTTTCCCCTAGTAGCTAATGCTTGCATTTGGGTAATATTTGAATATGATTAAACCATCCTATAACTATCTTGTTTACAATCCTGCTTACCCTTGTTTTTATCTAAAAAATGAACGCAAAGGCCGTAAAGCAGACGCGAAGACAGAATTGCAAAAAATATCCCCTAATGTAGTTGTTAAGCCTTTGTTCCTTTGCGTTTAAAAATATTAAAAGTTGCTAATAATAAGGCCCGGAGAAGAAAAAAATATTACATATGATACTAAATGATGAACTTCTAGAAATCGAGCTCGAGCAAATCCTAGTCAATCCGTTTCAGCCAAGACGGGAATTCGATAAAGAACAGCTGCTTGAACTTGCCAACTCCATTTCAGAAATAGGTCTGATTCACCCTCCTGCTGTAAGGCAAACTAATGATGGTAAATATGAACTGATCTCAGGCGAAAGGCGTTTTCGTGCGGCGCAACTTGCCGGCTTAAAAAAAATCCCGGTCATTCTCAAGAAAGGCACCGATGCCTTTTCAGCACAGGCAGCGCTGGTAGAAAATGTACAGCGGGTGGATCTCAATCCGCTTGAGGTAGCCAAGGCCTTGCGCAAGTTAATGCAGCAATTCGGCCTTAATCAGGAAACCCTGGCGGAAAAAATTGGAAAAAAACGATCGACAGTAGCCAATTATTTAAGGCTTCTTGGTTTGCCAAAACAAATTCAAGCCGGGATTTCAATTGGCAGCCTCACTATGGGGCATGCCAAGGTAATACTCTCATTGCCTAATGAAGAACAGCAGGTTTATTTATATGACCGGATCAAACAAGAGGAATTGACCGTCCGGCAAACTGAAACTATTGCGAATAAAATGCTCAATAAAGAGGGAAAAACTCCTCTAAAATATGAAACGCGCAATTTCTATCTGGAAGAATTGAGTGAACGCCTGCAACGCAAATTAGGCACCAAAGTGCATATTCAGTCTATGGGGAAAAAGGGGCGTATTAGTATAAACTATTATAATCTGGATGATTTAGATCGCCTTTTAGCGTTGCTTGGAGTACAGGAAGGGTAAGGTGAATAACAAGGAAATTGAGATATTGGTAAGCGGCATGGTGACTCCGCTTTGCGCTGCCGGAGTCCAAGAGTCTATTGAGCATTTGCCCGGAGTCGTTGAGGCTAGAGTGAATTATCTCACTGGACGGGCTGCAGTTACCTTCAACAGGTACTTGAAAACGACAGACAGTATCCTCTACGCTATTCATGCCCACGGCTTTTATGCCGAAATACTCTCCGGTAAACAAGAGTTTATTGCAGGGCTTGAATCACGCCATTGCTTCTTTGATTGGCTGACAGCAGTTTTAGCGTCACTGCCTCTATGGATAAGCGGATTTCATCAATGGCTTGGAAATGCCGCTATGGACACCTCAATTCAGCTGATTTTGGCTACCTTTGTGCAGTTTTGGTGCGGCTGGCGTTTTTATTGCTCGGCTTACTATTCTGTTAAGTCGGGAAGGGTAAATAAAGATATCCTTATCGCCATTGCTTCTACAGCTATATATGTCTTCGGCCTTTTTATATTTGCCCTGGACCTCGAAGAACCGTATTACTTTGAAACAAGTGCCGCCATTATTGCAATTGCACTTCTGGGGCGTTGGCTGGAAAGCGCGGCCAGTAATAAGGCAGCGGAGATTTTAACTAACCTGGCCGGCCTTCAGCCGCGCCTGGTTTGCGTACAAAGAGGTGATGAGGCAGTAATAATCCCGCTGGAGGAGTTGCAAAGAGCGGATTCTTTTATAGTGAAACCGGGGGAGCTCATTCCGGCGGATGGCATTATTGTTGAAGGGCAGTCATCCGTCAATGAAACCCTTCTGACCGGGGAGACATTCCCTGTACCTAAAAAAGAAGGTTTAAAAGTATATGCAGGCACTGTTAATTTAAACAATGCTTTAACCGTAAGGGCAGAAGCCATTGGCTTAGAGACAATCCTGGCTGAAAAAATCCGCCGGGTGCATAGGGCATATGCCAGCAGAATTTCTTTGCAGCAGAAAGCTGATAAAATAGCTTTGCTGCTGGTTCCCCTGACCATCTTGTTGAGCTTGACAACATTTAGCATATGGTTTTGGATGTCGGGGTGGCATGCAGCCGTTGTAAACGCAGTAACAGTACTATTAATCTCAAGCCCTGCAGCTTTGAGCTTTGCAATACCTGCAATTCAAATGGCTGTTATCGGATTGGGCTTTTCTAAAGGAGTCCTCTTCAAGCAAGCTGAAGCGATCCAAAAAATCAGCCGCATGGGCCTTTTAATATTCGACAAAACAGGCTCTTTATCCGAGGGCAAGCCCAGGGTTGTAGAGATCTTGCCAATGGGAAATTTAAGCGAAAAACAATTGCTGGCCATTGCGGCTGCTTTAGAACACAATATACCGCACTTTTTTTCAGATGCCATTTTAGAACAAGCCCGGAGCTTAGGCATTACTCCCGAGCCTGTGCAATCCCAAGAGTATTATATCGGCAAAGGAATCATAGCCGAAAAACGCGGCGAACGGTTTGGCATCGGCTCTCCCAGTTTTGCCGAGGAAAGGGGAATTGCAATCAACAAGCAAAAAATCGAATCCCTGGAAGAAAAAGGGTTTTCAATTTGTGTAATTTGGCGGGAAACGGAGGTGCTGGGTTATTTGGCTTTGCTTGACAGATTGCGTGCAGATAGCGCTAAGACTATACAGATGCTGAAATATATGGGAATTGAGAGTGCAATCATTAGCAGCGATGAGGAAAAAACTGTCGAGTCTATGGCAAATGAGTTGCGGGTTTCGCGCTATTTTGCTGAAATACTGCCTGAAAATAAGGCCGATTATGTCCAACAGCTTCGTTCAGATAAAAGGGTGGTCGGGATGATGGGGGGCGGCGTCAATAGTGCTGCCGCCCTGGCTGTTGCGGATGTGAGCTTAGCCATTGGCAGCGGAGGGGAAATGTTTGAAATTTCAGATATAGTGCTTATGCAAAATGAACTCTATGCCCTAACGGATGTGGTGCGCATTGCCAAAGCAGGTATGCAAAAAATGCGGAAAAATCTAGTTTTTGCCGTTCTTTATAACACGCTTGGCCTTGTCTTAGCAATTTCCGGGGTGTTGAATCCCATTTTTGCAATAACCCTTGCATTCTTAGGAACCTTGGCGGTCTTGGCAAATGCGCTGCTGCTTAATTCTTCGGCAGGTAAATAGCATGAGCATTAACTGGACAGCACTCATTACCCTCGGCGTATTGACGGTGCTTTACCTGGGATTTTTGACTCGAAGACGTACTTTAAAGCCCTATATGGCTTACTCCAAAATCTCATTTTTAAATGACTTTGAATACAGCTGGCGCGTGCATTTTAATAAAATGCCTCTCTACTTATATGCTTTGAGTGTGTTTTTATTGGCTTTGGCCTTTATCAACCCTGTATTTCAAATTACCCGTTTAAATGAGGAGCTGCCTAATAAAAGCAAACCTTTGCCGCCTGCATCCGGAGCTGCTATTTATTTATTATTGGATCAATCCGGTTCGATGGCGGAAAAAGTGGTCCGTGAAACCTCCACTTCTGTAAATTATCCCACTAAGATTGAAGAGCTCAAAAAAGTGACGCGCCTGTTTATTAAAGGGGATCCTGGATTGGGGTTGTCAGGGCGGCCGAATGATATGATCGGCATCATTGGGTTTGCCAGGGCCGCGCAAGTGGTTTCTCCTCTTACACTAGATCATAAAGCCCTCTTAAAGCTGCTGGATAACATTGATGTTGTTAAGGATAAAACTCAAGATGTCACTGCCATTGGGTATGCCATCTACAAAACGGCAAATATGATCGCCGCAACGCGCCATTTTGCAGAAAAGCTTCCAGCCGATAAACAGGCAGCATTTAAAATTGAAAATGCCATTATGATATTAGTGACAGATGGTTTTCAAAGCCCTAATCCTACCGATAAAGGGAAAAGGCTTAGGAATATTGGCGTAGAGGAAGCGGCTGCATTTGCCAAAAAACAGGGCGTGCGATTGTATGTAATTGGAATAGACCCCTTGATAAATGAAGAAGAGGTGGCTCCACAGCGCAGGCAAATGGAAAGAGTGGCAGAAATAACGGGAGGGCGCTACTATCCTTTGTCTGAAATCAGCAAGCTAAGTGTTATTTATCAGGAAATCGACCGGCTGGAAAAAAATCAGATACCCGTTGAACTCATAGCCAAAAAAAATCCCAAGAAATTTATTAGCGCCGATTTTGCCATATACCCCTACTTAATAGGGATTGCGCTAGCGGTATTTTTAAGCGCCATCTTACTTGAAACGACAGTTTTGCGGAGGGCCCCTTGAATCCCTTAAATCTATACGATATTCAAATGGATTTTCCTGCTGCAGCTGTCTTGTTATTGTTGACGCCTCTCTTTCTTTATCTCTATTACCGCTATTACATTTGGAAAAAAAGAGTCAGCAGGCTATTTGTTCCTCCTGCAACTAAGCAAGACATCGTGTTTGGGACAACCCGGCGCTCTTTGCTGCACCGCTGCCTGCTTTTGTCATTGGCCTGGTTTTTTACAGTATTAGCCTTAATGGGACCAAAAGGAAATCCCAGATATCCTGAAGAAGATCTGGCAGGAAAGAAGAATAATCAAAACCAGTATGTAAAAAAAGAAAGCAGCACAGTGATCTTTTTAATAGACACTTCTTCCTCGATGGCGGTAAAAGACTCCGACCAAGGGAAAAGCCGTTTAGATAAAGCTGTAGAGCTCGCTGATGAAGTTGCAGCCCAGCTGGAAGGGGATACCGCTGCATTGTACGCTTTTACCTCAAGAGCTACACCAGTTGTACCCCCTACAATAGACTATTTATTCTTCCGTTTAATGCTGTCGCAGCTTACTTACAATGAGGGCGATATTGCCGGCACAAATTTTCAGGAAACCTTCCGTTTCCTGCGGGAGCAAATGGCTTCAGAAATTTATGAACGGGCCAAAATCATACTCCTATTTACCGACGGAGGGGATACAATCTATGAAAGCGCCCAGGGAGAGGGCAGGACCCAGCGCGAAAAACAAATTATGGCAGCGCTGGGCAGCCCTGCAAAGTACAATTATAGGTTGTTTGTAGTCGGAATGGGTTCAAAATCCGGCGGAGAAGTACCTCAAGTGACATTTCAAGGCAAGCCGGTATCTTCAAGACTGCAAGACGATTTATTAAAAAAAATCAGCCTGCAAGGAAAAGGCAGGTATTGGGCGGCTAATCAATCCCCTACGCTGCAGCTTTCGGCTGAGATAGGGGAAAAAATTCAGGAAAAGGCAGCCTATATTGATGCAGCCAATATTAACCTCCAGGCAGGGGGAGTAAGCACAGTGATATACGACTATTATTTTCAATACCCCCTTCTAATTGCCCTCTTATTCTTTCTGGGAGGCCTGGCTGTCCAGGAATCGAGATATCAGGAGCCTGCCAATGCATAAAGGCCAGCAATTCCAGCCGGGATGTACAAGAGAGTTAAGTCATGCTCTTTCTTGGTTTTTTAACGAAAAAAAACCACAGAGCCCACAGAGAACACAGAGGTGTTTTCTGAATTCCCCTCTCTGTAATCTCTGTGGTAGTTTTTTTAAACGTCTATTGCTTGTCTTGCTTGCCGTCTCTCAAGCTGGATTTAGCGATGACCTCATGCTTGAAAGAGAAGTCCGTGAAGCTGATATTGCCTTGCAGATTAAGCAGTATGAGGCTGCCATCGACCGTTATAAGGAAGCTTTAAGCAGCGACCCTGCAGACTGGGAAGCTTTTCTTATTCAAAGCAACATGGCAAATACTTATTTATGGACGGGTAAATGGGAGTTGGCGGCGCGAAAGTTCAGGGAATTATTGAGCAGCTATGAATTGCCCGAAGGATTAAAGGAAGAGACTTCGCTGCGATTTGCCTATGCTTTATACCAAAATGCCATAGAGAGCGCCCGGCAACAGGAAACTACCTCGGAAGAAGTTGTAATGGTTCTTCAGGAAGCCCTTAGAGAGCTGCCAAAAGAAGCTCCCTGCTGCAAGCAATTATATGAAGCAATTGAAGCCAGTTTGGGAAATTTTTTGCTGCTTAAAGAAAACATTGTAGCAGCCCGGGTTTCCGTAAGGGATAAAGTGGCTTTATTAGTGCGCAGGCTGCAGTGGTGGATTGATAATTTAGGTTTCTCTGATGGGCTGAAAGAGAAAACTTCAGCATTATTGCCCTTTAATCAAGTAGAAAAAAGTTTTTGGTCCCATTTAGCCGCTCTGCCGCCTAAG
>JAEYWL010000116.1 GCA_023428915.1 Verrucomicrobiota bacterium
CCGTAGCCTTATATTACTGGTGGAGGGGGACTTTGTTTGAAAAGCGGTGGTTATTGAAATTGCTGGTTGTTTCCGTGCTCTTTCCTCAAATCGGCAATCAAGTTGGGTGGGTGAGTGCAGAGATTGGCAGATACCCCTGGATTGTCTATAACCTGCTGCGTATTTCAGAGGGCTTGTCGAAAGCGGTAAAGGCGAACATGGTCTTCGGTTCGATTATTATGTTCAGCATCGTCTATATATTTCTCTTTATCTTATTTGTTTACTTGCTTGATCAGAAGATTCGCCATGGCCCTGACGACCCCACATTAAATGGCGACATGCAGTACAAAAATCTGAAAAAAACCGTTGAGGAAGAAGCTGCAAATGAACTTATCTGATATTGTCCCCCCATTGCCAGTTTTGCAATTTATCATTTTTAGTATCTTTGTTGTGCTGTTGACAGGTTATGCGCTGCTGGATGGCTTTGACCTTGGCGTCGGTATTTTGCATATGTTTTCAAAAAAAGACGAAGAACGGCGCCTGATGCTCAACTCTATAGGCCCAGTCTGGGATGGTAATGAGGTGTGGCTGGTCACCGCCGGAGGAGCTTTATTTGCTGGATTTCCCGATGTATATGCCACGATCGCTTCAGCTTTCTATATCCCTATCATGATTCTTCTTTCAGGCCTAATCTTTCGGGCTGTGGCTATTGAATTTCGCAGCAAGCAGCCCATGGCTTGGTGGCGTTGGATGTGGGATATTCTCTTTACTCTTGCAAGCTTCATTATCGCCTTTTTTTTAGGTGTTGCATTGGGGAATTTAATTCGCGGCATCCCCTTGGATGACACAAAGGAATTTATCGGCAATTTTGATGCATTGATTCATCCCTACGCTATTCTAGTAGGTTTCTTAACAGTGTCTCTCTTTACTATGCATGGCTCCATTTACCTTATGATGAAAACAGAAGGGGAGTTTCATGATAAGATGCGCAAATGGGTAAATCCCTCAATCATCGTATTCATGCTCTTCTATGTGTTTACAACTATGGCCACACTAATATTTCAACCCCACATGATTGAAATCTTGCGCACCCGCCCGCAGTTATTTTTAGTGGCTTTGATTGACTTGCTAGCGATTGCTTATATCCCGAGAGCTATTTATCGAGGCTGGGATGCTTTGGCGTTTGCCTGTTCATGCTTGAATATTATCTGTCTTATGGCCCTGTGGGGGTTTGGCACTTACCCGGTCGCTGTGAGAGCTATCAATGACCCTGAAAATTTAAGCCTGACGATTTATAACTCTTCTTCATCAGAATTGACCTTAAGTATCTTGCTTCTTATGGCCATCATCGGCGTGCCCGTAGTCATAAGCTACACCATTGCGATTTACTATATTTTCAGAGGCAAAGTAAAACTAGACTCCCATAGCTATTAGGAATTGGAGCTTTTTGCAAGGAGTCTAATTATATTAAGCTCCTTGCCCGACTACATTAACTTGTCAAATTTAAACCCGACTTGCTGCCTTATAATAAGTCATATTCGAAAGTTTTTTCTCTCTAAGAGCTCGAATCTGACTCTTAGAAAGTAGCAAGTTGGGTTTTAAATGTATAAATATTGCCGCCATGCGGTTCGCAATTAGCAAATGATGCTTGGTATTTGTTGCTGTCTTCTCCAGGAATGTCCTTTTCAAAGTGCCCTTCGAATACGTCCCCATTTGCATAGACTAAAGTGCCTTTTCCGACCGGGCTGCCCATTTTAAATACCCCTTGGTACTTGTCTCCATTTTTAAATGTATAAGTACCATTTCCGTAGGGTACGCCATCTTCAAATTGCCCTTCGTACTTCTCTCCATCTGCAAAAGTTTCGATACCCTTAACTGGGACGTCTTCTTCGAACAGGCCTGTGAATACATCCCCGTTTGCAAAGGATAAAGTGCCTTCTCCTTGCCGTATACCTTTTTCAAACTGCCCTATGTATTTGTCTCCAGTTAAATCCAATTCGACACCTCTTCCATGAGGAAGGCCATCCCTAAACTCTCCCTCGAATCTCGTTTTTTCTTCTATATTAGTCCGAATGCCCCATCCATTTAGAAGTCCATTTTTAAACTCTCCTTCCAACCTCGTTCCATCTGAACAAATTTGGATGCCTTTTCCGTTTGGAAGGCCTTTTTCAACCTTTCCTACGTATTTGTCTCCATTTGGAAGCACACAGCTTTCTATTCCTAATTCTTCTTCGTATTTGTCTCCATTTGCTAATGTATAGGTACCTTTTCCTTGAGGTACGCCAACCTCAAATTCTCCTTCGTATTTGTCTCCGTTTGCAAATGTATAGGTACCTTTTCCGTGGGGGAAACTATTTTTTAACCTTTCTGCATAGTTGTCCCCATTTGCAAATGTATAGGCGCCATGGCCATGCATAATGCCTGTTTTTATCTCTCCTTGATACTTATCTCCATTTGAATAGGTGAGTTCTCCTGTAGTAAGCAGAAAGAGTGCAAAAGAAGAGATCTGCCTATTTAATGAACTATCCGTTTCAGAATGGGCTTGTTGAATGTCTTCAGGCTGAATGTTCGACGCGGTGTCTTGTGGAGAAAATGGCGGACTGGAGGTGGTAAACTTCATTACTTTAGCTGTTTTTTCATTAAACTCTATCTTTCGCTTCTTTGGTTTGTCAGATGGGGTATTGGCCAGTGGCGGGGTGTAGGCTGGTGGTTGGGGAGGTTGAACTTTATGTAGCATATTTTATACCCTTAAATTAAAGCTTGTATTGTTCTCTTTCAAACGTAAATCAGGCGACCTTCAATTCTAAATTTTTCGGAGGAGAAGATACTTGTAGAAATTCCTTGAAGTGTTCGGCAAAGTTCTCTCCAATAAACTTTGCCATAAGAATTAAAATCCTTGTGAAGAAGGAAGTACAAAATTTGATTGTGCTGCTTGATGAGTTACAAATGCTGTTAATTTACGAGAAATACTTCTTTCATTTTGCAAATTGTCCGCAGTTGCTTCTAGAATGGCAGCCCTTTCTGCAAGAGTTTTTTCTCTTTCTGCAAGAGTTTTTTCTCTTTCTATAAAAGTTTTTTCTCGTTCTATAAGAGTTTTTTCTCTATCTGCAGAGCTTTCGTTTTGCAAAGTGCGCACACTTCCATTAATTGCAGAAACTTGTTCCATTATTGCATTTATTTTACTGTCAATTAATGAGCCATTCTCATTTCGCAAAGCAGTAAGGGCAGTCTCGACAACTGAAATTCTAGTATCAAGTAATTCTAATTTGTTCCCAAACGAACCCAATCGACTATTAATAGATTCTAACAATCCAAAGATTTTGTTCAAGGAGCTATTAGGGCTTCTTTCTAGCTCGACCCGAAGTGTAGCTGGAGCGGAGCTATCGCTTCCATTTGTTGATAATCTATCGACTAATGAGGGATTTGCTGGTCTATTTATAGGGGAAGGGCCTCTACTGCTCACAGTTTGAGAAGCTGCCGGCCTAGCAGCTCGCTTGCCTAACAAGTTGCTCACGGTTTGAGAAGCTGCTGGCTTAGCAGGTCGCTTAGAGGGGGTGGGATTAACTTCAGATAGCGGCCTAGGCCGCTTAGCGGAGGTGGGATTAGGTGCAGGTAGCCTAGATTGCTTGGAGGGGATGGGATTAACTTCAGATAGCGGTCTAGGCCGCTTAGCGGAGGTGGGATTAGGTGCAGGTAGCCTAGATTGCTTGGAGGGGATGGGGTTAGGTGCAGGCAGTCTAGGCCGCTTATTTGCCTTAGAGACTTTAGGTTGTTGCATAGCAGTAGTACGGGAACAAGTATCAGCAGGCGATGGGCTTCTACTGCTGGATGAATCGCTACTTGCAGGGGAAGGGCTTCTACTGAGGGATGAACTGCTGCTTGCAGGGGAAGGGCTCATATTAAAGGGGTCATAAAGCTCTGCGGAGTCAAGGAGGTTGTTAATAGAAACGAGAGCTGTTCTTTTTCGTTTAAATGAAATATCAATTGTAGGGTAATCTGTGATGGAAGAAGTTTCTTCCTCTGCTTCTTGCGGCTCTTTCTGTTTTTTTTGAAATTCCTGCCACCAGCTTGTAGAAGTAATCATATTCCATTTTTTATCTGTTAAGCCAGTGAGTCTTTTTCCTCTGTTTAAAACTTTTATATGCTCTTGTTTTGATACTAAAACCATTTCATCCAAAATACTTTTTCCTAAAACCCTAAGTTGAAAAAGTTTTGTAGCAATCTTGTGCGTATTTTTTCTCATCAATACTGTTATAGTTGCTTTGCTTTGCGATGGGTTTTCAATCTTTATAGAATCGGGTTTGAATACCTCAACTTTGCCATCTGGCTCCATAGTCCTTATAACAACATCGTTCTCGCTTAAATTATTTACATTTCCCGTAATATTAAAGAAAATAAACGCTCGAGTATTAAAAATTGGAAAGCGATTGGTTTGAGAAGGGTATGTGCTAGTATGTTTTCTTGCTGAGTCCGTATGTTGTTTAACTGACTCTAAATGGATTGTAGATTTATCAAAATTTTGAGAAGAAGTAGTTGCTGGAGAATCTTCGTTAGTAAAGGGTAAGGAGTTTGCTGAGATGCTTATAGGCGATGGGCTTCTGCTACTTGAAAAACTACTTGCAGGCGATGGGCTTCTACTGCTTGAAAAACTACTTGCAGGCGATGGGCTTCTGTTAGAAGTTTCTTCCTCTTCTTCTTGTGGCGCTTTCTTATTTTTTTGAAATTCCTGCCACCAACTAGTAGAAGTAATCACTGTCCACTTTGTCTTGGATATGCAGCTGGGCTTCTGTCCATTGTTTAAAACAGATACATCCTGTTCTCTTGGTAAAAAAAACATTTCTTCCAAAATACTTTTTCCTGAAACCATAAGTTGATAAGCTTTTATAGCAATCTGGTGCGCTTGTTTTCTCATCAATACTGTTATAGTTGCTTTGTTTTGTGATGGGTTTTTTTCAACTACTATAGAATCGGTTTTGAATACCTCAACTTTGCCATCTAGCTCCATAGTCCTTATAACAACATCGTTCTCGCTTAAATTATTTACATTTCCCGTAATATTAAAGCCAATTAACGCCCGGTTACTAAAAACAGGAAAGGGTTTGTCTTTAGAAGGATATTTTACTTTATATTGCATAGCTGATTCTAAACGAATAGTAGATCTGTCAAAATTTTGAGAAGTTGTTGAGTTAGAGCTTACGCAGCGCATACTATCCATGATACCCCGTATAAAAAAGATGCTTATGAAATATTAAATAAAAAGATATTGTAAGATTTATACAAATTAAATGTAAAGTTTTTGTTAATTGTTGATTAAGATTTATTTATTTTTATATCAAATTAATCTATAGTTAATTTTTAATAATTAAAGTAATTATCTTGTAATATAGATGTTAATTTAATAATAAAGAGGCACTATGGGTTATACTAGTTCCTTCTCGTATTCTCCTTAGTCATGGATAGAAAGTCACTCTGATAAACAAGTTATTGAAAAACTCAATAGAGAGCTTGTTTTTTTACAGGATTTAGCGAGAGATGGCTCAAAAAACGTTAATCAGGGAACGGGCAAGGGCATGGGCAAGGAAATGAATTATGCAAGACGTTCAATATTCAAGGCCCGCGGGGTCGGCAGAAATTATTCAATTTGCGCGCCATTTTTCACAGCCTTGCAGGGTTCTAATACGATCTTCCTAATCCTGTTATTTAAACCCGACTTATTATAAGGTAGCAAGTTGGGTTTAAAAAAAACGGCATTTAGCCTAGGGTTTAGGCTCTGGTAGATGGGCCTGGTTTGGTTTATCTACGGGCTTATTTGCGGGAACTTCGTGTTTAACAGCAGGTTCAGCTGAAGGCATGTGCAGGTATTCATCCAGCTTGGCTTTTTGGGCGTTGAGGTCTTCGCGCAGCTCTTCAAGCGCTTCTGTCACTTTGCGCTGCATTTGCTGAAGGGTGCTTTCGTTTTTGACCGGCTTGGAATGGGCGATGAGGTATTCCCTGACGATATCATGGTTTAAAATCGCATAGCCAGCTGCGATGGCAAAAAATAATAAGAGCAGCGTAATGAAGAAGCCGATTAGCCTTTTGACAACAAGTACAAGAGTGATCAAAAAAATGATAACCGAGATGGCAAGTGCTACGACTGAAGTCGACATGATTTCTGAAAATTGCGGGTCCATTTAGCCTCCATTATGGGTTTTAAACCCAGCTTGCTACCTTTTAAGGGTCAGATTCGAGTTCTTTTCCTCTAGGAGCTCGCACGAAGCGTTGAAAATCAGTGGGCCATATTATCAATATGACCCACTGATTTTTGCGAGCTCCTAGAGAAAAAAGAATTTCGAATATGACCTATTATAAGGTAGCAAGTCGGGTTTTAACCCAAAGCGTAAGGAAAAAAATCTTTTACCACAAATTTTTCGTGCACTTCGACGGGATCTGTTGGATCTTGAAAGCCGAAATAGCGCCGGGCAGCTGCCATAATAAAAAAAGTGCCGCAAATTAATAAAAGCTCATTTTTACTTTTAGCAATTTGAAAGGCGGAATCAATTCCTTCTTGAATAGTTGCATGTGGAATTACTTGGTCTTTTTGAATGCCTGTTTGGATGGCCTTTTCATATAATTCTTGTGGAGAAACACCCCTTTCACCTGAGGAGCATACCAAATGGATGCCGGAGGCTTTATCTTTCAGGGCTGCAAGACAACCATGGACATCTTTATTTGCCGAAATGCCTGTTACGATACGCACTTTGGCGGGGTTGTAGGTATTATGTATAGAGTTGAACAAGCGCTCAATGCCATTAGGGTTATGGGCAACATCTAAAACGACTAGCGGATCTTGCGAAACTTGTTGCATACGGCAAGGAGGGCGTGTTGAAAGACCATAAGCAATGGCTTCTTGAGTGAGAGAGAACTTTTTTTGTAAAAGAGATAAGGCCATAGCTGCTGTGGCAGAATTTTCAGCATCATAAGTTGCAAAGGCGCCTGGCACTTGATGGTAGGTAGTCTCATTGGCTTGGATTAGCTCCATTAAGTGGTCATAGGGGACATGGGGGCCAAGGACTACCGGAACTTTGGCTTTGATTATGCCCCCTTTCTCTCTAGCGATACCGGCAAGATCTGTTCCCAATAATTCAGTGTGGTCTAAACTTATCGAGGTGATGACGGATAACTCGGGAGTGAGAATGTTTGTAGCATCTAATCTGCCGCCTAAGCCGGTTTCGATGACAGCCGCATCCACTTTTTTTTCGGCAAAATAGGAGAAGGCCAAGGCTGTTGTTAATTCGAAAAAGGTGGGGGAAAGGGCAGTGCCGGCTAAATGATATAATTGATCAGCTATGCGTGCCGCATCTGCCTCGCTAATTAATTCCCCATTGATGCGTATGCGTTCCCTATAGCTAGAGATATGCGGCGAAGTGTACAGTCCGGTTGTATAACCCGCCTTTTGCAGGGCTGCGGCTATTTTTACACTTACTGAGCCTTTACCGTTGGTGCCTGCGATATGAATGCTTGGAAATGCGTTTTCCGGGTTTCCGCTCAGCCGGCTAAGTTCTTTGCTGGTTGTCAGCCCTAGCCGGCAACCTCTATTTGTTGTTGCAGCAAAAATGCGCCGCAACAAAGCTGTGTAGGCATTCATGCTTTTAGCGCTGTATTGAACTGAAAATGCGAGTATAAATAGTCGAAAGTCTCCTGGCCCACCCAGGAGGCTCCTAGAGGGATATTGGGTTTAATGGCTCCGTGATAGTCTGAACCGCCTGTAATCAGCCAGCCTTTCTTTTGCGCTAGTTTTACCCAGCGTTTCTCTTGGAGAGGAGTGAGGCAGGCATAATAGGCTTCAAGGCCGTCAAACTTCATGGCTGATAGATCATTTACAATGCGCTGATTCATAATCAGGTGTGGATGGGCAATGACCGCTAAACCGCCGGCTTCATGGATTGTGTCAATGGTTTCTTCAACAGAATGGTAGGAGCCTGGAACAAAACAGGGTTTATCTTCCCCAATATAGAGATTGAATGCTTCAGGGATAGACGAGACATAGCCTTTCTTAAGCATGGCCAAGGCTATATGAGGGCGCTGAATTAGGGTTGCCGATTTTCCGGAATATTCAAAATAGGCGTTTTTAACTTCGTCAAAAGTCAAGGGCATCCCATGCTTATTGAGGAGCTGAATGATTTCAAGATTCCGCATGATCCGTTTTTCGTGATGGATTTTACAGAAGCCTTGCAGGATTTGCGAGGGGTAAGAAAATGCATAGGCTAATACATGGATGCTCGCCCCTTTATGCACGGTTGATAACTCAACCCCCGGTAAAAGGCGCATTCCAACTTCAGCAGCATAAGGAAAAGCCTCTGCATAGGATTCTAAAGTGTCATGGTCGGTAATGGATAAGCCTGAAAGACCGATCGATTTGGCTAGGTCAATAACTTGTTTAGGGCTAGAGGTTCCATCTGAACATGTTGTATGGCAATGTAGGTCTGCACGAAATTCTATCATAAAAGCTCGCTCCGATGTTATTGTAACCTAAGAGCGTATTAATGAGTAAGCAGGAATGGGAAAAGTAGTAAAATTTATTAACAGCTATCTTTTGCAAGGCGATGCCATTGTTCAACAGGAACTTTGGGTTGTTGATGGAAAAATTAGCAAGCCTCAGAGGAATGCCGACTATCAAGTTGATTGCCAGGGCATGCTGTTAGCTCCGGGGTTAGTCGATATCCAACTCAATGGAGGATTTGGTTATGACTTTGCCAAAACACCCGAGTCAATTAATATAGTGGCTGAAAAGCTTCTCGAGCATGGTGTTGCATCTTTTTTGCCCACGCTAGTAAGTTCGACTGCTGCCGTGTATGAAAGGGCAATACCTTTATTACAGCCTTCCAAGAAGGATGGGGCTGCAGAAATTCTGGGCGTACACCTAGAAGGCCCTTATCTTAACCCGGAAGCTGCAGGCGCCCATGATCGGGCCGCAATCCATCAAGCGCGCAATATTTCGAGTTTGGAAGTTTATGGCGGGCTTGATGGTGTAAAATTAGTGACCATAGCTCCGGAAATGAGCTTTGCTATTGAAGCCATAGCGCAATTGCGGGAGCATAATATACAGGTTGCTTTGGGGCATTCTTATGCCGCATATGAGGAGGCTAAAAAAGGGATTTTAGCCGGTGCCAATATGGCAACCCATCTTTACAATGCCATGCGGCCTTTCCATCACCGTGAACCCGGGCTTATCGGCGCTGTTTTAGAAAGCAATCTATTCTATTCGATTATTGCCGATGGCATACATGTGCATCCTGCTGCGATCAGAGCAGCTTGGAATGCCAATCCGAATTTGATCTTAATTTCAGATGCGACCGCTGCCTTGGGATCAACAGAGAAAGAGCATGCGTTGGGAAACAAAACTGTGCAAGTGGCAGGGGGCGTATTGCGCGACGAAAACGGGATGCTGGCCGGAACCAATGTATCGTTGCTTCAAATGGTAAAAAATTTTAAGCAATTTACCAATTGCCCGCTTCCAGAAGCCCTAGCCGCCGCTTCACTTAGGCCTGCAACCCTGCTTGGCATTCAGGATAGAAAAGGCTCTTTGCATGTCGGCGCCGATGCCGACATCATTCTGCTCAATCACGATTTAGAAGTAATTCCTTGGTCTGAATTAGGCGCTTAAAATGGACAATGGACCTTAACGACCCCAGGGACCTTAAGAGACAGTTGCATAAGTCAGATTTAGCTATATCAAATGACATTATGGACCTTAACG
>JAEYWL010000025.1 GCA_023428915.1 Verrucomicrobiota bacterium
GCCCTTTTTTGCATCTTTTCCGCAAAATTTTTCGACCATGTATATTTACATGCTCTCAAAATTTTTCGAAAAAGCTGCTCAAAAATGTCTAATTTTAGCAACCAAAGCGAGTTTTGAAAGATGTCTAATACATTGTTTTCTTGAGACAAAATTATACAGAGATTACAGTTTTTCTACGAAGCAGCTTAATCATTTTAAAGAGAGAGGGTGTATGAAAAATGCAGGGATTGACCTAATTTGGGTAGTCGTAAAAGATATTCAGCAGGCGATTAAATTTTACACAGAAGTCCTGAATTTCAAACTTCATGAGTATGCCAAGGAATATGGCTGGGCGGAATTGATCAGCGCTGATGGCGCTTGGTTAGGTTTGGCTCAAGAGAATGGTGAATTTAACATGAAGGCCGGCACTAATGCTGTGGTTGCGATTTCTGTGCCCAATATCGAAGAGGCAAGAGATGCTATTAAATCCAAGGGAGCAAAACTTTTGGGTGATATTATGGAAATTCCCGGAGAAGTTAAACTGCAAACATTTGTCGATCCTGACGGCAACATGTTTCAATTATGCCAAAAATTGAAATAACAACTCGTTATAATCACACAACTGGCTGATATCCATCTAGTTGTGTGAAAAATTTGCTTTCTTTTTTCATTTCAATCATTTTCATTTTAAAAAAAGCAGTTCTCCATTATCAAAGGGTTGGAACAACCCAAACCTGGAGGTGTTTTATGGTTAACAAAGAGCAATTTGCGGGCAAGTGGCAAGAGTTTAAAGGTAAAGTCAAAGAGAAGTGGGGTAAACTCACCGATGATGACCTTACTCAGATTAATGGCAAGCGTGAGCAATTGCTTGGCAAATTGGAACAGCGCTACGGTTATGCAAAAGAACGGGCTGAAAAAGAGCTGGCCGAATGGGAAAAACACTTCCATCATGACGAAAGCCATAGTCATGAAAAGCACAAGCAGCATAAGTAAGCATGAAGCTTGAGCAAATCCGGCGGGCCAGGCAGGATCTGGCCCGCTATATAAAAAAAACGCCGTTGCAGCGTTGCAGGCAATTAGAAGAAAAGCTGCAAACAAAGTTTCAGGTTTATTTAAAGAGGGAAGACCAGCAGTTTACCTCTTCTTATAAAGTTCGGGGCGCTTTTAATGTAATTCTCAACCTAGCAGCTGAGCAAAAAACCAAAGGCGTTGTCACACGATCGAGCGGGAATTTTGCCCAAGCTGTTGCCTACGCTGCTAAAGCATTGGGGATTGCGGCGGTAATTGTAATGCCTGAAAATGCTCCGCGTGTAAAAGTAGAGGGAACTGCCAGTCATCATCCCGAAATTATTTTCTGCGGCAATACCCATCAGGAAGGGCAGGCTAAAGTAATGGAGCTGGCCCAGGAAAGAGGGCTGGCAATATTATCGCCTTATGACAATCTTAACGTGATAGCCGGGCAGGGCACTATTGCTTTAGAGGTTTTTGAAGAGCTGCCGCAGCTCGCCACATTTTATGGGCCAATCGGAGGCGGCGGCATTATGGGCGGCTGCACAGCAGCCATTAAGCAGCTTAATCCTGCCATTACGACAGTTGGGGTGGAGCCTTCGAATGCCGCCGATTATTTTGTTTCAAGAAAGCTTGGCAAGCGCACTTTGCTTGCAAATAACAATACAATTGCCGATGGACTTATGGCGCCGCAGGTAGGGGAGCATAATTGGCCCTTGCTGCAGCAGTATGTAGATGAAGTTGAGTTGGTCACCGAGTTTGAAATTAAATCGGCAATGCTTTGGGCCAAAGAGCGGCTGCAAATTCGTTTAGAGCCGTCAGGGGCTGCAGCACTAGCAGCGTTGCTGTATCACCCTCATAGGCATGATGGCGATATTGCCTGCGTGCTTACAGGGGCAAATGTAGACCCAAACTCTTATGACATGTGGTTAGGTGAGATCGGCCATTAATTCCTGGATGATGCTTGCCAATTCAGCGCCTTTATTTACCCCGCCCTCATTGGACAGCTGCGCCAGGCGGAGTGCCTCTTCCAAATTTTGCCTAACCCCTTTGCCATGGAAATAGCATTCGGCTTGAAGATACTGCCCTGGGCTGTACCCTGCATCCGCTGCCATTTTATACCAGAAAAAGGCTTTGCGATAATCTTGCGGCATACCCAAGCTTAGATAATGCATATCACCGAAAGCGCATTGCGCTTTAGGATTGCCTCTTAGGGCTGCCCATTCCAGCCAGAATTTGGCTTTAGTGTAATCGCGGGGCTCTTTTAAAAGAAAGTGCTCGCCTAGAAAAGTTCCTGCTGGTATGTGGCCGGCTTCTGCTGATTTTTTGCCCCAAATTTCCATTAAGGCAATATTGCGATTACAGCCAATCCCTTTGGCATACATATCAGCTAATTCAAACATTGCCAATGGATCGCCGGCTTCAGCCAGCTGTTTGAACTCTTCAAATGCTTTGGCAGGCATTGCAGGCATGCCTTCACGGCCAAATTTATGCATATGGGCTAAGGCAAAGAAACTTTGCTTGCAATTGTGTATTTTGCCCATCTCATAAAAGCGCTTTGCAGCATTGTGGTCTTTAACCACACCTTCGCCTTCATCATAAAGACAGCCTATCCAATAATTGGCCTTGCGGCAGCCGGCTTTAGATGCTGCTTCAAAATGTTCTTTTGCCTTAATTGGATTTGCGGGCAATCCATCTCCATATAGATACAGGCATCCTAGAGTGAGATGCGCTTTGCCAATATTGCGGCGGGCACCTTCACTGGCTAATGCAAAAGCGCGGGCATAATTGTGGCGGTTTGGATTTCCTTTGAGATATTGCCAACTTACTTTACTTTTGGTATAGGGATTAGTCGATGTTAGCGGGCTAATAATACTGCTGGCCAATAAATATAGCGCCAAAGTGCATTCTTTTTTAAAACACTTAAAATGATTTGCAATAAGGAGTGAAACTCGTTGTTCTCTCTTTTTGAAATTAACGATTAGTTGAAGGCTAAGAGGGATAAATGTAGTTTTGGCACAGATTTTAAAAGCTAGAAATATAAACACAAGGGCATATTCAATTCGATGAATGACATCCAGGCTAATTCCTTTACAAAGGGATAGGACTTTGAAAGTAAGCGGCTTGGCTGTCTTTAGCTGTCTGAAATGAGCCAGTTCATTTTCAGCATTTTGATAAAGATCTGTATAAACAAATTTAGTAATTTTCATGTTTTATTTAAAATTTTTCAAAATTATAACAAAGTAGAATTAAAATGACAAATGTAAATATTAATAATGTTACATTGTATTATGAACAGATAGGGGATAAGGCAAAACCTGAGCTTTTGTTAATTGCCGGGTTAACCTGCAATAGCTTGTTTTGGGCTCCCATTGTAAAAGAACTTGGGGAGCATTTTCATGTTACGCTTTTTGATAATAGGGGGGTCGGCCGCTCCTCAGCACCAGAAACTCCTTATACTATAGAAGATATGGCCAAGGATACCCTAGCCCTATTAGAGCACTTGGGAATAGATAAGGCTCATTGCCTTGGGCATTCAATGGGCGGCTGCATCGCGCAGCAGCTGGCTATTACTCATCCTAATAAAATTGAGCGTTTGGTTTTAAGCAATACCTTGATTAGCTTTAAGCCCAAGTCAGCGCTAACGCAGCAGCATATTTTACAATTAAGAAGAGCGGGTTTGCCCATTTCTGTGATAGCTCAAGGAATTGCCCCCTGGTTATTTTCTGATGATTTTTTGGCCGACCATGAGAAAGTGTCTGAATTTATTGCTGCAGCTGAACAAAATCCCTATCAGCAAACTATTGTTGGGTTTGAGGGGCAGATAGGAGCAATCTCAAGATTTAACTCTTCCTCCTTTTACCATAAAATAGCAGTCCCTACTCTTGTGATTGGCGGCGATAGCGATATCCTTTGTCCGGCTGACAGTAAACAACTAGCAGATGGCATACCTCAAGCTGAATACTACGTATTTCAGGGCCAGGGACATTTACCTCTAGTAGAAAAGCCTGAACTCTTTAATCGTATTGTGATAAACTTTCTGCTTAAGGTTTAGGTGTTTATGTGCTCACTAGAAAAAATCCTGTCCTCTGAAAAAGATGAAGATAAAGCTTCATGGCAGGCTTCCTATATGCGCTTGCAGTTCCCTTTTTTCGGGATCCCCAAGCCACAACTAGATAAGTTAATTAAAACTTTTTTACAAGATAATCCAATTGGCGACGAAGCGCAGCTAATGAATTTTATGAGAAATTGCTGGAATAAGGAGCAGCGTGAATTTCAGTATGTAGCTCTAACGGCAGGCACTAAATATAAAAAATTATGGACCCCTGATTTTCTACCCTTCCTGAAAGAATTAATTGTCGTTAAATCGTGGTGGGACACTGTCGATTACTTGGCAGCTAATTTAGTGGGGCTTCTTATAAAACAATACCCTGAGCTTATAACAGAAATGGACCGCTGGGTAAAAGATCCCAATATGTGGGTGCGCCGCTCCGCTTTGCTGTTTCAACTCAAATGGAAGCAGGAAACAGATCAAAAGCGGTTATTTAGTTATTGCGCAGCCTTGCAGCATGAAAAAGAATTTTTCATCCGCAAAGCTATCGGCTGGGCTCTTAGGGAATATTCCAAAGCAGCTCCAAAAGAAGTTCAAGCCTTTCTTGAAGCCAATAAGGACACTCTAAGCCCCTTAAGCTATAAAGAAGGCATGAAACGCCTCCAAAGAAAAGGTTAAGCTAAAATCTGAATAAGGCGCTTAATTTAGACGGTATTGAAAAAATAGCCTTTAGCGGCTATCACGTCTTTGCCGATCTGGCTTGATAATAGCTCAAGAGTGTCGAATTTGGCTTCGGGACGCAGATATTGGTAGAAAACCGTTTCCATAGGTTGGCTGGGATCCAAGTTTGCATTGCCCAGGAGGTGGACTTCGAGAATGGGGCGCAGGTCGTTCCTAATGGTAGGGGCAATGCCAAGGCTGGCAACAGCTGGATGATGTTGTCCTTGGGCGATTAGCCCCACTATATAGATGCCTAGCGGGGGAAGGCAAAGGCTGGAAACGTCGAAATTATATGTGGGATAGCCTAACTGTTTAGCCAAACCTAACCCCTTTGAAACTTTTTGCAGAATGGAGTATTTCCTTCCAAGCAGGTCGTTGACTTTTTCCAAGTTTCCTTCTTTGAGGCAGCGTCTTATGGCACTGCTAGATACCGGTATATTGTCATGGCAAATTGCCGGTTGATAATCGGCATGGAAATTGAGCTCTCTTCCTAAAGTCTCGATGACGCTGCGGTCGCCCATACGCCCTTTACCAAACACTGCATCGTGTCCTAAAATGAGATCTGGAAAATAAATCTCAAGCTGCAATTCTTGGATAAATTCACGGGCTGTTTTCTGGGATAATTCAGGAGTGAAGGGGATCTTGTAAATATGCTGGATCCCAAAAGACTTAATTAATGCTTCCTTATGGATGGGGGTGCATATAGGAATAACTGGGGCATCCGGCTTTAAAACTACTGTTGGGTGGTTGCTAAAAGTGAGAACAGCTGATTCAATACCCCGGATAGCCGCTAAGTCGGTGACGCGCTTTAATAAGGCTTGATGGCCTAAATGCACTCCATCAAAGTTGCCAATAGTCAGAACGGCTGTTTGCCTCATAAATAGCTCCTAATGGGATAGCTGCACTAACTTAGATTCGATGTCGTATTCAGGATTTAATAATTGCGAGCCGTCTACACATTGCTCAATTGAAAAATTGCCGCTGCGCATCCTGCGCAGTTCAATTAAATGGGCTCCGCATCCTAACCAGGCACCTAAGTCATGGGCGAGTGAGCGAATGTAGGTCCCTTTACTGCAAGCCACTTTAATTTGCATGCAGGGGTAAGTATAACTGAGTAATTGCATTGAAACGGTTACTGTACATGCCGCTCTTTCAACTGTTTTGCCTTGCCTGGCCAGTTCGTAACATTTTTTTCCCCCAATCTTCTTCGCTGAAAACATTGGCGGAACTTGTTCGATTGTGCCTTGAAAAGCTGCGATAGCTGCCCGAACTTGTTCCAGGCTTGGGATAAGGTCATTGGTTGAAGTGATTTGCCCATCGCAGTCATAGCTGTCAGTTGTTTCCCCAAGCTTAACCGTTGCAATGTATTCTTTGTCGCTGGCTAAAAAACTATCGGATAATTTTGTGTAGGCACGCCCTATCAGCATGACCATTACTCCGGTAGCAAATGGATCCAGAGTACCAGCATGGCCTATTTTTTTTACTTTTAAGCGCCTGCGAAGCTGCGCGACTAAATTAAAAGAAGTAACTGATTTTGGCTTATCTACAAGCAGAATTCCTTCAGAATTCCCAGTAAATTTACTCTGCGGATTCTGAGGCATCTGCTGCGGGATTTTGTCTTGCCTGTTTTTCTTTATTGATTTCGCCGAGGAGTTCTTCAATGCGCATATGTTTGGCCACTGAGTCATCTAGTTTAAAAGTGAGTTCAGGAAAATAGCGCATAACAACTTTTTTTGAGGCATTGACTGCAATAAACCCGGCTGCCGATTGCAAGGCAGCCAAAGTTTCTTTTTTGACTTCGTCTGAGGCGATCACACTAATATAAACTTTTGCATAATGAAGGTCTTTGGTAATTTCGACGCGTGTTACTGTCACTAATTCATTGACATGCGGGTTTCTAACATCACGTGTAATCACTTCAGAAATCACTTCTTTAAGCAATGAATTTAGGCGATCAACTCTTTCTGTCATAAGTTTTACAGCTCTTGGGTAATATAGGTGGTTTCAACAGCTTCTAAAATATCTCCTTCTAAGACTTCATTAAAGCCAGAGAGGAGGATACCGCATTCAAGTCCTTTTGCGACTTCGCGTACATCCTCTTTTACTCGTTTTAAAGAAGAGATGGAGCCTTTCCAAACCTGTTGCTTGTTGCGCATCACTTTAATTTGATGGTTGCGGTTGATGGTCCCATCAGTCACAATACAGCCTGCAATCATACCATGCTGTGAGGATTTGAAAACGGCACGCACTTCCGCTCTGCCGCGTTCATTTTCAACAGCAATTTTATCTAACAGAGACACCATGATAGCTTTCACGTCATCAATGGCGTGATAAATAATATCATGCAGCCTGACCTGAATGCCGAGTTGCTTGATTAATGAATCTGCATGGCTTTCAATTTGGGTATGAAAGCCGATAATTGTCGCTTTAGAAGCGGCTGCTAACTGCACATCTGATTCTGAAACTTCTCCAACGCCAGCTGAAATTAGGTTAACCTCTATCTTTTTAGAGTGGATTTTTAAGAGGGCTGTGCGCACGGCTTCCAGAGAGCCTTGCACGTCTGCCCTAAGCACCAGGTTAAGCACTTTTTTAGCAGATGTTTCGCTTGCCTGTTGGAACATATTCTCAACAGAGACTTTTTTAAGCATCTGCTGGGTCTTTTGTTTTTGGCCTTGGGCACGTGCTTCTGCAATCTCTTTAGCTTCTTTTTCGTTTTTCACTACGATGAATTCCTGGCCAGCATCGGGCAAACCGGATAGGCCGGTAATCTCGACTGGTGTAGACGGGCCTGCTTCTAACAATTCCTTGCCGAACTCATTAAACATAGTCTTTACACGACCCCAGAGGTTGTCGCAGACTAGGGCATCGCCTTTTTTAATAGTGCCGTTTTGCACTAAAATTGTGGCTACGCCGCCAAGTCCCTTATGCATTTCAGACTCAAGGACAGTACCTCTGGCTCTAGCTTTAGGGTTGGCTTTTAGTTCCAATACTTCGGCTTGCAGTGCAAGCATTTCCAACAGGCTTGGAATGCCCTCTCCTGTTGTAGCGGAGCAATTCACTGTAATGACCTCGCCGCCCCAAGCTTCCGGTAGCAATTCCTGCTCAGCTAATTGACGATAGACGTTTTCGGCGTTAAAGTTGGGCTTGTCGCTTTTATTGATGGCCACAACTATATTTACACCAGCTGTTTTTGCATGCTGTATCGCTTCAACTGTTTGCACTTTTATCCCTTCGTCGCCGGCAACCACAAGGACGACAATGTCAGTCACGTGAGCGCCGCGTTCACGCATTGAGGAGAACGCTTCATGGCCAGGTGTATCCAGGATTGCAATATCTCCCACCGGCGTATGGCAGCGGAAAGCGCCAATATGCTGTGTAATGGCTCCGGCTTCACCTGCAGCACGGTTGCTTTTGCGGATGGCGTCTATCAAGCTAGTTTTGCCGTGGTCAACATGACCCATAAAGGCCACAATTGGAGCCCGTGCGACCAGATCATCAGGATTAGCCGATTTGACTTCTTCATCTATAGTCTTATCTGTGATACGGATGCGCTCCTCTTCCGAGGTGTCGATGTGAATCTCGCAGCCAAATTCTTGACCAAGCAGCTGAATTGTTGTCGTGTCTTCAAGGATATCATTTATGGTGACAACCACACCGCTCAAAAAAAGCTTTCCAATTAACTGTGCTGTCTTTAACTTCATCTCTGCTGCAAGATCTTTTACAGTGATCGGCACGCGTATAGAGAGGTTTGTTGGGCGTATTGTAGTGTCTTCTTGCTGCTGCTTGGGTTGTTTGCCTCTCTTCTTACGGTAATGGCTGCTATCGTCATCGCTTGCGCGTAATCCTTGTCTGTCGCGAACATCAAAGCGTGAAGATTCAGTTTTTTTAGTTGGCTTAACATCCTTGAATTCTTTGAATTTAAGCTTGCCTTTTTTATCATCAGCAGCTTCCTGCTTAACTTCTTCTTCCTTCGGCTTCGGCTTTGCTTTAGCGCTGTCACGGCTGCTTTTATCGCCTTCAGCATGCTTGGAAGGGATAAATGCAGATTTTTCAGCATCCCTTGCTCTTGGAGAGTATTGAGAAGGGGGCATTAAGTCTTTAATGTGCTTGCCAGTCGGACCTAGTTTTTGATAGGATTCAGGTCTTGTCGGTGTAAAACGCTGGGGAGTAACATACTCTCTTTCACGCGGAGGATGCTTTCTAGGCTCTTCGCGATACTCTCGAGGTTTTACCTCTTTAGGCGGTTCAGCAGTTTTTTTTTCTTCTACAACTGGAGCTGGTGGTTGCTTAATCACTTCGGGCTTTGCTTCTATATCTGGGATTTTTTCTACATCTGGTTCAATAAATAACTTATTGAAAGAGGAAGCCAAATCTTCTTTTGATTCGGGTTCGCGCACCTTTGGTTTCACAGAAGAAATTGCTTCAATTTCTTCCTTTAAGGTATCAGGTTTTTCTGCTTCAGGTTCAGGCATAGGAGCTGATTCAGCTGTAGCAGCAGGCTTATCTTTTTCCGCAAACGCTGACTTGGAGCGGGCTTTTATGCGAGGAGCTTCCTCCTTAGCCTCTTTTTGAGAAGCATCGGTGATATCTTCTTCAATAGTTTCAGGCTGTACAGGTGGCTCTTCAGACTCTGGCACACCTTCTTTCTTCTTAGAAAGCTTGCTCTTAAGTCCGCTCAAATTGATCGCTTTAGCAATTTGAGTATTTTTAATTGTCAACTTTAGGTTTTTAGCCAACGCTATGTCCTCTGTTTGCGAATTTTTTCAAGTATTTTATTAGAAAGATCTTCAGCCAGGTCAAGACTTATACCAGGTATTTTTTCCAAGTCTTGAAGAGAAGCTGAAAGCAGCGCACGCGGTGTAGAATATCCTTCAGCCACTAAATGCTCAAATACCAACTTGTTAATGCCCTCAAGTGATTGCAATGGTTCATCTAATAAAGGATCATCCATGGAAGCTAATTCAGTTCGCTGAATTGCCATTGCACGGTTATAATCCGTCATTTTCTGGACTTCTAGCTCATAACCAATTAGCTGTCCATTTAAATTCGCATTTAACCCTTTTTTACCAATAACGGCTGCATAATCAGAATCATCGACAACGATAGAAATAGTGTCATCTTCATCGTTTAGGCTTATCTTTCTAATTTCAATGGGATTGAGTGCATTTTGGAGAAGTTCAACCGGATCATTCGCATAGGGAATGATATCGATTTTTTCATTCTGCAATTCCCTTACAATATTTTTAACTCTAAGGCCGCGCATGCCCACACAAGCACCTACAGGATCTACTTTAGGATCATTAGAACGGACTGTCAATTTTGTGCGGTATCCTGGCTCTCGAACCACTTTAATAATTTCAATGGTCCCGTCGCCAATTTCGGGAACCTCTTGAATAAATAGGTGTCTTACAAAATCGGGATGGCTGCGGGTAAGGACAACTTCTGCGCCGCCGCTCTCTGTATCGCGTACTTCTTGCAATAGGGCTAAAACCTTATCGCCGATTTTATAACTTTCTGTTTTAGGGTAGCAGCGCATCGGCATAATTGCTTCGACCTTGCCGAGATCAATAATTAAATTGGCTCCGCGTACAATTTTCTTAACCGTTCCGGAAATTAACTCATTTACGCGATGGCGATATTCTTCATAGATCACATCTCTTTCAGCACCGCGCAATTTACTTGCGATAACTTGGCGCGCTTTTTGTGCGGCAATGCGGCCGAAATCTTTAGGTGTTACAAGAACATCAATGAATTGCCCTAACTGGCAATCAGGATCAATTTCTCTGGCATCTTCAAGCAAAATTTCTTGTGAAGGCACATCCAGCTCATCGACGATTTCTTTTTCACAATATACGTCAATGGCTCCTGTTTTAGGATTGATATGAACCGTTACATTAGAGGCGCCTGTGATGCTTTTCTTAGCAGCTGCTCTGAGAGATTCCTCGATAGCGCTGATCACTACATCTCGTTTTACCCCTTTTTCCCTTTCTAAGTATTCAAAAACAGCTATTAGATCTTTGTTCATGATATGCCTTTCGTGCGTTTACACAAGATCGTTAATGTGAATCTTCGCAAAGGGCTTATTACAACCCCTTTGCGAAGACGGATGATAGTTACTTGGAAATCCTGATGCTACTCTTCAGATTCCTCATGGTCGTGGGAGTCCTGATCGGATCTCTCATCGTCCTTATCTTTATTTTTCTTGCCGCGCTTACGAGGAGTCACGACAATATCATCCCTGTTCTCTTGATTCTGGTCGATCAGGTAATCTTTAATAGAGAGAGCGATTTTTTTGTGCTCCGGATCTACTTTTATGATCTTTGCTGTGACATCATCGCCTTTTGCTACGACGTCTTCAACTTTGCCAAAAGCTTGGTCGGATAGTTCAGTCACATGAATGAGGCCTTCGATGCCATTCTCTAGTTCAACAAAAGCGCCAAATGCTGTTATTTTAGTGACTTTGCCTTTAACAAGTGCACCGATTGGCATTGTCTTTTCAATAGATTCCCAAGGATTATTGCTGAGTTGTTTAATACCCAGTGTAATTTTCTTGTTTTCTTTATCTACGGATAAAACAGCAGCTTCAACGACGTCGCCTTTACGCAGGACTTCGGAGGGGTGGGACACTTTCTTAATCCAGCTTAAATCTGAAATGTGGATAAGCCCCTCAACGCCTGGTTCCAGTTCAACAAATGCGCCATAGTTGGTCAGGTTTTTAATTTCAACGCGCAGGTTTTTGCCGATTGGGTATTTGCGCTCTACATCATCCCATGGATTGTGTTCGATTTGCTTGATACCTAAAGAAATTTTTCCTTCTTCTTTTTGGACTGAAAGAACAACAGCTTCAACCTCTTCACCCTTGCGTACGACTTCGCTAGGATCGTTAACATTTTTTACCCATGACATTTCTGAAACATGAATAAGGCCTTCGATACCTGGCTCGATTTCAATAAAGGCGCCGTAAGGCAATAGGTTAACAATCTTGCCCTTCACTCTTGTTCCTGGCGGGTATTTCTGTTCAATTTGATCCCATGGATTCGCATCTTTTTGCTTAAGTCCAAGAGCTACTCTGCCTTTATCTTTATCTACGCTCAGGATGAGAACGTGTAATTTTTGGCCGAGCTGCACCATTTCTGATGGGTGCTTAATTCTCTTCCAAGTCATGTCTGTAATGTGGAGAAGACCGTCAATACCGTCCAGGTCTAAGAATACGCCGAAATCGGTGATGTTTTTAACGATACCCTCTCTGAGGTCGCCTACTTGGATGTTCTCTAGAAGCTCAGACTTTTTAGACATTCTTTCTGCTTCAAGCAGTTCGCGGCGGGAAATAACGACGTTTTTTCTGTCGATATTGATTTTGAGGATCTTAAAGTCGTAAGTTTTGCCGATGTACTCATCGAGATTTTTAATGCGTTTGTTGTCGATTTGCGAGCCAGGCAGGAATGCTTCCATACCGATGTCAACCATCAAACCGCCTTTAACTTTGCGGATAACACGGCCTTTAACGATTGAACCCTCTTCGCAGTGCTCAAGGATGAATTCCCACTGGCGCAGACGCTCTGCTTTTTCTCTGGAAAGAACGATCTGCCCATTTTCATCTTCAGCTTGATCAAGGAGAACCTCAGTCTCTGCACCGAGAATAATTTCAGATGGATCGGAAAATTCTTGAATGGGCACTAGGCCTTCAGATTTTAAGCCTACATCGATGACGACGTGGTCTTTGGTAATATCTACGATTTTACCTTTAAGAACAATGCCTGGAGACATTTTAGAGCTTTCATCGACTGCAGTTGCCTGTGCTCCACCTAGCAAATTTTTAAATTCTTCAGCATCTTTTTCTTGGAAAGTAACTGTATCGACGAGTTTGTCGTCATTCCAGTTATGTTGAGGGTGTTTTGACATGTAAAGGTTTCTCCTGTTTTCTTAACTTGAAGGAAGTCTATCAGAGTCTTAGGTAAAATTGCAAGAATAACAAAGTGCAATTTTGAACCAGAACAGAGCCTGAACCCATTCCCTAAATTTTTTCTTGCACAGTGAAACGGCCTGCTGCAGAATGAAAAATGCGAATCGTTTAACCAAAAGGTGTCTTATGGAAGTTGTTCGACTTGCAGGTTCGTTAAAGGGAGAAGAGCCCAAAGACTTCGCTTACTGTAATCATTATCAGCTATGCGAAGAATTAGAGCAAGGACTATCAGGCATAAATGGGAATTCTTATCGCGAAAGGCTCACCAGATTGGCTTTGCGGGTTAAAGAACGGCCTCCTGTTTATGACGAAAAAATTAAAATTCTCACAGTGTTGTTAAAGATTGCCAATTGTTTAGGCATGGGGGCCATTGTCCAGCCTAATAGCGCCTGGTTAGAAAGTATTTGCTGGATTGCAACTTCTTTTTCTTTGGATGAAAATTGGAAAGAAGCATTTACTGCAGTTGCCAAGTCGGCAGTAAAATTTCCTTATGAAGCTGAACAAAGCCCCCAAGTGCATATTTTATCTTATCTTAGCGCCGGCAACAACGCGAAATTACATGAAATTGAGGCTAAAAGCAGAGAGCGTTTATTTGAATTAGCGCCTTCTTTTACAACCATTGAAATCTCTTGGGAGGCCATACAGTTGCAATTGCAAAGCCTTGATCCAGAAAATGAACAGGCAGTGCAAGCATTTTTAACTATGTTGAATCATTCTGCGGTCGCAACTCAGCAGCTATTGGAGATTGCCCAAAGCGTATTGAATAAATACGGGTGTACGGCATTTTATAAAAGTCTTCTAGGAAATCTCGTTAAAAAAATGTCTGCCGAAAAAACAGTGGGCCATACGTGGTTGCGCGGGTTATTGCTTTGCTGCAGCGGCTTAAAGCAGCCGACCCTCTTATTTGAAACCTATAAGCAGGAATGGCAAAGTATTTTAAACAAATATTCATTGCTAGGCCCTGCAAGCAAGTCCCGCTTCAAAAACTTAATTGTAAATGAGTGGGAAGCAATCCTTTCAGTTGCAAACGCTTATAATAAATTTTGCGGCAAGCGGCGCATGAAGATTTTTGGATTTGTATTAAATGAATACCATTACACCCTTAGCAATAATGCAGAACAACTGGATGCACTGTTAAAGGACTTTGCCAGTCCTTGCATTTCCCAAGTAAGCAAGCTTTTACTTCTGCATATATTTTGGAACATAATAAAAAAGCGCCAGCAGGCTTTTAATTGGGAAAGCGAATATCCATCAGTAGTAGCTTGGTCTATTGAAGAAGAAAAGCAGAAAGGATTTATTGAAAACGAGCTTTTAAATCTTTCGCTTAAAGGAATTAACAAAGAATTAATTGTGAAGGTTCTTAATTTTTGCAAAGGAAAGGAAACTCGGAGCTTGTTTCAGATAACGAAGCTGGCGCGCTTTTTATTTGCGAATTGGCCATCTTCTTTTCGCGATGACGTCAATTATCTGTTAGCAAATTTAGCACCCTTTATTACTGGCTGTGTGCCTTCTACGGCAGTTGCCTATCCATTAAAGGAAATGGAAGCTTCCACTTATCGCAGCTGGTTAACAGGGCTTTTTTTTGGCGAAATTCTTAATATAATCAAAGAAAGTGTATATCGCACTCATGACACAGGTCCCAGAGCTATTGCCTATGAGCTGCCTTATAAAATTTTCTCTCAGCCACGTATAGTTGTAGGCATCGCGTCGGTACAAGGACGCCCCGTACAGCTCTTACAACTAGAAGTTTTACAATTGCTGCAGGAAATCGCGAAAAAAACAAGCGAGGAGATGCAAAAAAACCCTATAGACGAGTTTAAAAAAAACCTCCTTAATCGAGCCAAACTGGGCTTGGGAGAGTTCCTTGAAGAAGAAAAAAAATTTATTACTGCCTTATTTACCGGCCATCAAATGAGTTTGCTAGAGGCAATTGGACTCATTACTTGCGTACCCATGAAGGAGTGGAATGCGAAGAATCTGGAATTTTTAGCCGGCCTTGCAATTGATAAAATAATAAGGGAAAGCGGCGGAAGGGGAGTGTCTCCAAGAGCAAGAAGAGGGCATTCATTTTGTATAATTAATCTTAGTGTGCTCAAACATTTTTATGAAATGCTGCTCAATTATGTGCCCAGAGAAGTGATCAATCGCCATTCCCTAAATATTTATAAAATAAGCGCGGCTTCTCTTATTAACGGAGAAATTGAGCCTTTTAAATTCCTTGGTTATTTTAAGGATGCCAATGAGTTGCATTATAAGTACCCCGAAATCGCTTATCAAATGCTTGGTGAAAATATCCTGCCTCTTTATGCAGAATTTGAGGCAAAATTTCCCACGTCCTTTAGCAATCCATTAGAGCGGCTTGCCAGATACGAACGATTAGCAAAAACCATGAAAAGAAAATTGGCTGATGCGGTGGCAACATATGAGCGGGAGTATATAGCGTGTTTTGGGAAAGTTAAAAACTTTAAATACGAGGTGTTTAAAGCTCTTCAGCCTAAATTGCTAAAGACTATTGAAACATGGGAAAAGCAAATGCAGGAGAACCTGGCAGAAGCTGCGCCTCTGCCATCCAAAGTGATCTCTTAAGGGAAGTGGAAAGGGCGGGAGTGATTATGATGCCCATGTTCCCGTGAAGAATGTTCGATAGGCGAATCGTCACTATCGTAATATTTTCTATAGGTATAGCCTACGAAATTATCGTTATCGAAGTATTTGATCCCGTTATAGTCGGGCTGGCTGCTGTTTTTGATTTGAAGATAGGGATTGCCGCGGCCAATGGTGCCTACTTTCCAGGGATAAAGCACATCCTTTACATCATACCCGCCTAAGATATGCAGCTTGCCTTCGGCATCGAGTTGGACCTTTACTTCACCTTCGCCGTCGTAAAACACTACGGCATATAAAATTTTATTGCCGTCCATAAAAGGAAAACCGGTTTTACTTTTTAGCCACACATGGAATTTCCAGTGGGGGCGATGAAAGCCGGAGCGTTGTGCATCTTCAAAAATAATAGAAGTATTTCCATCTAAACTGGTAATAACAGCATTTCTTTCAATGACTGCGCCGGCATTGTTTTCGATCAGGGAAAGATAGGGGGTGCCGTCTTTAAAAGTATCTTCGAATTGGATGGCAGATTCATTGTTAAACTCTGTCAGGCGGATTGTGGCCTCGCAAAAGAATGATAAACAACTGAGTGTGATTATAAATAATTGCAGTATATAGGTATGCATTGGAATATATCTTGTTAAATTTTTTTAGGGCGATAAGTAACTTTTGATGAATAAGTTTCGTGTAGAGTAATGGCAGCAAGGCCTGGCAGTTTTTCCTCCAGAAACTCATAGATCCATTTAGCCATAAATTCGACGGTAGGGGAGTCGGTATTCAGGCTGTCATTAAGCCACTTATGGTCAAAATAATTTTCGATCATAGGGCACACAATGGCGGAGATGTCATTAAAATCAATCACCATATTGGTTTTAGGACCGTTTGCGATAAGAGTTGGACTTGCCACCTGCACAATTAAAGTATAAGAATGGCCATGGGGCTGACGGCATTTACCGTCGTGGTGTACCAAGACATGTCCAGATTCAAATGTAAATTGTTTTTCCAGTTCAAACATAATTACCTAAATGAATAAAATCCCCATAAATGAATAAAATCCTTATAGTTATACCTCAAAAACCAATTTTTTAGATACTTTTTTGTCGGGGAAATAATGACTTTAAAAACAATTGTAATGAAGTTTGGAGGAGCTTCAGTTGCCTCTCCTGCTTGTTTTGCCCGGATAGCTGATATCATTTTAGCAAAAAGGCAAGAAGTCTCCCAGGCAGTAGTTGTAATTAGTGCGATGGGCAATACGACAAATCAACTGGCAAACCTTGCAACTCAAGTGCATCCAAATCCACCCCGAAGGGAATATGATATGCTCCTGACTGCTGGAGAACGCATCAGCATTGCCCTTTTAGCGATGGCTTTAGCTGCAAAGGGGTGTGAAGCCATCAGTTTTACCGGCAGCCAATCGGGTATCATTACATCATGCCAGCATGCTGATGCCAAGATTGAAGAGATGCGCCCCTTCCGGATAGAAAAAGCCTTGCAAGAAGGGAAAGTTGCCATTGTAGCTGGTTTTCAGGGTGTAAGTCGTAAAGGTGAAATCACCACATTAGGCAGGGGGGGGTCGGATACTACTGCTGTCGCTTTGGGAATAGCTTTGGAAGCTAAAGCTGTGGAGTTTTATAAAGATGTAGATGGGATATATGACCATGACCCAAAGGCTTGCAGCGCAGCTTGCCACTATGCGGATCTTCATTATAATGAGGCTTTAACAATTGTTTCTAAAGGGGCAAAAATTTTACATGCGCGGTCCATTTTGCTGGCGCAAAAAAACAACCTGCCTTTGATAGTGCAATCTTTTATTACCAATGAGCGAAAAACTTTAATTCAAGACCCCTTTGCCATACGCTCTTCGACGAAAATATACGAATAAAAAAAAATCTATGTTGCAGCAACGAAGCTGATTTGGTAAAACATCATTGGTCTTAATTTTTTTAGGGGTAATAGACTTCTTGCGTAACTGGCATTGTTTGTTAAAATTGCCCTTTTTGGCATCTTGATCGCTAAATTTTTCGACTATATGTTTTCATATGCTCTCAAAATTTTTCGATAGATCTGCTCAAAAATAGCAATTTTTCAAGTAAAGCCAGTTACGCAAGAAGCCTAATGGTGAAGTCTAAACCTTGCCTAATGATGTATTACTATGGATGATGGCACCCTGCCTGAATTTGCTACCCACATTGCTTCTGACAGTGATGAAGAATCCTCTCTTTATCACCGCTATTTAATTTCACGGGGGTTAAAGACGATTTTTTTTCCCCATTTCAGTGGAAAAGCAGACTCTTCTCAACTTATTTTAAATGAGTTAGCGAGCGCTTTGCCCTTATTTAAACACTCTCAAATAAAGACGCCGCCGTATAATATTTCACTTTATGTGTTGTTAAAATTACGTCTAAGCGCCTCCAAGTTTTTTTATGAAATGGTTACCCGCTGGCTGCTGCCAGGCAAACGGCTTAATGTGACGCTTTCTTATGCGATTGATTTTACTGTTCCGGCCTTAAATAATGATTGTTTTACCTTTTGTGAACTAGTTGTACGCGTCAATGACCATGAAGAGCTGGGCCAAATCATACGAAATTTACCTGTGCTGGAAACTGAGATTAAATTAGGCGTGCAGTCAAGCTATTACGCAAACCGTATTCTTGAGATTAAAGGGGTGGCCTATGATGAGAAGCTGGCAATTATTCAGGCTTTCATAGCCCATTTGCTGCAGCGTTTTCCGCAGACATTAGATCACGATATTTTTAACGAGATGCAGCAGTTTTTGGTTGTTTGCAAAGATGAATTTAAGCGGACCCGCGAATCGCGGCACTTAAGCCGTATTATTATAGCCCATTACCATTTCAGAAGGGAGTTAAAGAAACTGCTTAAGCAGCAGCAGGAAAGGAGGCATTTATTTATTAAGGTCTTTAGGGCTAAATTGCGCAGCGAACAAATAGAAAGGCCTGTTGTAGGTATATCTATAGGGATTAATTTTCTGAAAGATAAAGAGGTTTTCGATAATCGCCATATTCTGAGGGCCGTACAAAATCATGTGCCGAATTCGCAAATTGTTGAAGGTTCATATTACTCTAACAGCAGGCATGCAGAAGACATTAACTTGCTTTACCTTGAAATAGAAAAAATCGATGGCTCCGAGTTTACCCCTCAAGAGCTTGGCCGCCTGAAAAATGATCTGGCAGATGACCTCAAAGAAAGCATAGAAAGGCTCATGCATCCGATTTTCATGCCCCGCAATCATGAAGAGATCATGCGCAATATCTTGAGCCTGGCGGATCAGCTCAAGTTTCTCAACGATCTGCCCCAGGTCTTTATTACTTTTGATGAGCAGACCCATACCCATCTTTATTTCACTATCATTTTTGTGCAGGTCCTTAAAAAAGGCTCTTTATCGGTGGCTGAGCAATTTAAAAAGATCGACACCTTTTTGGATTATATCCACGACTTTTGTAAAACTGTTGGGTTTTTGCGCAAAAAATACCCAAAAGAAGCCACTGTATTCCGCGTACGTTTACCTAAGGAGATGTTTTTACGCAACGATCACTCTATTGATTTATACAAAGCAAGGCAGATTGTTTCTTCCGAGCTTAGCAGGATCGTAGGCGAAATCCGCGATTTTAACGGGGGGATGATTTCAAAGCAGAATGAACAGTTGAGTAATCTTCGCGCTATACTGCTAGAGGGCGGTATTTCCAACGATTTTCTTCTGGAGAATTTTTTCTATTCATTGGCTCCTGCGGCTTTACGCAGTGTCCATGACCCTCAAGTGCTTAAGAACTTGTTCATCATGATGATCCAATCTTTAGAGGCAGGTTTGCAACCAGGTGAAAGAGATTCGCTTAAAATACAGCGCGATTTAGAAACTATTTACATCATGATCAGCACCGACGATCCTAGCATTAAAGATAAGCTGGATAAGGCCCTATTGCCGTTAAATATCCCTTCCACAGAATTAGGAAGTGTTTTAGTTAACGCTTATGACACTACCTGTATTGGATACATCTATTATTCCAATGATCCTTACAAGCAGGAACATTTCTGCCAAACCTTCCAGCAGCATTTTGAGGCACCCCTCCTCAAATAAGGGAGGAAGGAAAAAGCGAAAGCCTTTGATCAAGAGCCAATGAAAATATCCTGATTGTTTAGTTTCTGCTACCTTTACGAGGCTGTGAAAAATGAGTAATAGCTTTTGCAAATGTAATTACACAAGAAGTCTAATGAAGCGCGGTAGCGCTGGCAGAGGTTAGCCCCGCGTGAAGATATCTGCAGGGGGCTTCCTGCAGATATCGGAACGTGGGGTTAAGATTATTTACCCCATGTTTCAGCATGCCACGCAGAAGCTAACGCCTCTTCCTTTTCTTTTGTCTTTTCTTATTTGAGGAAAAAACCTACAAGGCTAATGACAAACACAACCAGGACAGGAACTTTCACAGGGTTGAAGTGATACAGCTTGTGGGCAATGTTCAAACCGCTCAAGGTAATCAGCGCCGGGTAGGCGATTTGCAAAATGGGCACTAAGAAGGCTGCAATGCCGGCAAACTCTAAAGTTGCAATGAAGTAGGTTATCACTAAAGTAATGACCAGGCAAGGCACATAGCCCAATTTACTCAAGGTAACTTCTTTGCTTAAAAAATCCGCAAATACGGAGGCTAGAGCCATGGCAGTGGTCAAGCAGGCTAAAGCTACGGTGGCTATAGCCACTATTCCGGCTGAGGGGCCTAGAATAATATGGGATAGCGCGCCAATGAGGCGGTCTTTTGGGACTCCGTTTAGGTGTACACTATAGTTCGAAGCCACAAGGCAAAAGCCGATATAGGCTAAGCTTAAAAGAAAAGCTCCTACAGCACTGGCTTTAAGGCTTAAAAATACCATTTTCTTGTAGTTTTTATGATCTCCAGGTTTGGCATTAGGTTCTAGGCAGGAGATAACTACAGAGGAAAAGAAAAAAGCTGCTACAAGATCCATTGTCTGATAGCCTTCGTTTAGCCCTTCTAGAAATACTGTTGAGGCGGAAAGAGATGACTCCGGAGCTCCGGTTGCATACCAAAGACCCATAACAATAATAATTCCAAGGGAAAGGATAAGAAATGGCGTAAATATTTTTCCGAGTAGATTAACTAAAGTGGTTTTGTTGTAAGTGCAAGCAAAAATAAGCAGGCAGCAAAGGCCTGTAAATATTTTGACATCGACCCACGGAAAGTATTGCACGACTGTAGAATAAGAAAGGGCAATGCAGCGCGGAGTGGCGCCGAATGGTCCGATCAAGCCCATAATGGCTAATGCAATGATAAATCCGGGGACTTTGCCGATCCGCTCAAAAAAATGCTTGTAGTTGCCATTAAATAAGGTCATGGAGATAAGACCCAAAAACGGCACTCCAACGGCAGTAATGAGCAAGCCAAGAATTGCATAAAAATTATTATCTTGTGCGTATTGCCCTATTGCCAGTGGGAAAATTACGTTTCCAGCCCCAAAAAACATACAGAACATGGCCAGTCCTGTGGAAAATATACTAGGGGTTGTTTTTGAGTGTGACATTGTGCCTCTTTCTAGTTAATCAATTAAAAAATGTGTACGTGTGGGGTGATGTATGTGTGCGCTTAGCGCACAATAATGACTAGAGAGAGGACAGAGATAGTTAGAGAATAGAAAAATGTATTCATGAAGGCTAGTTTAGCAATGTTTATTTTTGCAAACAAGTAAAATTACCTAATGTAAGTTTGAATTCATTTATCTTACTTGCCCATTGCGGATGCGAGTGCAAATGCGGCAAACTATTGATAAAGTTCAGCCTGATTGCAGTGCGGCGTACTTGCTCCTCTTCACTAAGTTTTTGTAGTTGCTGTTCTTCCAAATCCAGGAGCGCGATAAATTCTTTGATATATTTTTGAATTTGCGCCAGGTAAAGAAGCGGCGAAGTGTACATGCTGATTTGCAGTTCCAAGACTTGTTGGTAGGTTTCAAGAATAGTTAAATAAAAGCTGTATTGCGGAATGCAATAAGGTTTAAACATTTCGAGCAGATAGAAAAGATGTTGAGGGTATTCCGGAACTAGATGGAGTATGTTCTTCCCTTGGAGGTTTTCGTTAGAAGTTATATGCTTATCTACGTATTCTCTTTGCGCCGAAACTGTTTCCAATAAATCCTTCCAGAAATTTGCAAAATCATGGGCTTGTTCTGATGCATTAAAAGCATGGCCTGTGCCCTGCAATAATTCGCCCACATTACCCGCCAGTAAACAGTAGTTTTCATGGTCAACAAGATTCTTTGTTTTAATCTTTGCCAATACGCGTATGTAGAGCGGGATTATTTGCTCTAAACGCAGTTTTGGCTGGAAGCTGTCTATCATTTGAGCGGCGAGATAAATGCCCACCGAGCTTTCACCCAGCCTTTCAATGATGGCTAAAAGTTCGGTATAGATTTTTTGAGGTGAATAAGAAAGCATGGCTGCCTCAGCATCCTGATGCGAAGAAAGCAGCATGGTAATCGTATGTTTTTTGCTTGAACTGTCAAAAAAATGATGGCGCTTAATGGCCTTGAATAATTCTCCAAAGAAGGGAGCATATGCCTGGCGGCTGGCGCAGCATAGGGCATCTAAGGCTTTAACCACAACAGCATCTAAATTGTTTTTAGCCGAAAGCTTTTGGACTATTGCCAGGAGAGCTTCTTGAATTATTCCCAGGACAGCTGGTTTTCCAACTATATTTTGTGTAAATAAAGTCAGGCGGTCATTGACAAGAGCTTCTTCAATCAAAGCATCCATCATTGCCGTTAATGCTTCAATGTGCTGCTGGCTGCTGCCTTCATTTGCATTGTTCTGGCAGGCCTTAATAAGCGCAATTATTTTTTGCGCCAGGTTATCGTAGAGCTCATGTTTGACCATGGAACGGATTAAGCGCGCAATTGCTTTATGGTGATTGCTGCGAGCCGGTTCGGTTACAGTAACACCTAAAGTTTGTATATAGTCGCCCCATAATCCGTGAATGGTTTGTGTTTCTACACCATTGATGAGAGTTGCATCGTAAAGTGCATTTGCCTTAGCCATTGCTTGGAGGCTTTCGACTAAAAGGGTTACTTTTCGCCAATCATTTGCTCTTAAGTTTGTGCGAAGAGTTTTTAACCACCCTGTAATTAAATCCAGATGGGGCATAAGGATGGCTGCCGGTACTTGCAGAAGGTAGCCAATAAAAAGCCGTTCATTTTCCTTTAAGATAAGCATGCTGCTTGGATCCCTCTGGAAAAGCTCGAACGCATTGAAAATTTTAATGAATAATTCAAATAGCTGCGGGTTAGCGGGGTGGTGGGCGTAAAGCAATTTAAATAAATTGCACACCGACGGGGTTTTAAGGCCGCGGCCGGTTTCTGGTATTATAGACAATACTTGCTTAAGAACATTTTCATCGGACCAGTTTAAGGCGGCAGGCACCCGGTCCAAAGCCTCGGAAAGTTTTACAGCAAGCAGTGGTTGCAGTTTGGCAAATTCATCAAGATCCTTATCAGGTTCGGACTTTGAGAGGGCAGCTCGGGCTATTTTCTGTAAGTTGGCCTCTGATGTCAATAATGCTATCAGCGGACGTCCGGTTTTAGGGTTTTTTCTGCTAACCTCAGTTACTGTAATGCGGGGCATTTTTAAAAACGAATTGATTAGTATCCGTATGGCAAATAACCAAGGTTCCTGCTGGTTGGAATGTATGAATAAATGCAAAATATCGTGTATATCCGAAAGGATTTGTTCGGATGTGATTTCCTGAGGTATAGGTTTTTTAAGTTCTCCCAGTTCTTGCAGTACCCAGCTGGCTAAACCATATGCTTGAATGTCAACTAAATATTCTGACAAGCTATTTAAGAGGGTGTCTACCTTGTCAAAAGCGGCAAAATAGGTTTTAAGTTTTACAAAATATTCCTGGGTGTTGAGGATCGTTAATATAAAAGGGGATTTTTCTTTTTTAAACAGATAATAACTTTCTGCAAAAAGCGCAGCATATACCCTATCGAAAGGGAGTTCTTTAAAGAGATGTTCTGCTTTATTTTTTGCTAATATTTTAAGTCCTGAAGAGTCAGTCCAGCGTACTTTTTCCAGCCACTTTTCCCAATATTGCCAATTTGCCGGCGGCGCTTCCTGTTGGTCTAAAAGATGATAAGCTGTTTCTAATTCGTCGTTAGTGAAAATATCTTTTGCAAAAATATTGCGAAGGGTGATTGTTGTATGCTCTACATGCTCAGGAGAGGTGTTGCGGTAGCAAGCAAGCAGCTTTGCTGCAGCAAAGGGGCTTGAACCGCATAATTTTTCTGCCAGTTGAAGCGCGGCCTGGGAAGCTTCCGGCCATCTGCGCACAGGCTCAGGAAGGGCTAACAGTAATTGGGCAGCTATTTGCGATTCCGCGGCATTTGGCAGTGCGAGCAGGCATCTGCTTAATTCATCTTTATGTTCAAGACAGCTGTCCCGGTATTCTTCGCAAAATATTTTGGAAAGAATGAAGCAGAGGGACGCGTGGTTATTTAAAGCATGGAGCTCTTTAGCTAGTTCAAAGTACTGCGTAAATCTGGTTTTTATCGTTATCGTTTCACTAATAGCTATCAGGGTTTTGAATTGGGGGAGAGGAAGGGCTCTGATTTGCATTTGTATAGCTGCCAATAGCTGCTCGTAAAAACTTTCTTCGTTTGGCAGAGGGATTTTAGCAATTATTGAAGTCGAGCTAAGCCTGATAAACTCCTGGTAGAGATGCTTAGAGTATAAGGCAGCCCAAAACTTTACAGGGATGAGTTGCCGGGCATTATTTACTTTGTGAAGGGCTGATGCAGTAATTATGGATGAGGTAAGCGCAACCAGCCGTTGCATGTGTTCTTTTGTGTAATTCTCGCTGCCAGATGCTTTTGCTGCAAGTACCGACACTTCCTGAATCAAAGAGCTGTCAGGGACACGAGTTTGTTCTGAATGACGTTCAAGCAAGCTTATTTGCCAGTCTATAAGCAAAGCAGGATTTTCGGCATAAAGCTGAAGGACTTCGGGTTTTTGCAGAAAATGAAGAAAGGCTATTAACGAAGTCTGGTATTTGGTCGGTTTTGCCATTATGCGCGCATGCAAGCCTTTTACGGCTTCGCAAAATGTACTTTTCTCTTGCTTCGGGCATGTTGCAAGCATTTCCTGGAGCAGGCTGTCTTCCGGCTGCACTTCGTATTTTTGCTCCAGCAGCTGCATAGATAATTGCCAGGCAGTTGTCTTATCAAAATGTGCGGCAAACTCAGAGTGCTGTATTGTTTGGGGCGCGTTTTGTATTCTTGCCGCCATGTTTCTGACTAACCATGGGCAGGCAATTTCATGGGGAATGGCCGTTTGCGTTTTTATGCGGAGCAATTGGCTCCATTGTTCTGCAAGGGGCAAATCGGAAAATTCTATGCAGTTTGCTATCTGGGAAAAAGCAGCGGCATGGCCTTCGGATCTCTGGAGATAAAGGTCTATGGCGAGTTTCGTTTGCAGTCCTTTGGCTGCCTCTTCAAATATGGCCCACAAAAGAATTTCTTTGTAGCTTTGTAGGAGTGTTTCATTTCTAGAAATTATTTTTATGGCTTCTTCGTATTTTTTAGATTCTAAAAGCGGGCGGATCTGATTGAATGCATCGCCTATCAGCCTGTTATTTAAGCTTGCCGAAGATATCCCTTTTGGAAGGGCTTCTTGGATTTTAAGGATCTCTTCGCTTTTTAATTGTTGATCGGAAAAACCAGTGCTCAAACGGTCAATTAAGCGTGTGCATTCTTGGTTGCTTCCCTCTACTTGCCATATTCTTTGGTTTATTCCTTCTTTAAAACATTGATAAGCGCCTTGAAGATCATGGTTGTCTAGATATTCATGACCGATTTTCACCCAGATTTGCTTTAAGTCGGGAATTTCGCTGAGAAAATTATGCACTTTTAAAGTTTTAAGCAATTGAAATTGCTCTTGATAAGACCAGCCGAGATTTTTCAGCAGCCAAATACAAGCGTCATTTCTGGCCTGTTCTGTGCGGATAAATTTGTTATTCTCTGAGATTTTTTTCAGTATATTTTTAATGTGAGGAATAAACTCTGCTGCCCTGGCCGAGCTCTTGATCAACGAAGTCAATTCGAGAATAAAATCTAGGGCTGCGTTGGGATTTACAAAGGCAGGGGGTGTCTTTGCAAGCAGGATAAGGGCATCATCAATATGCCCATCTTTAATATACTCCAGAATTTTAGGAAAAAATATAGGCGGGGACAATATGCTTTTGCCTGCGCTGGCAAGGAGAATTGTTCGCACCAAATTAGACTCATTTGCTGCGGTTAAAACCTCAAGAAGCCAAGGTAAAATTTCCAGGCGCCCTTGTGCTTTTTCGAATAAGTCTTTAGTAAGAATACGTTTTAGCTTAGGAATAAGTTGTATTTGCGTTTCTGGTTTTGTTTTGTTTAGGGTTTTTGCAGTAGAGCAAATTGCATTCAGCCACTCAAAGGTCTCCTCTTGGTTAAGGGTGAGCGAGGCCATAAGTGAGAAGGCGGAGTGAATTTCAAAATGGGTTAAGCAGCTGTCGCGCAATTTGCGAGTAAAAGTTCTATCTTTATTTCTATTTTCGGTTGCTTGCTGCCATAAGCTAAGGGCCGTTTCTCTTCCCGCGCTATAACAAATCTCTGACTCTGCAGCACAAGCAAAGAGGTAATCAGATTCATTGCCTTTATAGTTCTCAAGATTAGTTTTAAAGACTTCAATAAAAGGATGCTTGGGATCGAATTGGCTCAGATAGCCTAATAACCGCTCTCTTTCAGATTTGGTTTTAAAGTGCCAAAAGACTTGGCAGAGAGCCGTTAAAAAATCTTTTCCGAAAGATGTTTTGCCCATACTGGCCAGAGAAAAAATGAGCATTACTCCCAAGTGCTTGGCAAAGCGATTGTTGTGTTGCAGTAGTTCTAAGGCTGTTGTTTCGAGCTTGAGTAAGTCTAGCCCGATAACCTCATGTTTGTTTTTTAAGGGAGAGGCAGCCAGCATGAGCATTTTAGGCAGTAACAAAGCGTAGGTTTTTTTTAGCAGCGTTTCGAAATCATTTCCACGAACCTTTATAAGCTTGCTAATGACATCTAATGAGCGGGTTAGGGATGAGCAGAACATTAAGCATTGCGGACCTTCAGGCGTCGGTATTTTGAGCAGGCCGGTGAGGACGCGATCTTCAAGCAAGCATCCGGCAACTTGTTTTTCTTGGCTAAAATCGGGTATGCCATTAGCGTGAAAAAAAGCAAAGAGGTCAAGTAAGCTGCGGATTTCTTCAAAAGCAAACGGGACTTGGTTTGCTTCACTTGGCTTTAACAGCAAAGCAAGTTCTGTAAGTAGATTAGGCGGATTGTTTTTTTTTACTCTTGGTAAAAGAGCTTCACATACAGAAGTTGGAGCTGTAGCTTTCTCTCGTTGGATGACAAATAAGCTGGCTGCATTTAAGGCAAAAGTAATTTGAGAATAGATGCTGTTTCGATATGCATCTTGGCTGTATTCTGAACATTCTATAATGAAGTACTCTAGCCTATCTTTTAAAGGCAGCGCAGTAAAGTAGTTTTCTTCTGCCTCAAGTATAGGGGAGCAAAAGCCCATGCCCCGTTCATTGATGTACTTTATAATATTAGCTTTATTTAAGTAGGCAATATAGGTTTTGTCGCTTCGATGGGTAATAGAGGGAAGATGATACCTTCCTATAAGGCAGCATAACGCTTGAAAACCGTTTTTAAAATCTCCCTTGGGACAAATCGCAGCATCGTGATCGAGCATGAACTCTTTAAGGGGGAGTTGCAGGGTTCGAAGAGGGGAAAGCGTCATTGGTTCAGCCACGCCTGCGAGCAAATCCAATTCAATGGATTCGGGATCTTGCGATTTACAATCTGTAAGCGTATGTACCGAGTACTGTTTATTAACAAATCCTAGGTTATTATTAGCTTGATTGGCTTGTTCTGCCGGCATTTTAACGGGGATTGGCCTTTTACATTTTTTCTTAAGGCTTAGTTTGGAAACAAAAATTGTTTGGATTGAAGCCTGGCTGCTTCCGTTATAGGCGTCTTCATAGTACAGCTGCTCTTTTTCCAGGGTTTTCAAGGCTTCTGGAGCAGCTGTCCAATCGGTAGCTTTTTCCCGAAGGCCTTGGCACAGCTTTTGGCTAAAGTCTTCAAGGGCCTCTTCATTCTCAAGCAGGCCAAAGAAATCAAAGTCATGCGGCCAGCGTTGGATTATATCTGAAACTTGTTTTTTGAGTTTTTCGGGAAAACATTCATTAATTGATAGGGAGTGCGGTTTGATCTTATTGAAACATTGCAGATGATTTTCAAGTACTTCTGAAAGATAACCGATGTCGAAAAAGTAAAGTACACCTATCCCTTTTTGGGCTACACTTTTATAAAGGGATAATACGATTAACAAGGTATCTGAAATGGAAATCTTAATGCCAAAATCATACTCGCGAATTACACGGAATATTCTTTCATATACCTCTAAAATCTTCTGCTTTTGCTTAGGACTAAAATTGCGCCATTCAAGTTCGGGGCAATCGTTAGTTACTATGCCATATTCATCGAGCAGTCCAATTTCTTCCATTTGTCTTCGAAACTGCTGTGAGGGTAAATAAATGGGAAGTTTGGCGGCTGAAATTTGCGGGGGCTGAAATTCTACAGCAGGCGCCGCTTGTTGAAGCGAAGCTTTGGTTACTGATAAGGTTGCTGAGCTTTGTCTAACTGGATCAATCATGTATGTTTTGCATGGTGTTGCATTTTTTGTTTGGCTTGTTTGCGCAATTCATTAAGAAGTTTTTGTTGTATATTGTTTGCCAAGTGGGAGGAAGTATTTAGTTCCTTTTGAATAAAATTTATTAATAGAGGGGAGGGGCGATTATTTGCCACTAAATGATTGATTATATGATAGAGAAGATTTGCATCTTCAGGCTTTACGAATTGATTTGGAGCCTGGTCGATTAAACGCACTAGAGGGACTATTACACTCATCGTGACCTCATTCGATTGTGTTCTAAATTCTTCAGTGGCTGCAATAGAGAGTAAATTTTGCAAACAGTTTAATAACAATTCCACATTAATATATCCATCTTTTAACATCCAACTAAGGTGAGAAATAGTTTCAGATACTAATTTAGACCATGCTTCAGGCTTATTTCTTCCAACTTCAAAAAATGGGTGATATATAACCTGATATTCTGTGAATTGGTTGAAAGCATCTTTTACAGTTGCAAAATATGATTTGTCCATTGTTTTTAATTTTTCTTGTGCTATCTCGACTGCCAGCTCTTGCAACCCTGCCGTATTAAAATTTAAGGTGCAAATTGCTTTAAGTTGTTTAAATAGAGCAGCATTGTTTCTAGCGTTTATGGCAAAATAAGCTTGCAGAGGACTTAAAGCGGGTTCCAATTGTTGTTTTAATTCATCTGTCAAAGGTGCTTTATTAACTACCCTGTTTCCCAGTAAAATCCCGAGCAGCCTGCTGTATGCTGTGCGCAGTTCAATGATTTCAAGAGCAGCATCTTGTGCTGCAAGATAGCTTAGCCCTCCAATAACTGCTTGTAAATCTAATCTGATGTTGGTGTTCTCATCAATAGCCAGGCTTCTGGCAAATTCCAACAATTTAATGCCGAGTTTTTTTGCCTCAAGGTTTTGAAAAGCGGGCAAGGCTTGAATAGCTAATTGCACGTTGGATATTAACTGGACGCCAAGTTCTGTAACGGAAGTTAATTGCAAGGTAAACAGCGTGTGCACACCTTTTTCCCAAAATTCATAAAGTCCTGAAGTTAATAAGTTTGCTGTAAGCTTTTCTTCGATTAAATGGTGCAGTTCTTTACTTTGCTGCGTGCAAACAAATGGCCTAAGGGTATTTAATGCAAAGATTAATTTCTCTAAATGCAGCTTTCTTTTAGCCGGTTCGTTTTCAATCGTTATTGCACTAACAAGCTTTTTAAGCAGATTCAAAAGGAAAAATAGTCCATCGGTACCGGTAATGGCAAAACCAAACAAAGCATGGTAGAGCTGCTCATCTTCAATAATTTGCAAAAGCAGTTTGGCGCTATTGCTCTGCAGCGGCGATTCCGTGTTGATCAGGCAAACAAGTGCAAGCTGCCATGAACTGGGCAGGTTGGTTTTTTTTGAAAAATAGATCTGAAACATTTGGTCAATAACAGGGAGTAATTCCTGCCTCAAAGGGTGGTCCTGCTTTCGGGAAACAATTTCTAGAATAAATTTCCAGCGGAAATCCTGGCAGTGCAGCAGCTGTTTCATTACCAAAAACAGCTGTTCCAAGCGCAATGGCGCTTCTAAATTCTGCAGTTGCTTATTGAGATAATCGTCAAATAGCAGGCGGCATTTTTCTGTTAATTCAGGCAAGGTAAGAAATATTTGATTTTGTAAGAGAACATTATTTTCCAGGTGGGGAACGAGCTGCGCCGCCAGCTGATTTTTCCGAACCGTATCCAGACTTAAGTTGGAGTATTTTACTAGGAGTTTTGCTGCATCCTCTGCTCTTGCAGGAGATTGGGCTACAAAGGCCTTTAGAGTGTCGGCAATTTGATTGTTTTCTGCTTCTGCAAGCGAGCTTTTTAGCAGGATTTCTAAGTTTGAGAGAATCAGCCTTTCTTCTGCATGTGTCTTGACAGCAGCTTTTAGTAAGGCCAGCCGGGCTGCAGCTAGCTCAGGAAAGTCAGAAAAACACCCCTCCAATAAAATAATATCAGCTTCAAAGGCGCATGTTTCTTCCCCGGTTGTAATGGCCTGCTCTTCAGGAATTAGTTTTAAGCAATATGTGCGCAATTCCGGAGTCAATGTAAGTTTGCCGATGTGAAAGTGCAGTATGCTTAGCAATTGCAATTGCCGGGTGCGATCTCGACTTAAGTTGTTAAAAATTTGGGGAAGCAGGCAGAAAACGGAGTTCGCAAAAAGTGCGGCTTGTTTATTTTGTTGAGCTGTATTCGTTTGCAAGATATTGATAAGAGCTTGGACAATTGCCCCCCAATCCGCTTGCAACTTGCCATTACAGTTAAGAGAAGCCTTTAAAAGAGTTTCTGTTACGGCATAAGCGGCAGTGGCATTGGCTGCGCAGAGGTTGGCAGCGATTGATTGAAGGCATAACATGATAGTTTGCGGGGCTAATCCATCTAACAGCTCGATAACTTTAGGGGTGCCGGCCAGAATTGCCAATCCCGAACTGCTTTGCGAGGTGGCATCTAATTTTTCACAACACTTCTGGAATAAATCGTTAGCCAGTTTTTTCATCTGGGGCTCTTTATCGAGAGGTATTGCAGCGGCCGTTAAAGCAATTAAACACTTTTGGGCCTCAGGCAACCGGCCTAAATCGCAGTATTGCTGTGCGATCTTTAACTTAAACTCAAATATTTCGCTTTCTGTAAAATGCCCGGAAGCAAGAAATTTGGCAGCAACATCAGGCGTTGCAAGTAAAGGCTCAAAAAAACTACTAAACCAGCCTTTTAATTCAGGCTTATCTTTTATAGCTGAATTTAAAACTTGAGCCGCCAAACTCCACTTTTCCACAGGTGCTTTGGAGCTTTTTTGCAAGGCTTCTAGATGCGGTGCAAGTTGATCCCAGTTAGCTGTTTGCAGGAGCAATTCTTGGGCTTCCTCGCAGGCTCCTTCACTTATAAAGGCAGATGCTAGCTTTGATCGCACCTCGCTTGCCTGCTCTTTTGTCAAATGACTGCCAAGGGTAGTTTTTAGCTCTGCCGCTAACTGATTGTGTTTTTTGGCATTCAGGAGTTCCTGGCAATGGAGCAGAGTCTGTTCTTGCAATTTTTTTTCCTGCTCAGGATCTAATGAGGTGGTAATGTTTTTTTTAAGGGCATCGATTTTATCAAAGGAAAGAGTCTCATGCCCAAGCTGCAGCAGTTCCTTGAGGAACTCTTGATAATCAGCTTGAGATCTCTTGAAGAGGCTGATTCCACTATTCCAAAGCGCATAAGCCTTTTCTAGTTCCTTAGCAGCAAGCCATTCCTTGCAAACAGCAAGCCATAATCCTTGCAGCACAGTCCTTTCAGCGGCATTCCTAGGCTTTGTCATCATAAGTAAAAGCTCTTTGCAAGCCGCAGGAATATTGCTACTCAATAAATGGGACAAAGCTTTTGGGCAAAGTGTTAAATACTGGTTTGGAATGCGCGGCAAAGTGTGCAATTGCAAAAGAGCTGTTTCCGCGTTTGCATACTCCGCTTGCAGTTCTTCATTCGAAAAAGTTTTTCTAAGAGCTTCCAAAGACTCGATGATTGTTTTTATTTCATCTTGTTTTGCCAGATTACGCTTGCACATGCAAGCTATCAGTTCTAGAACAAATGCGTACTTCTTTTTTGCGAAAACGCTTTTGACGGCTTCACTCGCTAAAGGATAAGTAAACCCGCCAGCAGCAATTCCCTTGATGAGTAAAGCATTTGAAAAATTTTCATACCCCTCTTCCTGCAGGACTTTCAAAGCTGCAGTTGAGGCGGCCGTGGAATAAGTAATGTTGAGTTTTTCTAAAATAGGTATTAGGTACTGAAGGGCTGCTTTTCTGGGCACAGCAGGAAGTTTAACAGCTGTTTCTAAAGCTTGCAATAACCACACAGCTTGATTTTCTACGTAACTGGATCTTTGACTTAGGGTCACGACAGTAGTAAAGTGAGAGTTTTTTAATAATGCTTCCACGAATTTGCTTGTATTTTGGGAGCTGGCTTGCGCCGGCCAGATTCCGCTAAAAACAAGACCTGTCTGTTCCTGAGGCATGCTTGTTAATGCCAGGCAATATCCCTCTACAAATTCTTGAAAAGAATCTTTTAGGGATAATTTTCCTTCTAAAAATCTTCGGAGTTTTTCTGCAATTAAAGGAGAAAGGTTATTGAGAAGAAGTTTTCTGCCATTAATAGATCTGATCATGAAAAAAACTGAAGGGAATACTTCGAGTATTTTCTCTAAAGAAAATGAGTCTGTGTGCATGGCCTGCAAGCCGCAAAACAAAGAAAGTCCCATATGTATTGCAAATGGGGAATCAAGCTGGATCAATTGGTGAATCATTTGCAGCCAGACAACCGACTCGATGCCAAGCAGAGGGGCGCATCCTAGTAGTTTTGACGGTTTTACAAAAGCTTCTTGCGGCAGCAGCAACTCATAAGCTTTTGCCAGTGCTTTGAAACGCGCCGGCTGTTTTTCTGCTAATTCCAGTAAGTGTTTAATACTTTCAGTCGGGTTGGCTGCTACCTGTACAAACCGCAAGGATTCCCCAATGGGTACTTGCATCAAGGCAGTTGTTCGTTTATTTTGCTTTTTTTTGATATAGCAGCCTTGCACGGCCAATTTGCTAAAGTCCGGGTTGCAGTTGCTATGCAAGAAAGCTGCAACATCTATTATAGCTTGCACATCGCATAGCCCGCCATCATGCGCTAAAATATGACTGCCCAGGATAGCGAGCACGTTTTTAGAATCAGCTTGCTTTACATCAGCCCTTAAGTTAAGAAAATCGCGGCAATGCCCTTCAGCTTTTTGCCCCCATTTCATTTGGAAAAGATTGGAGCTTACCGCACAGATAGACCAGGCTACCCGGTGCTCAAAAGAAAATCTATCTTTGGCATATTTTTGCGCATTTACAATAAACTCTACTTGCTTGTCTTCTGCCGTCTGCCAATTGTTATAATAAAGTTCTTCGGCCGCTTCTTGTACACAGATACCTAATGAGTAATCATCATATAGCTTCAATAGATCGGTATGGTCATAAAGTGGCTTTTTACCTTTTATTGGCAAGGCAGGAATGTGGACCTGGGCTAATTCAGTAAATATTGCATCCCAGCCCATCTTTAGCTTTCCTTTTGGGGTGGGATATTTGCCTTTTTCAGCAATATTGTCACAGGTTAAAGAGCGATGGGCAGAATAGGCTTTTCGGGCCACTTTACAGATGCCTAAGAGTTCAACAACAAAAGGCTGCTGCCCTTGAAGTTCTCCAAAAGTCTGTGTGTTATAGGCAAGTGTTTGAGAAGTCGTCAGTTTTCGTTTGTGAAAAGAATATTCTCTAATAACTTGCTGTCTTGTTTTGGGATCATCCGGCTCAAGAAGACCCGGATCTCTTTTTAGCTGTCTTGCTTTTTCTTTGAGTGCTTCTATGGCCACTTTGCACATTGTCCAATCAGTAGCTGATTCGTATAAATGGCCTACAAGAGCAAAATTGAGTTCATTAAAGATGCCTTCTGCCTCAGTAAGCGGAAGTTTAAAATCGAAGTCGCTTGGGAAAGGCAGCCGCCTAACAGATAATTCTTTGCGAAGTTTTGGGTTAATGATCTTTTCGATTGTCAACTTGTGTTGTTTGCAAATCACTTGATTAAACTCTATAAAGCACAACATGCAACTTTCGAGATAATTTAAACGATGCAATAAATAGCGCAGGGCGCTTCCCGACCACCGAGGTTTTTTTCTTAGAAAACAGTGAATGCGCGAGAATACTTTTTCAATGCTTGTTGTTATCCCAAATGAAAATTCTCTTCCTTCAACTTTAAATTCCCTGTGGCGAAATCCTTCCATTTCTGTGGAAATCTGTTCATTTATTGGCGCTAAAGAAAAATAGACAAAACGTTCTTTGAATCCATTATCTGAAGCGAACCCAGTTTCAAGCATAATGTCATAGAAATCTTCGGAGCCTCTAAAATTGGGCAGCTGAGCCGGGGAGGCGCTTGCAACCAGTTCTTTATTGGGAACGGCTTCCTTATTGGCAATTTTAGGAGTTTGCTGGGGAACTGAAGCGGGAGTGCGGCGGTTAACTTGCATGATATCTTCACAAAAAAAAATAAAAATGGCGCTATTATAGAAGAGTCGACGGGTTAGCGCAAACAAAAGAAAAGTTTTTACTTTTTGATGCCCCGATTTTTTTAAGCAAGATATGACCTATTATAAAGTTGCAATCTGGGTGCATATAGCTCAATACTGGAATAAAAAAGTGGGGATATGCTATAAAGTACCCATTATCATGAAAACATAAGGTGAAATATTGAAAAAAAAGGCTGATATAAAAATTGCTCCTTCCATTTTAGCAGGCAATTTTGCTTATTTGGCAGATGAGGCTAAACGTATTGAAGCTTCCGGGGCCGACTACCTCCATGTCGATGTAATGGATGGTCATTTTGTGCCCAATATCACAATGGGCCCGCAAATTGTGGCGGCTATCAATCGCTCTACTGCAATGTTTCTCGATGTTCATCTCATGATTTATAACCCGTTTGCTTATATTGAGCGATTTGTGGAAGCGGGTGCTGACAGTATTACTATACATTTTGAAGCAACAGAAGATGTCGAAGACACCCTGAATTATATTCGCAAATGCAATGTACGTGCAGGCTTGGCTTTCTGCCCGGAGACGTCTATGTCAATGATTCCAAAATATTTAGATAAATGCGACATGATGCTTATCATGACCGTACATCCCGGATTTGGCGGGCAGGCCTTTATGCCGGAAATGCTTGAAAAGATCCAATTTACCCGCGGCTTATGCGACCAAATGCATATCAGGCAGGGGGGCGTAATAGAAAAAGCCGGGGAAAATAAGCTGCCGGCTTTTGATATAGAGGTTGATGGAGGCATAAACGATGAAACTGCTGCAGCTTGTGCGAAAGCTGGTGCAAATGTCTTTGTCGCAGGTACTCATCTTATGCATGCTCCAGATTTAACTGCAGCGGTATCTAAGCTAAGAAATGCCGCAAGCCCAAGCATAGAATAACAAAAGAGAAATTAGATGGTCACAAGCAATCAACTCACTCCAGGAATGACGATTTCCTTAAATGGTAAGTTATACCGTGTGGAATCCAGTGTTAAGGTAACTGTGCAAAAGGGCACTCCTTTTATCAAAACAAAACTTAAAGATCTGACCACGCAAGAAATCATCGAAAAGAATTTCAAGCCAGACCAAACCATTAAAGACGTGGCTTTAGTCGAAAGGCGTTTAGAGTTTCTCTACCTTGAAGGTGAAGATTACCTCTTTTTGGATATCGGAAATCTGGAGCAAGTATTAATTCCTCCCCATATCATTGATGAGGCCTCTAATTACTTGAAAGAAGGGGTTGAGGTTAGAGCGAGTTTTTACGGCGAATCTATCTTTTCGGTTGAGCTGCCCCAATTCCTCGAGCTTATGGTGGGAAAAATCGAAAATGAAGGCAAGCATGCCAATAACAACGGCACTAAGATTGCCGTTTTAGAGACAGGCGCCAACATCGAGGTGCCGACATTTATAGAACCTGGCGACATCATTAAAGTAGACACCAAGACGAACGAATATATTCAGCGGGTATAAGAACTATTCAGAGAGGCTGTAAAAAAATTAGAATTCTGACGAAAAACGGTATGAATCTCTATTTTTTTCGCAACCTCAGAGAGACATTGAGGAGGAAAAGTTGGAGTTTAAGCAGATTAAGGAATTGATGTCGGCAATGGCTCGGACAGGTCTAAAGCGTATTTCAATTAAGCGCGAGGGTTTTGAAATTGAGTTAGAGAGAGAAAACAATGCTCCTGTGCGCAATTTAGAACAGATAGATTACTTGGATGAACCTCCAGCGCGGCGTGATCAAGAATCCTACAAACCCGTACTTCAAACCCCAAAAACAGACAATCTGGGCGCCCTGGCTTCTGGAAAATCTGAAGTTAAAGAAGAATCGCCCGGCACCTTTGTTACATCCCCTATGGTAGGCACATTTTACACCTCTCCCTCGCCTGAAGATCCAGCGTTTGTTAAAGTAGGCGATAGGATCGAAAAAGATACGATTATCTGTATTATTGAGGCGATGAAAGTGATGAATGAAGTAAAAGCCGGTAAGAGCGGGGTTGTGGCTGAAATCTTAGTTGACAACGGCCATCCGGTAGAATTCGGCACAAAACTCTTTCGTATTACCTAGTACAGATTATGCAAAAAGTACTCATTTCAAATCGCGGCGAAATAGCCGTCAGGATTATTCGGGCTTGCCACGACTTAGGTCTGCAAACAGTAGCCGTTTATTCACAAGCCGATTCAGAGGCCTTGCATGTGCTTCATGCAGACGAGGCCATCTGCATAGGAGAAGCTCCATCTAACAGGTCTTATCTTAAAATCGCCAATATCCTATCTGCTTGTGAGATTACCGGTGCCGACGCCATTCATCCAGGCTATGGCTTTTTAAGCGAAAATGCTAATTTTGCCTCTATTTGTAAAAGCTGCGGCTTAAACTTTATTGGCCCTTCTCCAGTTTCTATCGCCCTTTTAGGGGATAAGGCTAAGGCCAAAGCCACTGCTAAAAAGTCTGGGTGTCCTGTCATTCCGGGTTCGGATGGCATTATTGTAGACAGTAAGCAAGCGCTAGTAGAAGCGAAAAAAATCGGTTTTCCCGTATTTATCAAGGCTGCAGCCGGCGGCGGCGGTAAAGGGATACGCATTGCGCACTCTGAAGAGGAATTTGTAAAGCAATTTGCGGCTGCCCGTGCCGAAGCTGAAGTCAGTTTTGGCAATCCCGATGTTTATCTTGAGAAGATGATTCAAACGCCGCGCCACATCGAGGTGCAGGTATTAGGGGATAAACACGGAAATTACATACACTTAGGCGAGCGCGATTGCACCATTCAAAGGCGCCGGCAAAAATTGATTGAAGAATCGCCAAGCCCCGTGCTTTCGCCTAAGCTAAGGCAAAAGATTGGAGATGCCGCTGTCAATGTTGTGAAAGCAGCAGGTTATTATTCGGCCGGTACAGTGGAGTTTTTGCTGGATAAGGACCATAACTTCTATTTCATGGAAGTCAATACCCGCATCCAGGTGGAGCATACCGTTACTGAAGAGCTCACGGGTGTGGATCTTGTCAAAGAACAGCTGCGCATTGCCATGGGCGAAAAACTCTCCTATAAGCAGAAAGACATTAGCTATAACGGCCATGTGGTCCAGTTCCGCATCAATGCGGAAAATCCGTCGCAAAACTTTGCCACTTCCCCTGGGCGTTTAGAGTATTATCTGCCGCCAGGCGGTCCGCATGTGCGTGTAGATAGTGCCTGCTATTCAGGTTATGTTATCCCGCCTTATTATGACTCCATGATTGCCAAGCTGATTGTGCATGGTAAAACCCGCGAGGAAGCCATTGCCATCGGCAAGCGCGCGTTGCGCGAATTTCATATTGGAGGCATCCACAGCACTATAGCTTTCCATTTGCATATGCTTGAAGATGAAAACTTTCTGAAAGCCAATTACGATCTAACCTACATCGACAGCTTGATCGCAAATGGCGCCACTTTCTCCAAGGAACCTGTTTAAAATTCCATTTGGAGTGCGGCAACTTGTCCTGGCTTGCAATTAATATTTATGTCGCTGCTTACCGCAGCTCAATATGTATATCCATTGTAACCCCACGTTCCGGCCTAAAGGCCTAC
>JAEYWL010000032.1 GCA_023428915.1 Verrucomicrobiota bacterium
AAAAAAAATTAAGTTTGTGTTACCTATGTGGGTGAACTAAATGTTACCTATGTTGGCGGTCGTGCAAAGAGGGGGTATGACTGCGTTACTCTGCGCTCTTCGCGGCTCTGCGGTTATTTTATTCAAAACAGGAAATATGCTGGGTTTATCTTTACAACTTAAATTAGAATGTTTCCTGCAAATTCAAAATGGGGGATATTTTATGTAAGATAAATCCCTCCTCATGCCCTTCGTTTTTTTGCCTTCTTTACGTCTTTAAGCCACCACTTACGGATAAAGAGCTTTTTAGCTAATTCTACAGTCAAGATATACAGGGCTACTATTATGCCGACAAATAGAAAATAGATGTAAGAAAGAGAAGTTAAGCCTAAAATAGGGGCAAAACGGGTAAATGGAAGCATTGCAGCGGAAAATATAGTAAGGAGAACAGTAGATAGCAAATATTTACCAGGCCTGCTTTTATAAAAAGGTTTAAAGGTACGGATAACTAACGCTATCATGGCAGCAGAAGCTACGGACTCAATAAACCAAGCTGTCCTGAATTCTTCTACAGAAGCTTTTAAGAAAAATAATAAAACTGCAAAAGTGGCATAGTCAAAAAAAGAACTTATCACGCCAAATACACACATAAATTTGCGGATAAAATCGATATTCCATCTCAGCGGCTTTTCCACAAAAGTTTTGTCTACATAATCGGCAGCGATTGTCATCTCCGGAAAATCTGTCATGAGGTTTGTCAACATTACCTGCTTAGGCAATAGCGGAAGAAAGCTTAAGAACATCGACGCCCCTGCCATGCTGAACATATTGCCAAAGTTAGCGCTGGTGGCCATTAAAATATACTTCAACGTATTAGCGAAAGTTTTCCTGCCTTCTTTTACACCATCTTGAAGCACAGACAAGTCTTTTTCCAGCATGATGATGTCAGCCACCTCTTTTGCGGCATCCGCTGCTGTGTCTACCGAAATACTCACATCAGATGCGTGCAGGGCTGCCACATCATTAATTCCGTCACCCAAATATCCTACAACATGCCCTTTTTTTCGCAATGCAATGAGGATGCGTTCCTTTTGGGAAGGTTCTATTTCGGCAAAAATTTCTTTATCTTCGACCATTTGGCCTAAGCTATCGTCATTTATTTTGGCAATTTCAGATCCAAGCAGGATTTTTTTGGCAGAGATGCCCAAAACTTCTGCGGTATGTTTTGCTGCATATTGATTGTCCCCGGTGATAATTTTTAAAGAGATGCCCAGTTTGTTAAGGCTTGCGATAGTTTTCCCGATCTCATTTTTTGGCGGATCAAAGAACAGCAAGAATCCTTGAAAAGTCATTTCTGATTCGGATTCACCCTTAAGAGATGAAACGGTTTTAGTGGCTATCCCAATGACGCGAAACCCTTCGCTATTGTACTCTGCATATTTTTGCTTCAACTCGTCTGCCAGTTTCTCTAGAGGCACTAAAGCCCCTCCGCGATTCACTTCGGTACAGACGTCTAAGATTTGCTGAAAAGCCCCTTTTGTAATCAGCAACTTGTCTTTATCCTTTTTAACCAGTACGCTCATCCTTTTCTTTTCAAAGCTGTAAGGAATTTCCTCTAGTTTCTCCCAGCCGGAAATATCGATTCTCTCATGGTTTAGCAGGGCTTCATCAAGCGGATTTTTATAGCTTGCTTGGAGGGAGGCATTCAAATATGCATAGAGGAACACAGCCTCACTTTCCTTGCCTTTCACATCGAGCGCTTTCTCCAAGGCAATTTTCCCGGTGGTTAATGTTCCGGTCTTATCAGAACATAAAATGTTCATGCTGCCAAAATTTTCTATCGAGGATAACTTTTTTACAATTACCTTCTCATTTGCCATTTTTTTAGCGCCATGCGCCAGATTAATACTGATGATAGCCGGAAGCAGCTGAGGCGTAAGACCGACGGAAAGAGTTAACGCAAAAAGCAGCGACTCGACTAGCGATCTTTCCAAGTAGACATTCACAGCAAAAATAAAGATTAGAAAAACCACCGTTAACTTAAGCAAAAAATAGCCAAAAGTCTTTACGCCTTTATCAAATTCAGTCTCTTGGATTTTTTTTTCCAATTGCTCTGAAATTTTGCCAAAAGAAGTGTGAGTTCCTGTCAAAACTGTAACAGCTTTAGCCGTACCGCTGATGACATTAGTGCCCATGAATAAAGAATTGGTTCTTTGAGCAATTGGAGCTTCTCTTGAAACTGTTCCGGGAGTTTTTTCAACTGAAAAAGACTCCCCAGTAAGAGCGGCTTCATTCACTAATAAATTATTAGCCTCAATCAAAGCGCAGTCAGCAGGAATAATGTCTCCTGCGCTTAAACTGATAATATCTCCAGGTACAACTTCATTGACCGCTATTTCTTTTTTAGCCTTATCGCGAATAACACTTACCTTTACCTGCACCATTTTTTGCAATTTTTCAATGGACTGCAAAGCACCTTTTTCCTGTATAAAACTTAAGATAGCGCTTGCTGCAAGAATGCCTAAGATAATGAGAGCATCGGTAATATCCCGTAGAAAAAACGAGAGCAAGATAGCAATCAGCAACAGATAGACAAAGGGAGTATTAAATTGAGAAAACAGCAACCTTAGGGCTTTAAATCTTTTCTGAGGCCTCAGGGCATTTTCTCCATGCTTTTTTAACCTCTTTTCAGCCTCTGCATGGCTTAATCCCTCAGCTGCGTCCACTCCTAGTTTTTTTAAAGCATCTTGAATGGATAATTGCCAGAATTCATCCGGAAGATTTTTTGCAGCTTGCTTTCTTTTATTCATAAAAGACTTTTCGAATTTACTAAAATTAAACTTTTAAATAATTTTTTAAATTAATTTATAGCACTTTAATTGTTCAAAGAAAATCACAATGACTTCTGCTGCTAAAAAAAAGATTATCCCCTCATTTGAAAAAGAAGGTTATATCGCTATTCTCGCTATCGTTGGCATACTCCTGCACTTAGCCTTTGAATACATAATCCCAACCTACAAAGTATATTCGCCCTACCCTCTATATCTTACACTTGCTCTTGGGGGCGGTATTTTAGTTTTTGACCTAGCCAGGAAGGCAATTCATTTAGAGTTTGGCTCCGATTTGCTTGCCGGAATTTCAATCATTACAGCTATCTTATTGGGGCAATATTTAGCCGGCTCATTAGTAGTGCTCATGCTCGCAGGAGGCGAAACCCTGGAAAATTACGCCATTAAAACCGCTTCCAAAATGTTGGAAGTCTTAGCAAAACGGGCTCCTACAATTGCGCACCGCAAAAAAAATGATCACATTGAAGACATTACGGTTGAACAAATTGCCATAGGCGACAATCTCACAATATTTCCCCATGAAATCTGTCCCGTAGACGGTGTAGTGATTAAAGGCGGGGGCGTTATGGATGAATCCTATCTGACAGGCGAACCTTTTCTTATCTCAAAAGCTCCTGGTTCAGAAGTCCTTTCAGGGTCGATTAATGGCCCTTCCTCATTAACAATTAAAGCGACAAGATTAGCGCAGGATTCGCGCTATGCAAAAATTATGCAGGTCATGTCAGAATCTGAGCAAAAGAGGCCCCGCATGCGAAGATTGGCAGACCAACTGGGAGCCTGGTACACCCCCCTTGCTGTCCTCATTGCTATATTAGCATGGTTGGCTAGCGGCGATGCAGTGCGTTTCCTGGCTGTGCTAGTAATTGCAACCCCCTGCCCATTATTGATAGCAATACCAGTGGCAATTATTGGCTCTATTTCTTTATGTGCTAAACGGGGAATCCTAATCAAAAATCCCATAATTTTAGAGCAAATAGACAAATGCAAAACCATGATTTTTGATAAAACCGGAACGCTGACATACGGCAAGCCTACCCTCGCAGATCAAATTATTTTCAACCACAAAGATCCGCTGGAGATATTAAGGTTAGCAGCCAGCCTGGAAAGATATTCCAAGCACCCTTTGGCAAGCGCCATTCTTGAAAAAGCAGAAGAAGAAAAAATTAAGCTGCTTGATGTTCAACAAATACATGAACCTAAAGGCGCAGGCCTTCAAGGCACTGTTGGAGAACATGAGGTTATTATCACAAGCCGTAAACAATTGGCTAAATATGATTTGGATAAGCGCAAAGCTGATCTGCCGCAGGGCATGGGGCTTGAATGCGTAATATTAATCGATCGCCAGCTGGCAGCTTATTACAGGTTTAGGGACGCTCCTCGAATTGATAGCCGTTCGTTCATAAAACACTTATTCCCAAAGCATGGATATAAAAGAACCATAATTGTCTCCGGAGATCGTGAAGAAGAAGTTAAATATCTGGCGGATTACGTTGGAATAGATGAAGTTTACGCAAGTAAAGCCCCCGAAGAAAAAGTGGAAATTGTCCTCAAAGAAACACAACAGGAAAAAACAGTTTACCTTGGCGATGGCATTAATGATGCCCCTGCTCTGCTTGCTGCAACAGTTGGAATTGCCTTCGGCTCCAACAGTGATATTACCGCAGAAGCTGCAGGAGCAGTTGTTATGGAAAGCAGCCTAGAGAAGGTTGATGAGCTATTGCATATCGGCAAACGGATGAGGACTATAGCTTTACAGAGCGCGCTTGGCGGCATGAGCCTGTCCATTATTGGAATGATCATAGCTGCATTCGGCTTCCTTCCCCCTGTGGCAGGGGCAATCAGCCAGGAAATTATCGATGTCGCAGTTATACTAAATGCTCTTAGAACTATTTGGAAACCAAGTACTATGACTGACATGTAATCCATGCAAGCATCTAAAGAACGAAAAACTAATTAACCCCATGATAGAAATTAATTTTCCGTCATGAAATAGCGGTCTCCAAAGTCCCCTAAACCTGGAATAATTCGCTTTTGTTCATCCAGCCCTTTATCTACTTGCGCGACAATTAAGCCGGCATCCGGGCACTCCTTTTGAAAACGGGCAACACCTTCAGGAGCCGCTAAAAATGAAATTAAAGTTATCTGCTTCCCTATTGCGCCGGCTGCCTTTAAGATTTTAACCGCCATCGCTGCACTACCGCCTGTGGCGATCATAGGGTCTAATAAAAGAATCGGATGCTCATGAGTAAAAGCCGGCAAGTTTGTGTAATAAAGCTCCGCAATAGCGGTTATTTCATTGCGCCGAGTACCGATAAAACCCACACTAGCTTTAGGATGGAAGCGCATAAACGGTGGCAAAAGAACAAGACCTGACCTTAAAATGGGAACCAGGACGGGCTCCTGTTTTATGCATACACCTTGCGTATGTTCTAACGGCGTATCCACGGATACTGCAACTTTGGGTAAAAGCTTATCGCATTCCACAGCCAACACTGTGCCCAGCTGGTCAGCAGCTTGCCGGAATTGCTCGACAGTAGTTTCACGATTTCGCAAAGTTGTAATAAGAGAGTCTTTTATATTCATGGCAAAATTCTAATTACACTTATCTTTTTTGACTAAATTCTTTTAATGCGCAATCACACTATGTCTAAGATATGCGTCTTTTTTGGAAAACAATTTCTTTTCGTTATAATGTTTAAAAGTCTATTTTGGAATTAGACTTCATGCGTAATTACATTTGCTTGCAAAAAAAGCTAATTTTGGCAAGCAAATGTAATTACGCAAGAAGTCTAATATCGATAAAAGAAAAAAAAGACTTAAAATGTTTCTTACATCCGCATTAAGTATTAGCTTAGACCCTGATTACTACCTTCTAAGGGTCAGATTCGAGTTCTTTTCCTCTAGGAGCTCGCACGAAGCTCTGAAAATCAGTAGGCCATATTAATAATATGACCTACTGATTTTTGCGAGTTCTTAGAGAGAAAATAATCTCGAATATGACCTATTATAAGGTAGCAATCAGGGTCTTAGGAGCAGCATCCGGCGCCTTATTTCGCTGGTGGCTGGGAATGATGCTTAACACCATTTATCCCACAATTCCTCTTGGCACATTAGTTGCCAATCTTATTGGCGGCTTTTTAATGGGGATCTTTATGGCTGCTACCCGCAATCAACTATTCGTTCCCGAAGCTGCGCGATTGGCTATTGCCACTGGCTTTCTGGGCGGATTGACTACATTTTCCACATTTTCTGCAGAAACCGTCACCTTGCTTTCACACCAGGAATATCTCATGTCTGCAGTCATTATTATTGGTCACGTTGCCGGCAGCCTCTTAGCTACAATATTCGGCATCTATATTGTAAAAATCCTCACAGCTTAAGGATAAATATGAAAGGCATCTGTTTGAAATTTTACACCTATGAATTCCAAAAACATCACGGAGTTCTTTTGTACGAATGGCTTTTGGAGACTGCCAAAAGAAATGGAATACATGGAGGTTCAGCTTTCAGGGCGGTTGCTGGATTTGGCCGCCATGGTGTTATCCATGAGGAACATTTTTTTGAACTCGCTTCCGATGTGCCGGTTAAAGTTGAATTTATTGCTTCATACGATACTGTTGATTTGTTTTTAGAATTTCTAAAAAAAGAAAAAATAGATTTATTTTACACTAAGTCTGAAATCGAATTCGGCAGCCTGATTAATGGAAGCCATCATAGCTAAACCTAAATTATTTTGCGCTTGCCATTAAAATATCGTTCTTGTAACATTGAGAGAGCTTGGAGTTTTTTACCCAGCGGGAGAACAGCATGTATAGTAAACAATATTCTTATGAAAGGCAGCCAAAATCGGCGCGGCCTTGCTTAGTTAATCTTTGCATTTTTGTCAGCTCCATCCATCATTTTTCTCATCACGGGCATTCTGCTCAATAATTTCCATTTGATTATTAATTTCATTTTTTGATTTTTTTGCAAAGCAATCGCTGCTGTAAAACTATTCAAAACAAACTTTTTTTTAAAAAAATATTTTCACGCACCTGTATGCGTGAATTTACCCTATAGGATTTTTATGAAGCCAAAAACTATTGGCATTGTCGGAGGCGCAGGCCCTCAGGCTGGAGCCTATCTACTAGAACGAATTTTTACCCTTTCAGCAGTTAAGTATGGCTGTTATCGGGATGCCGATTATCCAAAAGTTATTTTAATAAGTTTTCCATTTTCAGAGATGCTTTGCCCTGAAATGGAAGTGAATAAACTCTGCCAGGAATTGCAGATATGCTTAGAGCAGTTGCGAAGCAACGGCGCTTCAGTGCTGGCTATTGCTTGCAACACTTTACACATTTTTCTAAATGGCAAAGAAGACTTAAGCGATTTAGTGCACCTTCCTCGCATACTAGTTGAGGAGGTATCTTTACAAGAGGCTTTGCCTTTAGTTTTCTGCACTTCAACATCGAAGCGTTTTGCCATACATCAAAAATTTTTGCCGTGTGTTTACCCCGATGAACAAACACAGCAAGAAGTAGATGGCATTATCGACCAGGTTCTTAAAGGGTCTGAAAAAATGGCCATTATTAACAGGTTGCAAGCACTCATTGAGAGGCAAACAGCTAAAACAGTGATCCTCGGCTGTACAGAGCTCTCTATATATGCACCGCAACTATCGGTTCCGGATAAGCAAATTATCGATCCATTAGAGTTAATGGCTCAAAAAGTATTACAAAAAAGTTTTAATCAATAGGCGGTAGTTATGGATGTGCCTCAAGTATCTTCTCCAGGTCTTTATTCTGAAATGCAACAGCTTGGAACACGGATTACTTTACAAATTGTGTCAGAACCTTCAACACCCTGTTCAACAGAGTTTATTGTCGAGCAATTAGCTAAAGTTGAAGGGCCTGTCAATGTTTACTGTTGGTATGAAGGCCCCGAATGCCTGCCAGCAGCGGGTGCAAAATATCTGACGGAGAAAATTTTTGCTCCCTTGTATAGGCTGAAGCCCGCCGCTCAACTCTATCTTTACTCCCTTAATGGGTGGGATTTTGAGAAAAATGTTGCAGACATGCAGCCTGAAACGCTATTAGGCGAGAGGATCAACAGCATTAATGACACTGCAATTGCATGCCTTTACTCTTCGTCATTTTTTCGATACTGCGTACAGAGTGCACAAAAAAGCCCCTTGTATCAGTATGCAAGTCAAAAATTGCCGGAGAAAAACTGGCTCATAGAACTTTCTAAAGAATATAAAAAAACCAATAAAACAGTAGCTGCCTTTTTTAATAATCAATCTACTTTATTTGATTGTGTCAAAGATATAGATGTTTCAGAAGCCTATGCAACGATGCAATATGTTGAAGCTTACTATTTAATTCGGCAAGCTGTTGAAAGGGGCCTATTAAAACAAGAGCGCAAAATTGAAATTGCCTTCGTATTGCCAAATGACGAAAGCAAATACTATAAAGATCTTCCAGAAGATATTGAAGAAATGCTTAAGCTGGATTTCGGCATGGCCTTGATGGGCAAAGAAATTTCCATTAAGTTTTATTGTTTTAAATATGGAAATGCCGCTAAGCGCAGACCATATCTTACCTCGAGAAAAGCTGACGCTAAAGTGCAGCCAGAAAATGTTTTAGAATATTTCAGCTACCTTCCCCGGCCCTTATACACTTATGAAATACCAACAGGATGCATTTTAAGAGATGTCATCCACAGGTTAAACGATTGATTATAGCAAAACATATTTTTGGTATTTACAGAAAACTACAAATGTAGTAATCTCATTGCTTTAAAGGAGAAACTATGACAAAGCGAGCTTTCGGAGAACTAGAGGCCGAAATCCTTTACCTCCTCCAGACAGGAGCAAGGAAGACTGTAAAAGACATCCATAAGGCTCTTGGCGGTCATGACAACTACAATACAGTCATGACCGTTATGAGCCGCCTGGCAGAAAAAAAGCAACTCCAGCGCGAAAAGATTGGTTTGCAATACGAATATTGGCTGCAAACCCCCGCTGAATCGCTCTCTTTTCTAGATAAAATTAAGCAGAAGTTTTCAGGAGTAAAGACAACCGCTTTAGTCAATCATCTCATAGAATCCGCTGAAGATATATCTGACGAGGATTTACTTGAAATGGAAAAGATGCTGCAAAAGATAAAGGAGTCCAGAAAGTGAACGCCTTTACCAGCTTGGTTTCAATGGCGATAAGTACCCTTATCATGTTTAGCGCTATGGTTGTGTTTGCAGAAACAGGCTTGCGATTATTTAGGATTAAGCAAGGAAGATTGCGGGCCATTATAAGATTGCTGCCATTCATTGCACTTCTCTCTGATTTTTTTCTTGCTAATTGGCAAACTGGCGCATCGTTAAACCCTCTGCATTGCAGCAGCTGCGCCCAGAATCTTATAGAGACCTTATTGCATGTGAAGCTTAATCAACTGTTAATCACTGAAAACACTTATACCTTATTGCAGTCAGGCTTTTGGCTGTTTATATCCGCAACTGCATTCCAAATTTTAAAAATTTTATTTGAACTCTTTTTAGCAAACAAAAACCTGCTGAAACTAGAGCAGACCGCAATTCTTAACCGGCGTAATATTGAAAATAGATTGCTTAAGGAAGCTCTAAAAAAATATAATGCAAGGATTTTCGCAAGCTCCTCTATTAATATACCTATTGCAACATATGCCAATGCCATATTCTTGCCGGAAAAAATTGCAGAAAACTCCCCCCAAGAAGAATTTGAAGCCATTATAGCGCATGAACTTGAACACTTAATCTGGCGAGACCCTGCCTTAAAGGTCATCACCAGTTTTGCTTCAGCATTTTTTTGGTGGCTGCCAGTAAATTCATGGATAAAAAAATTGGAATTGGAGCAAGAGATTGCTTGCGATCAAAGCATTGGCAAATATGGCATCGACAAAATATTTCTTGCTGAAGCTATAGTGAAAGCAGCTGCAGCAGCAAATAAAAGATCCGAAAAAATTATTTGTTATCTAAGCCATGCCTCCCATCAAGTTCTAAACAGGCTATACCATTTACACAAAAATACAATTCAATCTGAGCAATATGAACGCGTCAGCCTTGCAATTTTCACGATCGGATTAACGACAGCACTCACCTGTTTTTGGATGCTATAACAGAGCTTCTGACAAGTTAATAAATAGTCTGGGTTTAATAAAAATACACACGGGTGCCCTTCTGCGTCAAAATACTACAATCGTAGTAAACAAGAAATCGCAGCTCAGGGCATCCACAACACATAACTTTTTTTAATCACAAATACTACACGTGTAGTAATTAGAGGTGCCTCATGGTTCGCAATATCGTTTCTCAATATGAACTACAAATTGTTTGGAGTGTGCCCAACGTGGTTGGACACTTAATAGATCCGTATACTAGAAAAATAGATCATACAGAAGGCTTCGGGGCTTTTGATTCAATATTAAATAATTATTCAATGGGAAATAGAAGTATTGATATTGGCGGGGGGCAGCATGATTACAACTCAGCATACTGTTTCTATAAATATCTAATCGAGTTATCTGTATTTGACCCGTTTATGAGAGATGAACACCACAATAGCAAGGTGTTAGCAGCAGCAAAAGAAAGACCCTTTGATTCTTGTACATCTATTAGTGTTTTAAATGTAATTAACTTAGAAGAAGCGCGCATAGAACACATTAAATTGTGCAAATCGGCAATAAAAGAATGCGGCAAAGTATTCTTTAAGGTCTGGCCCGGGGATGGATCTGGTATTGGAAAAACACAAGAAGACAGCTTTCAAAGTAATCGAAATCTTGAAAGCTACATTAAAGAAATTGCGAGTGTTTTTGGCTCGAAAAATGTAAAGATGGATAGAACAAATGAAATTATCCTAGCTGTAAAAAATACTTTTTAAAGTCTTTGATTTTATTTTTTGACATAAATCACTACTCTTAAAAAGTTATCATATAGGACTGTATAGAGGTGATATCGCATTTGATATGACCTCTATACTTTTAATTGAAAAGCAATTCATATGAAAAAACTAGATCTACGCCTAAATAAATTTCTACACTTGCCTAATTGGCTACAAGAATTGCAGGAAAAAGGCTGCACCATTTTTTATTGATACTATGAATGACGCTTTAGATTGTTTACCTAGTCCTACAGGCCCCTATCAAGTGGGTATTGCCAAATATGATTTAAACGATCAACTGCGCAATAGATTAATCCCCATTCAGATTTATTTCCCTATGGCAAAGGGAAATCATATTTTACAACAAAAGCTGTTTGAGCAACGGGTCCTAGATACTTGGCCGCCTTTACAAACATGTGTATATGGCCAACTCGCTTCGTTATCAGAATTAAGTGCAGATGAGCAACACCCAATAATTTTCTTAAATCACGGCGAGTCAGTCGCCATGACGGACTATGCTTTTTTGGCAGAGGATTTGGCTTCTCATGGCTATGCAGTTATCGCCATGCAACACCAGCTGAAAACAGACCCCAAAGAACCACCCTACTTGCGGCAACGCAGTGTAAGGAGATACAGTACAGTTATTGACAACCTCTTATTTACTTTTGAATGGTTGAAAGGCCACCTTGTCGATCTCTTCCAGAATAGTTTGGACCTGAAAAAAGTAGGGCTAATAGGACATTCAATGGGCGGCAATGCGCTATTGCTATTAGCAAACCGCACAACAAGTACCTTTAAGAAAAAAGAGCAAGATACCCTGCTTCCACATGACGATGTGCAAGGAGTTAAAGAAGCGCTTATTGTCATGGACACTCGCGGGTTTACCTACCCTGCTCACAACCAATATCCCTTATTTTTTCTTATGGCCGAGGAATGGCAAGCCTACCAAGAGCAATCTGGAGTGTATCAAGACCTCTTAAACATAGGCCACAAAGTGAAATACTACAAAGGCTCAAAGCACATCAGCTTCATGGATCACGGCTATATCAACCCGCCCAATCCAGAAAATCCCGCTGAGCCTTATTTCAATGGGACTCTTGAGGAAAGAAAAGCCTTTTTTAACACCATAAGAAGCGACATTCGAGAGTTTCTACACCGCACCGGCATAAAACCTGCTTGAAAAATAAGCTATTTAATCATATTGCCTACGATCCTGGCGGTGCTGCGTCTTTTTAGCGAGGGTGATGTGGAACTCATGCCCGAATAATTTGGGGCTTAACCCATATTTTTGGCGAAGCTTTTCAAGCTCCGGGGCCTTGACTTGCAGGATGGCATAGCTAGTGTAAGGAGAAGGATGCACAATCTCTATGTCTTCAAGTGCAAAAGTGTAGTGGCGGCCAAGTTCTATAGGCCGCACATGCTCGTCGGCATAAAACACGCTGATATGAGCTCCAGGAGCTTCTGGAGAACGAAAATAAGGAGGCTCCTTAAACCCCTCATCCTGAAGATCAAGCATAGGAAATAACCGATGGATATAGGCATCATCGACTTTTAGGTAGACAAACCCATCAGATTTTTGCAACAGCCGCCCTTCAAGCGGTAAATGTTCGCGTGCATAGTCTGCAACTTGCTGCCAGCTAGCTGCAGGCTCTATTTCCAGCTGCGCTACTTGACTGCATCCAAATGACAGCAAAACAACTGCTAAAATTGTACAAAGATGAAAGAACAAGATGTTTTTGCTTTTCATAACTCTAAAGCAAAATGATGGCCGATGATTTTAAATCCGCTGTTTAAATAGAGGCGATGAGCATCATGGCGCAATGGACCGCTATCGAGATGCACTTGGTCGCATTCCTTTGCTTTAGCTTGTTCTATTACCCAGTTGAGAAGCTGACTTGCATAGCCTTTTTGCCGATATTCGGCTGAACTAATGAGGTCATCGATATAAAGCACCTTTCCCCAGGCCAAAAACTCTAAATAGCGATAGCCAATCAGGGAACATGGTTGATTTTGCACATACACACCTGCCAGATGATACCCATCGGCTAGCTGGCGCTGCACCTGATCCACAAACTTTTGACAATCAGTCAGATGGGGGCGCAACTGCTGCATAACGGGATAGCATGCAGCAATTTGTAAGGCTGACTCAGTAAGTACAATTTGAAATTCTTCGACTTGCATAGTCCTCCTATTTATTGGAAATTATTGCAAAATTCCTTAAATTTCCCAATAGAATAGCAGTTACAAAAGGTAATAAAATGATTTCCCATTTAGAAGTCGCTCTTCAGCTAATTCTAGCTGCATTTTTAGGCGGGCTGGTCGGACTAGAGAGAGAGCGTAAAAACTGGTTTGCAGGGCTGCGCACGCATATGCTGGTATGCATCGGCGCCACCCTCACCATGATTGTTTCACAGTATGGTTTTGAAAACATTATTCGCGAAGGGTTAGTCGTCCTTGATCCCTCCAGGGTTGCAGCTCAAGTTGTCAGCGGGATTGGTTTTCTTGGCGCTGGAACAATCATATTCTGGAAAAATAAAATCAAAGGCCTTACCACAGCTGCAAGCTTATGGGCCGTTGCTGCAGTAGGCTTGGCCATTGGCGGAAGCCTTTATTTAGCTGCAACATTTGCAACTGTTCTTATTGTAGTGACTTTAGCCTGCCTCAAGCCATTGGAAAAGCGGTTCCTTATTTCTTCAAGCGTAAAAGAAATAGCGCTCACAATCCAAAAAGATTTTTCCTTGCACTCTCTGGATAAGCTCTTAAAAGATTTTCAATTGCATCTTATCGATCTGAATATGGAAAAGGCGGAAAAAAACGACGTTCTGCATCTTTCACTTGAATACAGTCCCCGCTTGAATCCCTTAACCTTAGTGGATCATCTGCGAAAAATACCGGGCATTCAAGGTGTAGAGATCATCGAATAAAACAAATGTAGCACAAATCAGGTAATGGTCTTTCTATACCTTCATGGTATCGTCAAAATAGAATTGCCTTCTAGAATTTCCACTACTGGAAAAAAAAGCCCTTTCCTAATGACTCTATAATTAGGGCATCTTTTGTCCAGATCGAAGATAAGAAATTTGAACCCGCGGCTATACTTAGCCATAAAGAGTACTGCATTCACCCTACTGAGCATTTGATGCTTCTACCCTAAAGCAATAGTTTCTTTGGATTTCCAAATCTACACACGAATTTTTTCGATTTCTTTTCTAATACCTTTAAACCCGACTTGCTACCTTCTAAGAGTCAGATTCGAGTTCTTTTCCTCTAAGAGCTCTCATGAATCGAGTAGGAGGGAGTCATAAGACTCCCGTCCTCTCACACCACCGTACGTACGGATCCGTATACGGCGGTTCATGATCACTATGACCTAGCACATACTAGAATCATCATTGGGATATACCCCATGG
>JAEYWL010000033.1 GCA_023428915.1 Verrucomicrobiota bacterium
TCCTTATAGGGGGCGTCTTTGGGGGGATTGGCTTCAAATAGTTTTTCACTCCCCATCACATGCATAAGGATAGAAAACATCTCTACACTGTGTTTTACTGCTATATGAAAAGGATTTTCACCTTCTGCATTAGGCATAAACATTTGCCGCAGCTCGCCATCGCTAAACTGCCTGAGGACAAGCCCGACTCCTTCAATAGGCGCAGGGTCTTTTGCCAGATGATGAAGCAGTCCATTCCCTTCGGCATCGCGCATCGGCACACATTCTTTCAATCTTTCTTGCGGGTATAATTTGATCAACCGTAGATCAGTTTGCCCCAGAACAAAAGGAAATTTTGCAAAATAAGCTCGCGCTTGCTCTTTAGTTGCGCAATTAATGAACTCAAAAAGAATATCTTGGCCTAGCTCCCGGGGGGAATTAGAGGCTATAGAAACAAAGTCTTCCGGCAGGAGCCGCTGTATAAGTATTTTTAAAGGTTTGCGATAGGCAGTCCATTCCTCTGCTTGCAAATTATGCACACAATAAGCGCTGAGATCTTTGCTGGCTTTTTGCGAATCATTCTGAGCTGCAGCTATAGCCAATAAGGGAAGGGGAATGTTTGATAAGGCTTTAAGAAATTCATTGATCTTTTCCTTCCTCATTTTTAGGGGGCCGCTGAAGATCAGGGGAATAACAAGCCTAAATAATTTTCCAAGGGCGCATTGATCAGCTGTCTTGTGCAAATTTTCAGGTAGATCAACGGATTTCGCTAAAAATTCCTGCACTTGCTCTTTAGGGAGTTTCGTTAAAACTTCATTTAAGACCTCCGGAGGGATAATTAAAAGAAGATCAGGAGCGTTTTCAACCAAAAAAGCATAACGGCTTGTTATGCTATCTGCAGTGAACGATTTACTTTGAAAAAATCCGGGATTCAATTCAGCCTGTTTGAACCATTCTTCCGGATAATGCATCGGCTGTATGCCCTGCTGCAGCTGCAAAAAGGCTTCTTCATCGTCATTATTGATAGCAGCCAGTCTATTGGCTAGATAGGGAAAATGGGCCAAGGATAAGTTGTTAAATATCGGCGTATGAATAAGGGTAATGCTGCTGACAGTGGCGGGATTCAACAAACTCGCAACTACTTTTTCCGGCATATACGGCAGTATTTTTGCAACCAGATTGAAGCGGGGACTATTTAACATGATTTTAATAATGTTCGGCTCTTTATTTGCCAATGCTAGCTCGGAAATAGCGCGCCTCGAGGCATGCTGAAATAAAGCTACTAGGGCTTCGTTAGCATTATTTTCCATAGCTAGCACGGCCAGATTTTCATTTCCGGCATTGACCAGTTTTTTATGCAGTTTTCGGGGCACCGCATTAAATATAAGTTCTATATTACCAGGTAAATTAGCCTTTACAGCCAAACTCAGAGGAGTATTTCCATGGCCATCGACAGTTAAAAACTCATTTTCAAACTCCCCATCGGCCAATTCTAGGATTGTCTGCAGTACCGCCCTGTTTTTGTTGTTAGCTGCATGGTGAAGCACTGAACCTGTAGTTTGCATTTGAAACAACTCTATATGCTCTTCTTGCGGCAAAATTTCCCACATTTTTTTTAAACAGTCTGTCTTACCCTCGTCAGCATATTGTATAAAAAAATGTACAGCTTCCGTGTAAAATTTTGGCAATACAGGCGCCAGCTTTTCGATTAGTTGTTCAAAAACGGTATTATCTAATTGCACACTTAAACCTAGCAATTGACAACAGGTTTCAGGATGGCCGGTAATTAGGCGTTCTTGATTATGGGCCACATAATCCACTAAAAAAGAGGGGCTGTATTCTCCAATTCTAAGCGCCAGGTTTATAAACTCGGCTTCATTCCTGCTTTCAAGCGCAAGGTCTAAATTCACATATTCCTTATTCCATATTTTGCGGATCACATGCTGAATTTTACCCGAAATTTCTGCATCTGAACTATGGACTTTAAAAATCAGATCATCCAAATCCTGCTTCTGCTCAGGCAGCAATTCTTTCTGGGAATCCAATAAGCTGTCTAAAAACTTGTGCGCTGCTTTGGGCTTCTCTGAATAATAAATAGCCTGCTCTTGAGGGGTGCGCCCTACAGCTAAAAAATGTGATAATTCCATTGAGTGCTCCTTGGATCAATAGTTGCTATCCAAGAAACTTGCCAACAATAATAATTTACTAATTATTAACAGCGAAAATAATTGCCATATTTAATTTAATTAAAATTTTTTAATAAAAAAAATTAAAAAAAGACAATTATAAAAAGTTAAGTTCTGAAATTCTATGAGGAGTGCGGTTGCGCAATCAAGACCTAAAAAGAACTTTTGCTTTCTTCGTTTGAAGAGAATCTATAAAGAGCTTTTGCTCGTCGCTTAGATATTGCGATAGTATTTTAACGGACTTCCGGTTGGCTAGGAATAACGCCCCTAAGCGAGCTGTGGATAGCTTTGGAACAGTCTTTTTTAACAGCTCCAGGCATGTTTTAGAGTCTTTCGTTTCCTGTTGCAGACTTTCTGCCAAACAGTTTTTTATCTTTTCATTAAAAAAAACAATAAAGCAACTAAGCTCAAATCCCCCATTTTCAAATAACATATCAATTGATCTGGACAATTTAAGCTGATTCCCCTCTTTCAAGCTTAATTCGCAATTCGAAAGGGACTCTTCCCAAATCACTTTAAAAGGGTGTAATTCTTTATTATTCGCGGCCAAAACTTTACATAGCTTATCGAGAAATAAGGAATGTTTGTCAGCCCAATAGGGGTTAGTTTTGCTCAACCAGTGGAAAAAAACTGCAGCCGTTTTTGGATCCTGTAAATTACGGCAGGCTTGCCTTACATCCTGTTTATGCAAGGCTCGATTAAGGGACACGGGCAGTTCATTATTGCGCAAAATTGATTCCATGGCCACCTACTATAACTTCAATAAAAAGCTAATCTTTTATAACACACTTATTAATGATTGTAAATTAATTTAGTAAACATAAACTGCAATGCATAAAAAATTAATTATTCCGAAACACATTCGAAGATAGTGACGAAAATTCCTCTCTGCTTTACGCTTATATAACTATACTTTTTCAATCGGGGCAATATGACATTCCAAAAATTGTTAAGCGATCTCAACCAGTTCTGGGAAAAAAAAGGGTGCATCCTGCATCAAGGCTATGACTTGGAAGTTGGAGCCGGGACATTCAACCCCGCTACTTTTTTACGAAGCCTGGGGCCCGAACCTTATAAAGCAGCCTACATTGAACCCAGCAGACGCCCTACAGATGGCCGCTATGGCACCAATCCCAACAGGCTGCAGCATTATTTCCAGTACCAGGTAATTTTAAAGCCTTCTCCAGCAGACATTCAAAAGGTCTATCTGGAATCGCTGGAAGCAATCGGACTGAATCTCAAGGAGCACGATGTGCGCTTTGTGCATGACGATTGGGAAAGCCCTACACTTGGCGCTTGGGGGCTTGGCTGGGAAGTCTGGATCGATGGTTCAGAAGTTTCGCAAATCACCTATTTTCAATGCATTGCCGGCATTGATGTCAAACCTGTTACAGGCGAAATTACCTATGGCTTAGAGCGCTTGGCAAAATATCTGCAAAAAAAATCGAGCATGTTTGATTTGCAGTGGAACGATCAAGTCACTTACGGGGACATTTACCTGCGCAATGAAGTGGAGTGGAGCGGCTACAATTTTGAAGAGGCCAATACCGAAATGTGGTTTAGGCACTTTAACGATTATGAAAAGGAAGCCAAAAAACTGGCAGCTAAAAAATTGCCGATACCAGCCTATGACTTTGTCATTAAAGCTTCACATGCTTTCAACATTTTGGATGCCCGCGGCGTTATTTCGGTAACTGAACGAACCGGCTATATAGGGCGCATTCGCGACTTGGCGCGCGCGGTCGCTGAAAGCTACCTCGCCAGCCGCGAAGAGCAAGGCTACCCCTTGCTGAAAAACAAAGAAGAAAAGCCTGCAGCAAAACAACTAGAGCAAACAGCTGTTCCCCAATCAACCGGCACGGCCGACTTTTTACTGGAAATAGGCTCGGAGGAGCTGCCGGCCACATTTGTGCCCATTGGTTTGGCTAGCCTGGAAAAGCAGCTTAAGCAGCTATTAGAAAAAGAAAATATCCCCTTCAAGCAATTGAAAAGCTACGGCACGCCGCGAAGATTGGCCGTGCTTATTGAAGAGTTGGCGGGGGAATCGCCGGAACAAGTGATTGAGAAAAAAGGGCCGCCGCTTGAACAGCTCTTTGATGCACAAGGACAGGCAAAACCTGCTGCAGAAGGCTTCTTTAAGTCAATTGGGATAGCGGCAGCTCCAGCCCTGCAAGAGATCCAATCAGGCGCCTGCCCCCAATTGCAAGTTAAACCGATCAAGGGAGTGGACTACCTGTATGCCACCTTAGTGCAGCCTAAAAAAAATACCGCTGCAGTACTTGCAGAGCAATTGCCGCGTTTAATTGGCAGCCTCGATTTTCCTAAAAAGATGCGTTGGTCCAGCTATGACTTAACTTATGCCCGCCCTATTTTATGGATTGCGGCTCTCCATGGCTCGCAAGTCATTCCCTTTGCTCTGGAAAATGTGCGCTCCGGCAACATCAGTTTTGGCCATCGGCAGCTATCTCCTGAAGCATTTGAAATTCCAGCCCCTGCTGAATATGTATCGAAACTGCGCAGCCATTTTGTCATGGCCGATATTCAAGAACGTTTACAAGCCATCAAGCAGCAATTGGCTGAGCTCGAGCAAAGCGAACAGGTGCGGATCACCGAACAAAACAAAGTCATCCCTCAGGTGATTAACCTGGTCGAATGGCCGCAGCTTACAGTAGGCAGCTTTGATGAAGCTTACTTAGCAGCACCTCAAGAGGTATTGATTTCTGAAATGGTAGAGCACCAAAAATATTTCCCCATGCTGGATGCCAATGGCCGGCTCGTCAACCGCTTTGTGATTACTGCCAATAATACCCCTAGCGAGCAAATAAAAGAAGGCAACCGCATTGTGCTCTCCGCCCGCCTGGCGGATGGCGTATTCTTATACCGTCAAGACCTTAAGAGTTCGCTGGAGCAGTTTAATGAGAAGCTAAAGCAAGTGACTTTCCAGAAGGACCTGGGAACAGTCTTTGAAAAAGTCCAGCGCATTCAAAAACATGCCAGCTATTTAGCAGCAAAGCTGAAGCTGGATCCGGAATTGGTAAACCTTGCTGCCCATTACTGCAAAGCCGATTTAGCTTCTGCTGTGGTGTATGAATTCCCGGAATTGCAAGGCACTATGGGTAAATATTATGCCCGCTACCAGCGTGAACCGGAAGAGGCCGCCCTGGCAATTGAGGAACACTGGATGCCCAAAGGGGAAAATGCCCCCCTCCCCTCAACTCCGACCGGAATTGCTGTCAGCTTGGCCGACAAGCTTGATAATTTACTAGGCTGTTTTCTCGTAGGCCTTAAACCCAGCTCCTCTAGCGACCCATACGCCTTGCGGCGGCAAGTGCTCGGCATGATTAAAATGCTGATTCAAAATCAATACTCGGTTTCACTTAGAAAAATTTTACAGGCCTGCCTTAGCCATTTCCCGGAAAAGCTTGCACAATCAGGCGCAACGGCCGTAAAGGAGATAGAAGAGTTTATCCAAAGCCGAATTAAAACCATCTTTTTAGAGTACGGCTTCAGCAAAGATGAGATAGAAGCAAGCTTGTCTTATGGCGTAGATGACGTTTATGATATATTCAAGCGCGTGCAGGCCCTGCACGCCTTCCGCCAAACCGAAGACTTTAAAAAACTTAACGAAGTTTACAAGCGAGCCAAAGGCCAGCTTCAAGGCCAGGCCGCGGGCGCAATAAACCATGCGCTGCTGCAGGAAAATGCCGAACAGGAGCTCAACCAGGCCTTGCTGGATTTGGAAAACCGTTTTGAAACCGAGCTTTCAGAAAAGAAATATGACGAGGCCTACTCTTCGGTAGCCCGGCTGAAGTCTCCCCTGGCCAAGCTTTTCGATGAAGTCAAAATTTTAGCCGACGACCAGCAAGTGCGTGAAAACCGCATCGCCCTGCTGCAGAAAGTATTCAGCCTGTTCGGCAAGCTCCTGGACTTCTCCAAAATCCAGGGCGCCTGATCTTCAAGAAATGGTATTAAGGAAGAAAACGGGTGCGATCAGATTGGCGCGGCAATTGGCACTCTTTTTGAGGAAACAAGCGATGCCGGTACCTCGCAATAACCCGGTACACCACATCAAACGGCGCTGCCGGCAGAAAACGCAGCCAGCCTATCCCCTTCCATATTCCTCCAATTAACCACAGGATAGTAAAGGCAGCTTTTGAACGTATAAATGTCTTTTGGGCAGGTAATTTGTAATCTTGCACAAGGATGAGCGTGTCCTGATCGGCAGAGAGGCCCAGGCAGGCAAAGGTTTCGCCGCCAATAGGGGCAAACTGGAAAATCTGCTGCTTATCAATGGCAAGCACAAACTGGACAACCCTGTCGCACAGCCCGCAGGTACCATCGTAAAAAACGAGATGGCTCATGCAGGCACAACGACTTTAGGGGCGCTTTGCTCTTTGAAAGCGCGCAATAATGCCATAGCATCTTCATCAGAGTGCTGTCCGCTTTGGATCTGCATCCTAATTTCTTCACGCTTTTGCATAAAGTTCCTTTCCAGTAACTTCTGAATGGCCTCTATTAATAGAGCTTCGGCCTTATCCTTATTCACTTTTTTGGCAAAAAGAGCATCCAAAAATTCTTGGGCTGCAGGATCCTCCAAAAAGATAAGCAAATCCATCAAATCAACTTTTTTATCCGGACTTATCTGCTGCAAGCAATAGGCATAGAGCTTGCGGCATAGAGGGACTTTAAACATTTCTTCGGCGAGATTTTGTTCGGCAATCGCTTTTAGCTGAGGCAGTTCATGGCTAAAGCGCAGCAGCCAGAGCAGGCAATCGCATTCCATAATCTTGTCAGGATCTATCTCTTGAATCCCAACGCTGGCATTTCGCTGGATGAATAGATTCGGCAAGCTGATTTTTCCAACGCCCAGCATCTCTTCCGGGACTTGCAACAAATTAGCCGCTTTCTTCAAGCTTTCATGCACCATGATTTCATCATTCCAGGAGCGGATTTGCGTCACAAACATTTGCACCAATTCCCGCTTGCCTGCCGGGGACTTGCTATCGATTTTTTTAGAGAACTCTTTGACGGCAAAGGTTAAATAATCCGGCGCGCTTTGCATTAATTCAATAAAGGCTTCAGCCCCTGCACGTTTTAAAAATGAGTCCGGGTCTTCACCAATAGGCAGCTCTAACACACGCGCTTCTACGCCTTGCTTTTGAAATAAATTGCCTATTTTAATGACGGCTTCCTTTCCCGCATTATCAGCATCCAGGGCCAAAAACACGGTGTTTACCCCAAGCTTCACAAGCTCCTGTACATGCTCATCGCCAAAAGCCGTACCTTGCCCTGCTACGGTAATATTAAATCCCTCGCTAATGAGGCGCAGCGTGTCTAGCTGCCCCTCTACAATAATGGCACGCCGTTCTTTGGCTATCCTCCGGCGGCAATGATGCAGGCCAAATAAGATACGGGATTTTTTAAAAAGAGAGGTCTCAGAAGTATTCACATACTTGCCGCCAAAAGTATCTTCTTTATATTTGCGCGCAGAAAACCCAATTACTGCACCCATAGCATTATGAATGGGGATTGTAATTCTGTCGTGAAAGAAATCCCGTTTATTGGCGCTAAGCAAACCGGCGGCAGACAAAATTTCTTCATTATACGTTTTGCTAAGGCAACGGTGTAAAAAATGCCCCCCTTTTGGAGCCAGGCCAAGCTGAAAACGGCGGATAAAGTCGAGATCCACTCCCCTGTCAAAGAGATACTTTGCAGCTTCATGCCCCTCATGGGTATGCAATAATAAATAGTGATAGATGTCTGCTGCATGCTGCAGCGCTTCCTGCAGAATTTTTTTGGAAGGCCCCTTTTGCTCTTCCCCCTGCTCTACCCGCTCTAAGTGCACTTGAAAACGATGTGCTAAACTCTCTACCGATTCGGAAAAACTCAGTTTTTGATGGGACATTAAAAACTGGATGGCATCTCCATGAGCCCCGCAGCCAAAACAATGGTAGTGGGTGTCCCCTTTCTGAATGGTAAAAGACGGGGTCTTTTCGTCGTGGAAAGGGCAAAGCGCTTTATAAGCCGCCCCTGTTCGTTTTAAGTCGATATGCGAACTGAGAAGATCGACAAGGTCGATTTTTCGCTTGAGATTTTCTAAGCTCTCTTTTTGATACAACGCCATGTAAAAAGTATACCCGAAAAAGGCAAAAAGAACAAACAAGCTAAAGAGAGATGATAAAAGTCTGAATTAAGCGCTAAAGGGACAAAGGACCTTAGAGACATCAGGGACCTTAACGGTAAAAAATTGGCGCTTAGTCCCTTATGTCTATGGCGTCCCTGGTGTCCATAAGGTCCCTTGTCCCTTTAAGCGCCTAATTCAAACTATTACAATCCTTTCTCAAGACCTTAAACTAATTGCTCCACAGTATCTTTTTCCTCTGAGCGTTCTTCGCGGGTGAAGAGGCGATAGAGGATGGGCAATACTACCAGCGTTAAGAGGGTGGAGCTGATCAAGCCGCCAACGACCACTGTAGCTAATGGTTTTTGCACTTCAGCTCCGGCGCCAGTAGCAAGGGCCATAGGAAGGAAACCGAGAGAGGCAACTAAAGCTGTCATCAACACAGGGCGCAAGCGATCCAGCGCCCCTTCTTTAATTGAATCAAGCAGAGAATGCCCCTCTCCTCTTAATTGCTTGAAATGGGTTACCATCACAAGTCCATTGAGCACGGCAATGCCCGACAGGGCAATAAACCCGACGGCTGCAGAGATGGAAAAGGGCATGCCGCGCATCCAAAGAGCCGCTACGCCACCGGTAAGGGCAAGCGGTACTCCTGTAAATACTAAAATGGCATCTTTAAAGGATTTAAAGGCGCTGTAAAGTAAAATAAGGATCAGGAAAAAGCACACAGGAATTACCACTGCCAGCCGCTCGCGAGCTGAGAGAAGGTTTTCAAATTGCCCGCCCCAGTCAATCCAATAGCCAGGAGGAATTTTTACTTGTTTGTGTATGGCAGCTTTAGCATTTTCAACAAAGGTGCCGATATCTAAACCGCGCACATTGGCTTGCACAATCACGAGCCGTTTTCCATTTTCCCGGCTAATTTCATTTAAACCATCGACGACTTTCAAGTCGGCAACTTCCTTCAAGGGGATATAATGGAATTGCCCATCCTTGTCGGCTGGCAAAGCTACTGCCAAAGCCCCTAAAGCATCGAGATTATTGCGCAGATCTTCTTTCAATCTGACAACAATATCAAAGCGGCGATCCCCTTCAAAAATAACTCCCGCATTCGTACCGCCTACAGCTGTTTCCACCACTTCCAGCACATCGTGCAAATTTAAACCATAACGGCTTATGATATCGCGTTTTGGCGCCACTTCAAGGACTGGCAAACCGTCGATTTTGTCAGCCACCACATCCGCTGCGCCAGGCAGTTGTTTTAGCACGGAGGAAACCTCATTGGCTGTGCTTTGCAAGGCGTCAAAATCATCGCCATAAATTTTAACGGCAATATCGCTTTGGACACCCGCAATCAGCTCATTAAAGCGCATTTGAATAGGTTGTGTGAATTCAAAGTTATTGCCCACTAGTTTATGGAGCTGTTCTTCCATCGATTCAATCAACTCCAACTTGCTGAGATGCTGATCGGGCCAATCTTTGCGCGGTTTAAGCATCACAAAGGTATCAGAGGCGTCCGGCGGCATGGGGTCGGAAGCCACTTCAGCGGTGCCTGTTTTTGAAAAAACAAGGGCCACTTCAGGGAACTTTTTCAATGTATTTTCCACTTGAAACTGCATCTTGGTCGCTTGGGATAGAGAAGTGCTGGGCGATCGGGTAGCCTGCACTGCGATGTCATGTTCATCTAAGGTAGGCACAAATTCTTGCCCTAAAGTGTGGAATAAGAAGTAAGCGCCTGCAAGCAATAGGCAGGCTGCAGTAAGCACTAATCCGGGGAACTTTAACACTTCTGAAAGCAATTTTGAGTAGATAATTTTGGCGCCATGAATGAGAATGTTTTCTTTTTCCTCAACCTTGCCGGATAGGCAAATAGCGATCATGGCGGGAATGAAGGTTATCGAAAGGATAAAGGCTGCGATTAGGGCGTATATCACCGTCATGGCCATGGGATGGAACATTTTACCTTCCACTCCGGACAATGTCAAAATCGGCAGATATACTGTTATAATGATCGCCTGGCCATATACAGAAGGTTGGATCATCTCCTTGCTAGACTTAAGCACTTCATCCAAACGTTCTGACGGGCTCAACTTGCGTCGCAGCTCTTTTTGACGCGCAGCCATTCTTCTCAAGCAGTTTTCTGCAATAATGACGGCGCCGTCCACAATCAGGCCGAAATCGATGGCGCCCAGGCTCATCAAATTGCCGCTGATTTTGGATTCGATCATGCCAATGGCTGTCAATAACATGGCTAAAGGGATTACAAAAGCTGTTAATAAGGCGGCCCGCAAATTGCCAAGAAGAATAAACAAAACGGCTACAACCAGCAGCGCCCCTTCAGCCAAGTTATCGCGCACAGTATGAATGGTAGAATCGATGAGCTTGGTGCGGTTCATGACGGTATGCACCATTATATCTGCGGGCAGGGCTTCTTCCACTTCTTTTAAGCGCACATCAACGGCATGCGCCACTGTACGGCTATTGCCGCCTATGACCATCATGGCAGTGCCTGTAACGATTTCATGCCCGTTTTTGCTTGAACTGCCGCTGCGCATCTCTTTGCCGATGGCCACTTCTGCAATGTCTCTTAAGTAAATCGGCGAGCCCTTGCGCGTTGCCACTACTACTTCGGCAAGTTGTTCCGGCGTTTTAATGCTCGCATCGGAATTCACGAGGAACGCTTCGCCATTGGACTCAATATACCCGGCGCCCACACTTAAATTATTCTCCTGCACCGCAGTGACGAGATCATCTAAAGTAATGCCCAATGCAATCATTTTTTGAGGCAGCGGCTCAATTTGATACTGCATGACATAGCCGCCGATCGAATCGATCTCTGCAATCCCTGGGATGCTTTTTAGCTGCGGCCTAATGATCCAATCCTGCACCGTCCTTAAATAAGCCAAACGCTCATCTTCGGTATGGAGCAAGCGTCCTTCAGGAGTCCTGAAGTCCCCATCTGGCTGCCAGCCTGGCTGGCCGCTTATATAGTTATGGCGAGGATTAAATGGCTTATATTCAACCGTCCACATGTAGACTTCGCCAAGGCCTGTAGAAATAGGGCCCATGATTGGATCTGCACCTGCCGGCAGCGTTTCGCGAATTTGGTTTAACCGCTCGCTTACCTGCTGGCGGGCAAAGTAAATGTTCACATCATCTTTAAATACAGCTGTAACTTGCGAAAAGCCGTTTCTTGAAAGCGAGCGCGTGCTTTCCAGCCCTTGTATACCGCTTAAGGCATTCTCTATAGTGAAAGTGACTTGCTTTTCGATCTTAAGCGGCGTAAGGCCTTCTACGCTAGTGTTAATTTGAATCTGATTGTTGGTTACATCCGGAACAGCGTCGATAGGCAGTTTTTGCAATGAGTAAATACCAAAGCCGGCAGCTGCAATTGTCAGCAATAGAATCAAAAAGCGGTTTTGAATGGAGAACCGCAATATACTTTCAATCATGTCTAGACCTTTGGATTAATCCGGTTCGCTCTTGGTAAGTTCAAATTTTAGTATGTAGGCATTGCCGGAAACAATGTTTTCACCGGGTTCCAACCCTTGCTGGATGGCAGTCAGCTTGCCGTCCGAATGTCCTGTTTTTACATCCCTTTTTTCATAGCCTTGCGGCCCTACCACAAAAACACACTCTTGGTTGTCTATTTTCATAACAGATTGGCAAGGGACTGCTACAGCCGCTTCTAATTGACCGCCATCAATGGCGGCATTTATGTATTGCCCCGGACGCCATTGGCCGTTAGGATTTTCCAGCTCGGCAATGGCCAAGATCCGGGAATTTTGCGTGTCGATTACCGGACTAATGCGGATTAGCTTGGCTTCCCCTGTTGTTCCCCGGCCGTCAGTAATATGCACAGTCAGCCCTTCGCGCAGTGCCTGGGCATCGCCAGGATAAGCATTCAGCTCCACCCAAAGATGGCTAGTATCAGCTATGACATAAGCCTTCTCGGAAGGGTTGACAGCTTCGCCAAGACTTAAATGCCTATCGATTATGGTCCCATTGAAAGGGGCTTTAAGTTCAAACATACGCAGATTGGCTGCTGAAATGTAAGGGATAGCGGTTATTTCTTGGGGGGTGAGGCCAAGGGCAAATAGATGCTGCCGCGTGCGCTCTACTTCGATCAGGGCCTCTTCTTGACTGTTCTGCGCCTGAATAAAATCTTGCTGCGGGCCAATTCCTTGCGAGCTTAACAACTGCTCTCTTGCCAAAGTATTCGATGTAAGCTTTTCATGGCGCAGTGCAGCAAGGTATGCCGCTTTGGCTTCAGCCATTTCCCTGCTTTCTAAAACTGCCAGCACTTCGCCGCGGGAGACCGGATCGCCGACAATTTTATTGGCCTCTCTGACAATGCCGCCGCTTATAGGTACGAGATGCGCATAAAGCTGCGGATTGAAAATAATCTTGCCTGGCAAATTGACTTTGATTGCCAGGGAACCTGCGGCTGCTTTTTCATGTTTAAGCTTGGCAATTTCCTGCTGCTCGTCGCTTAAAGCCAGTATAGGACTTTCGTCTTCTTTGTGCTCTATCTCGTCCAAATCATAAGCAATAGCTTCTTCCTCATGCTTGCCATACCAGAATACGTAGAGAACTAGCAGCAGGAATGCTGCAGCGCCAAAGGCTCCATAGAGATATTTCAGTCTATTTTTCATATTTCCTCATTACTCGCAAAGGCAAGGTTCGCAACCTACCAACCTCTCTAATTCGGCTTTAAGGCTATGGTAGGTTCCTAAAATTTGAATGTAGGCCACCTGGTTTTCAAAAAGGGAACGCTGGGAATCCAGAACATCGAGGTAGTCAAATTTTCCCTCATTAAAACCCGTTTGAATATCCAGGTAGGCTTGCTGTGAGATCCCAAGAATTTTTTGTTCGTAAATTAGGGCCTGATCATATGCTGTGGCCATGTCCTGATAGATTTGCAACACCTGCAGCTCTAAATCGAGCTTCATTTGCTCTTTTAGGTGCGATCTTTGCTGCACTTCATATTGCGCCCTTGCAATCCCTCCCTGATTACGGTCGAAGACAGGGATCGGAATTGTAAAACCGACGCCGCATTGCGCGTTCCTAAAATGATCATTGTGTTCGACCTGAAAACTGAGAATCAGATCCGGAATGCTGAGAGTCTTCTCCAATTCTAAACGGCGGCAGGCAGCCAGAATTTCATAGTCTCCCTTAATAAGGTCGATATTGTTGCATAAGATGAGGCAAAGGTCTTTGACTGTACGCAAAGGTTTGAGGCTATGCAGCGGATAGTCAACAGTGAGAAAATCAGCCGTACAATCTCCCCAAAGCAAGGCTAAGGCTAATTTTGCAGATTCAAAATTGCGTTGCGCACGGCGAAAATCCAGCTCTGCAGCTGCCATTGCAGCGGCAGACTTATTGAGATTGACAGGCGATTCTTTACCGGCCTGTACTTTTACAGCTACAGTATTGACCATGTTATTGGCTAATTCCAGTTGTTTTTCTGCGAGGAGCATTAATTCTTGAGCCTGGGCGATTGCCGCAAAACGCTTAATGACTTCGCTGCGCAAATTGCGTTTTACAATTTCCAGCTCCCAACGCAAAGCATCTTCCTGGGCTTGAGCTGCTAAAACACGCGCACACCGTTTCCCGCCAAGCTCAAATAATTGTGCAATTCCCCAGGTGACTCCATCATCATCGCAAGATCCCGCCAGAACATACGCATCGCCAATCTGCATGCTAAATTGCGGATTGGGGTAAAACCCCGCTTGCGTTTTGTCGGCACATCCCATCCACACTTCAAGTTCTGCAGCGGACAATCCTGAAGACTTGGCAAATGCCCGAAACATAGCTGTTTGTAAATTAAGCATCTTAATCGACTGGCAATTAATATCTTGGGCATAAAGCCCGCAAACATGCGGCATAGCTAAGCAGCATAGCAATAGCATTAAACGAAAATAAGCTGGTCCCATCACAATGAAATATATCCCTTTTTAAGAGTAAGCCTACCAAAATCAAGTTTCAAATTTGATGCATACAACTTCACGTTATAGAGGGTTATACTCGCAAACTTGATTTAAATAAAATATTAGATAACATGTGGGTAAAGTTTTTTTGAATTATGAGTTTAAACCCGGGTTGATGTGATGGGTAAAAGCGCTGCCTATAAATTAATTGAAAATCACCTGGTTTCTGGGACTATGCAGCCGGGTGAAGAGATCGGGATAAAAATCGATCAAACCCTTACCCAGGATGCCACCGGGACTTTGGTGATGCTGGAGTTAGAGGCCATGGGCCTGGATAAGGTTAAAACGGAAGTCTCGGCGCAATACGTCGACCATAATGTCCTGCAGACAGATTTTAAAAATGCCGACGATCATCTTTTCCTTTTATCGGCATGCAGTAAATTTGGCCTGTGGTTTAGCCGTCCAGGCAATGGGGTCAGCCATCCGGTGCATATGGAAAGACTTGGCAAACCAGGTAAAACGCTTTTGGGTTCCGACAGCCACACTCCCGCAGCAGGCTCCCTTGGCATGCTGGCCATAGGAGCCGGCGGCATGGAAGTTGCCTTAGCTATGGCAGGTTTTCCGTTTCACTTCAACATGCCTAAGATTTGGGGTATCAAACTCACCGGCTGCCTGCCTGAATGGGTCAGCGCCAAAGATGTCATTTTAGAAATGCTCAGGCGCCACACGGTTAAAGGCGGGGTAGGCACAATTATCGAATACTATGGGCCTGGACTGCATAGCCTTTCTGCCATGGATCGCCATGTAATCGCTAATATGGGGGCTGAATTAGGCGCCACTACAACAGTTTTTCCTTCAGATATTGCCGTGCGAAAATTTATGGATGCACATGGCCGCGGGCATGAATGGCGCGAATTGCTTGCCGACCACGATGCTGCCTATGACCTGCATGATGAAATCGACCTTTCCACATTAGAACCCCTTATCGCTTGTCCAAGCAGCCCGGACAATGTTGTTCCGGTACGTGAAGTTGCCGGCCGCGAAATTTACCAAGCCATGATAGGCTCTTCGGCAAATCCTGGCTATCGCGATTTTGCCATTACAGCCTTAATTGTTAATGGCAAACAAGTGCATGAAAGAGTTTCTTTTGACATCAATCCTACTTCAAGACAGGTTTTAGATACTTTAACCAGCCACGGTGTTTTAGAAAAACTGATTCAATCCGGCGCCCGCATCCACCAAGCCGGTTGCAATGGCTGCATAGGTATGGGACAAGCTCCTGCAACCAATCAAATTAGCTTGCGCACTGTGCCGCGCAATTTTCCTGGACGCTCAGGAACCAAGGAAGATGCCGTTTATTTATGCAGCCCGGAAGTCGCCGCCGCTTCGGCGCTGCGTGGAGTGATCACCGATCCTCGCGACTTAGGCATCAAGTACCCCCGCGTAAAAGAACCGCTGCGTTTAAATGTCTTAAGGAATGCTTTAGTTCCTCCGCCTGCAGTCCCTTCAGAATCTATTGAATTGCACAAAGGGCCGAACATTAAAACTTTGCCGGTTTTTAAGCCCTTGGCTGAAGTATTGCAAGGACCTGTTACCCTCAAAGTAGAAAATAATATTTCCACGGATGAGATCCTGCCGGCCGGCGACAGGGTGCTCCCTTACCGCAGCAATATTGACGAACTCTCCAAGTTTACTTTCGACGGGGTTGATGAGACTTTTTACAAAAGGGCCTTAGAATACCAAGAAAAAGGACAGTTTATAGTTGGCGGACTAAATTACGGCCAAGGTTCAAGCAGGGAGCATGCTGCCATGTGCCCCCGTTACCTAGGCGTCATGGCTGTCTTGGCCAAGAGTTTTGCCCGCATCCATTTTCAAAACCTCGTCAATTTTGGCATTCTGCCATTGACATTTGACGACCGCAACGATTATCAGACAATTGACATTTACGATGAATTGCATCTCGAAAATGTAAAGGAAATTTTGCTGAGCGGCAGACCCTTTGTGATCGTCAATAAATCAAAAAATTTATCCTACAAAGCAACAGCTAACATAAGCCACCGGCAAAAAGAAATTCTCCTTGAAGGCGGCATGATCAACTATTACAGAAATCACTTTAAACACTGAGGCGATATGGAAGAACACAAAAGCGCGGCGACTTTCAAAAACCAACCGCTAACCCTGATTGGACACACCATTCACGTCGGCGAAGCCGCACCCGATTTTGAAGCTGTCGACAACTCCATGAATACGGTTAAATTCAGCAAATGGAAAGGCAAAACCTGTGTCATTTGTTCAGTGCCATCTATTGACACACCGGTTTGCGATATGGAAGTCAAACGGTTTAATGAGGCAGCTGATCATTTCGGCAAAGGTCTTGCCGTTTTAACTGTGAGCATGGACTTGCCTTTTGCACAGCAGCGCTGGTGCGGAGCCGCCGGGGTTCACAGTGTTGTGACTCTTTCAGATTATCGAGAAGCCAATTTTGGCCGTGCCTACGGTGTGCTGATTAAAGAATGGCATCTCCTGAGCAGGGCTGTATTTATTGTCGACCGCGAAGGCATCGTGCGTTACACTGAGTACGTCAAGGAGGTCAGCAATCATCCAGACTACCAAGCTGTCTTGGAAGAACTCGGCCGGATCATGAATTGGCGTTAATAGTTGACCCTTTTAAGAAGTAATTTGAAATGCGGCGACGAATTTTACCCACATCTTTTCCTTGCCCGTGACTTAACAGCATTTTCGAGAGTTTTTTTTAGAATATGTTCTTACATATTTGGATCGAGTAGGAGGGAGTCATAAGACTCCCGTCCTCTCACACCACCGTACGTACGGATCCGTATACGGCGGTTCATGATCACTATGACCTAGCACATACTAGAATCATCATTGGGATATACCCCATGG
>JAEYWL010000114.1 GCA_023428915.1 Verrucomicrobiota bacterium
GCGCAAGGCCATTAAGGGGCCTTGCACGCAGGTGATTAGATAGAAGGCTGTCCCCATCAAAATAAAGCGCACCCCGGCGCTGGAGTCGTAATTTTTAAGTTCAGTATGGCCGGCCGTGCCAAAAAAATTGGTAATTACTGTCCATACCGGAATGAGCAGCCATAATGAAAAAATAATTGAAGTGGTTTGCAGCCATTGCGAGATGGGGCCGTGAATAATGTGGTGTGCGCCGATCCAGGCATAAAAAAAGGCGATGCTCCAAAATCCAATCATTGAAAGCCTGTGGCTATAAATAGGCCTATTTGTCAGTTTAGGCAGAAAATAATAGGCTTCTGCCAAACCCATCGGTGTAAAGATCAGGCCGACAAGGTTATGCACGTAAAAAAACTGCGCGTTGACCCTGGAAATGCCTTCCGGAAGAAATTCAAGACTGTAAGTGCCTACATAAATTGTAAAAGTGGTCCAAATTAATGTGCCCATAATGTACCAAAGCGACACGTACATTTTTTCAATCTTGCGGGTTGCCACTGTCATAAAGACATTTAAGGCAAATAGAATCCAGGCTAAAGTAAAGATGGGCTTTACCGGCACCCAGCCTATCCACATGGGCATTTCTGCATACTCCCAGCCGTAGTTAATCCCCAATGGATAGGAATAACTGGTGAGTATTAGGGAAAACCACCAGAGGCCGCAAGAAGCTATCGCCAGGTTGTGATTCCAAAGACGTACGCCAGTAAGGCGCTGTACAATAAAATAGATCAAGCCTAAATTTGCAGATAGCAGCCATAAATAGAGTACGTTCCAGACGTGGACGGGCCGGACTCGGCCAAAGTGCACGTACTCTCCGGAAAAATAATCGGGATATAAAAAACCATTCACTGAAATAAAGACGCCAAAGGTCATGCCCATGATCAGAAAAAATAGGGCAGGATAGAGCATCCATTTTACCGGGGTATCGTCATATTGGATCATTTGGCATCCTTTTCGTTATCTGTCTCGGTCCCAAGCTTTGCTGCATAGGAATCTATTTGCCGGTAAAGCGCGGCAATACGGTTTTGCTTGGCATTGGCTTCTGACATGGAAGTCAGGAAGCGGGCTTTAAGCTTTTCAAGTTTCTTAGCTGATTCCTTTAGCTCAACTTCCTCGTTTTGCATTCTAGCATGCTGCGCTATTTCGTCAGACAGCTCTTGCAGTTTGGTGTTCAGCAGCTGTTCGAGCGCCTTTAAAGCTTCCTGTTCCTTTGAGCCGGGTTTGCTTACATTTAATTTACTCAGTGCTTCAGCATAAAGAGGGAAAGCCTGTTCTGAAACTGAAGAACTTATGATGTCCTGACCAGGAATGTTGTAAAGGGCTTTTAGCAGTTTAATCTCATTGCCCAGCGTATGGTAGCGCTCAATTTGCTGCTGCAGCTGTTCAGCCTGCTCATTAAGCTTCTTTTCTTTTTGCAATGTACCTATAAGCCTGGTATCGCTGCCGGAATTATCTGCCAGCGCAATCAATGATTGCTCCTTCTCTTTCTTAAGGGCCATTTGCTGCTGCTGCAGCTTGAAAAGCATTGATTCTAAGGCGGCGCGCTGCTCATTGGCTTGCATGAGAGGTTCGTCGAAAGTTTGATATAGCGCTGAGAGCAATTGCTCTTTTTTTATTTGCCGGGCGCTTAAGCTGCGGATATACATGACCAGCTGCAAGCGCTGCAAGGAGCTGGTTAAATCTCCCCAGGGAGTCATTGCCGTGCCCGGTACGCCGTATTTGATAGAGCGGATCAGGCGCATGTCGTCCCTCGACTGGATCCAGTCCAGGTTGGTGAGCATGCGGGGTTTGGCGTCGCGCATGCTGGCCGCCCGTGCTCCTGAGCCGTCAGCGTCTTTTCCATGGCAGTAGGCGCAATTGGTATTAAAAAAGGCTTCCCCTTTTTTCAAATTTTCAGGGGTATAGTACTCCGGTTTGATGTAATAAAAATAGGGGTCGGGGCTGCCTTTAGTGGCTGGGACTTTGTCAAACACAGTATTTACCGCTGCCTGCCCATCAAAACGGGTGTCAACGCCGTCAAGGGCCGCAATCAAACCCAGGCCGGTTTCGAGGAAGCTCAACTTTTTTAATTGCTGCCCCTCTTTATGCAGATCCTTGATGACATCTTCCGGTTCATATTGCCATTTGGGGATATTTTTTTCTTCAGGGTGCATTAACGGCAGCGGCTGGTATAACCAGTTGACTAGCTGCTGGATCTCGGCATCGCTCAGCACAGGCGCCTTCACGCTTTGCTCTTTGCCCTCCCCGATTTCGCCCCAGGGAGGCATGGGCGTTCCTTTCACGCCATGTTTGATAGAGTAGGCCGCCCGCTCTTTTGTCAAATTTTTCAAGAAGGTGGCGTTGCGGAGATTTTTGGGTATAGGATAAATCCATTCTGCAACGGGCCCATTTCCTAGTTCATATTCTCCATGGCATTGCGAGCAGTGAATGGCAAAAGCCTGGGCAGGGTTAAAGCCCTGTTTTTGCCACACTTCGCGTTGTGCGGAATTATTTCTCAGCCCCAATTCGTCCAGCATGCGTGTAAGGGCTTTGAATTTAGAATCGTCAAAAGGAAATACCGGCATGATGGAACGGGGCACATGCAGGCCGGGATTCCAGAAATGCTCCATCAGCCATTCATCGCTACGGTAGATGCCGGACCAATTGGGACGGGGGCCGATGAGACGTCCTAAACCATACTCTTGCACATACATCATTAGGACGCGCCTCACAGTTTCTTTCCAACGCGCCAGGGCTTGCTGCACCTGCTGTTTTTCTTCAGGAGTTTTGGCCTGTGCTGCCAGCTCCTGATAATAGTGATTTTTTGCCCTTGCTGCATATTTGAAGTTAGCATAAAGCCCTTCAATAGCCTCAGGCTGCCTCTGCTCAATCCATTCCAATATCGAATCATGCCGCACGTCAGGAGCTATTTTTACCTCAATTTCGGCCCGGTTTTTCTCAATTGCCATTACGATTTGCGAACCGAGCAGGTCTTCAGGGAAGAGCTCCTGGAACCAATTTTTCTCTTTATATAGTTCATCAAAGCTCGGCTTCCCTTTTTCTATAGAGTAGCCAACATTTGAAGTGAATCCTTTAAGCCTGTGGCAGCTGGCGCACCCTTCAGTGGTGAAAATGTACATCGCTTCTTTTACATCGAGCGCCCGTTCGGCCGTCAAGGGTTTTTCCCAAGGCATTTTTTGGCCGGTTTCCCATTCTTTTATGGCGATTTTAGCAGCTACATCAGAGATCTGTTTATTGTCCGTTCTTTGGGCTAGCAAAAATGTGACCAAGGCTTCCAATTCCTCATGGTCTAAGCGCATATTGGGCATGGTTGAACTTCTAAGGTCAGCCTGCGGCCACACGATAGATTCTTTCACAAACCAGGGATAGACCATCCCTTCGGTGGTTAATTCTGGGCCTACACCCCCGCGTGCGAAGCCGGCAATTTTATGGCAGGCATAACAAGCCTGCGAGAGATACAGTTTACGCCCGTATTGATAGGTTTTAGTCAAATTATCGATGTCCGATGTAATCGCATCGACGATTTGGTTGTTCTGTTCGCTGGTCCAATTGCCGTTAAACATCTGCACATGCTTTAGTAATTGCTGCTCTAAATCCAGTGCTTCAGCCTTGCTGAAAAGCAGGCCCTGGGTTTGCCCTTCCTCTCTTTTTTTAGCTATCCACTGTTCGAGGGTCTCTTCCGGCGCTGTCTTTGAGCTAGCTAAAGTGTTTTGGAGTTGAATTGCGACCGCTTCAGAACCGACTAAATTGCTTAAATCTTGACTTACCTGTTTGAGGGCCTGGCTGCCGGCATAGCCCTCTGCAGTTTGTCCGCGTGCTTTCTTGAGATAGTTGAGCTGTGCTGCCGCTTGCTTTTGTTCTTTTTCCGGCAAAGTATAGTCTTTAGAACGATCTTCCAGCCTATTGAAAACAGAGCTGTAATTTTCCTTGTTAAGCTCTTTTTGCAAGGCGAGCAAATCCAGCAAGGCTTCTTTGTCATTTTCAAACGAAGCTTTGCTGTCGGACACAGTTTGCTTGCTGCGGGCCGCAAAACGTTCCAGTTTATTTGCAGTGTTGGCCATTTCAAGGGAGCTTGGCAGGTGGCATTGCACGCATTTAGCCTCGATCAGGCCGCCGACATAGAGCGGCGAAGTTTGAAAGAGAAGTTCGTGAGAGGGTTTGGCATTGAAAATTCTAGAAAATAAAGGGTCGTTGGAAGGATCGTTTTCTAAAAATTTCGGCTTAAAGCCCTCTTCTTCTTCCTTGTATTGCCCATCAAATACAGGCCCATGAGCTTTATCGGTAACTAGTCCCAAGCCATTGCCATTGTGGCAAGAGGTGCAGCCGTACTGCTCCATGGCATGAAATTCAAAGGGGCGTGTTTCTTTTCCTATTAAAGGATGGGCAGCCAATACCTTGCGCATATCATAGGCGGCCTCGCCAACTTCAGCAGTTTTTAATTTTTCTAAATTTACCGCTTCGGTGAACTTCTGCTGCTGTTTTAAGGCGGCAATTTTGCCGTCGAGCTTTCCCCATATATAATCGGGGTTGGCTACTTTCAGTGGGATGCCTTTTTCGTCATAGATAATGTTGCCGTTAAGATCTTGCGCTATTTTTGTTGGGGAAAAGCTTTCAAATTTCAAGGCTACATGGCAAGAAATGCAGCGGTCGACAACTTCGGGCCCTTTATTTTTTGAAGGGATGACAATCTGTTTAATGCCCAGTTTAAAGTCCGGCGGGGGTTCGCCTGTATATTCGGAGCGAAACTCTTCCAATGCCACATAGGCCTTTTGGTAGAGAAGATATTCAGGAGCTATTTCCCTGTAGAAAAAAATAGCAAACAGCGCTGTGGCAATAAAACCTAATAGAATAAGGGCCGATTGATAAAGTGTTTCTCTGCGCATGTTGTACCGTGGTCAGTGTCTTGCAAAATTTTCCGTCCAAGGCCAGATCCATGCCCAATTGGCCCCTCTAAATAAGGTGCCGATAACAATTAAAATGGCTTGCGACGACATAAATACTGTGTAAAGGAAAATTGCCAGATAACGGCTGCGGTGAAACCAGTAGCCTTCGCCATGAGGGTTCCTATCCAAGTAAGGGATGAGCATTAATCCAACAATGATCATAGTAGGTATGCCTACACCTCCCCAAAAGGCGCTGTATGAAACCATTTCCTGCAGTCCGAGAAAGTACCAAGGGGCTTTTGAAGGGTTGGGGGGTTTGCTGGGGTTTGCCGGTTCTTCCAGAGGGGCGTCGAGGAAAGAAAGCCCCAAAATTAACACCAAAGTTAGCATGAAGGCTACAAGCTCTGCGCGCAATAAGTGAGGCCATGTAAAGACGAAATTATAGGGGCCTTTATCTACAGTCGGGCATGTGCCGCGCACTAGCTCCATTAAGCCATAAGTGCGTTTGACGCCTGGGGCAAATGATTCGCGTGTGTCTGAGCGCTGGACTACGCGATAAGGATCGGGTCTGATCTTGTCCGGAGGGCGGGAAAGGCCGCCGTCTTTGCGGATGCGCCAAAAATGGACCCCTATTAATGTGCCTGCAAGCAATGGCAACAGGGCCACGTGAAGCACATAAAAGCGGATAAGGGCATCCTGGCCCACCATAGTTGATGCCAGCAGCATGACCCGGTTGATGTTGTATTCAAACCCCGGCAGGTTAGGGACATAGCCTGCAATGTTGGTGCCCACAGTAATCGCCCAGAAGGCCAATTGGTCCCAAGGCAGCAAATAACCGGTAAATGAGAGCAATAGCGTCAACACCATCAGGATGACCCCGATCACCCAGTTAAAGCGGCGTGTGCCTTTATAAGAACCGGTATAGAATACCCGGGACATATGCAAAAATACAAAAAGCACCATCATATGGGCGCTCCAGCGGTGCATATTCCGAAAGAGCATGGCAAAAGGGGTTGTGTCCTGCCAGTCCTTCATGATGTCATATGCGCGGTCTTCAGCAGGTATGTAATAAAACATTAAAACCACGCCCGTAAAGGTCAAGATCAGGAATAAGCTGGTCGTAATACTGCCCAAGCCCAAAGTGTAAAAGGGGTCGAGCGAATTTTTATGGCACTTGACCGGGTGAAAGTGCAGAAAGAAATTTTTAAAGACAATCTCCGAGCGGTCGACGTCATTGTTGGGGTAATTATGCCGGAATATCGACCTGACAAATATGGTGGGCAAACGCGATAAATAGCGGAGGTAGGATTCGCGCGGCTTGCCTTCAAAAACAGCCATTTACATGCTCCTTTAAGCCGAGGGGGAATACCAGGCAGCTTCCCAGTCCAAGGTGGTTTTATTTTTATCTACCATTAATTCTCCGGAGGCTCCTTTAGACACAAGATAATACACCAGGGGCAAAGGAGCAGGGCCGCCTGTGTTTCTTCCATAGCGGTCATATGTTGAGCCATGGCAGGGGCAGGCGTAGCCGGTTTCTACCATATTCACGGTACAGCCTAAATGAGTGCATACTGCTGTTTGCACCCGCACTTTACCGGAAGAGGTTTCTATAAATACTTTTTGGTTCGAGTCGTAGAATTTGCCGTCAAGCGCCAGCACATCTTCAGGTCTTCCTATGGAAAATACGCTTGGAGGGATTTTCATGGCATTAGGGTAGAGAAAACCTAAAAATGAGGCTCCAGCCAGATTTCCAACTCCTAATATACAAGCGCCTACTCCCAGCATTGCTAAAAATGAACGTCTAGTGATCAGAGGATCTTGATCGTCCGGATCTACATTCAAAGTATTGCGGTATTTTGGCATAGTTATTCTCGGCGCTCCCACTCTAATTCTTCGCGGAACAGCTGGTATTTTACATCTTCAGGATCTTCGAACTGCCCTTTGCGCAAATAGTAGATATAGACGATTACGCCGGCGACCCCGCCTAAAAACGTGCTGATTACTGTGGCAAAAATCATCGTTTTACCCTATCCATCTAAAGGAGTAATTCATGGCATCCATAGTGACCGCCTGGGTAGGGCACTTTTCAGCGCACAGGCCGCAGCGGATGCAGGCATCTTCATCTTTCAGCATCACGCTGCCGACTTGGCTGAGCTCTTCTTCGCTCATATTGGCCGAGTCGATGCCGTAATAATTATCTACAGCTGCCCGTACATTTCCTTCTCCAAGGTCCAAGTTGAGCTTGGGCAGCGAAACAAGCGCCAGGCAGCTGCAAGGGCATACATCGACGCAGCCATTGCATTTAATGCACAAGCTTCCATCAAAAACAGGGCTGACATGGCATTGCAAGCAGCGATTAGCCTGCTGGTGCGCTTCGCCGGAGGTGTAATTGAATTCCACTAAATCCCAGTTATGCTTTCGTTCAGCAGCCGGCTGTGATTTCGGCAGTGCGTACTTGGTGCGCAAGTATTCTTTATCCCGCATGGGCGATATTTCGGTAAATTCCCCTACGTATTCTTGATAAGGGTTAGTGCCCCTTAGGTCATGGTCAATGGCTCGCGCTGTGTCCTGCCCTTGACGGATAGCTGTAATGAATAGTCCCGGGCCGTAAGCCACATCGCCGCCGCTATAAATGCCTTTAACGGAAGTTCGTCCTGTTTCCCGCTCGACCTTAATTACGCCGCGGTCGAGCTGCAGCTGGTCTTTTTTATCCCAGCCATTAAATAATCCCATGTCCACCGCTTGTCCAATGGCCAAAGCAATAGTGTCGCAGGGGATTACGTATTGCGAGTCGGGAATGAACTGCGGGGCAAACCTGCCTGAGTGGTCAAATAATGAATAAATTGGCTGCACGCGCAACCCGGTAATTTTGCCGTTCCCATCCCTTTCTATTGCAATAGGCCCCACCCGATTGATGAGCTCAATGCCTTCATCCGTCCCGTCTTCAATTTCAAATTCATCCGCTGTTTGTTCATCGCGCGCTTCCAGGCAGGTCATTATGACTTTTTCGGCGCCATTGCGCACGGAGGTGCGGGCGACATCAAAAGCCACATTGCCTCCGCCGATAACCACCATTCTTTTACCAATCTTCCACGCTTCCTCTACGCCTTTCACACGCAAGTATTCCACACCCCGGATAACGTCCGGCTGGTCGGCGCCAGGAATAGGCAGATCGCGCGACTTCCAAAGGCCAATACCAATAAAGACTGCATCATACTGCTGTTGCAACTCTGTTAAGGTAATATCGCGCCCTACCTTCATGTTATAAAAAATGCGCGCTCCAAGGTGTGCGATAGCGTTGCATTCATTGATGGCGACATTATTCTTTAGGCGATAGGTCGGAACCCCGTAGGTGAGCATGCCGCCGGGTATGCGCATCATTTCGTAGACATCTACCGCATAACCAAGGCGCAATAAATCGTGAGCCACCGTTAATGAAGCAACACCTGCGCCAACGCAGGCTACTTTAAGGCCATTGGGTTTGGGATTTGTCGAACCTCTTGCAAAGCTCATATTCAACGATTGTATATGGGCTTCGAGGCTCAAACCATACCATTCGTCCAAAAATCTTTTTTGGGCCCTGATCGTTAAAGCCTTGTCGATTCTATCCCTTCGGCAGGTCACTTCGCAGGGAGCCCCGCAAATCATGCCGCAGATTGAAGCGAATGGATTGGGACCGCGGGCAATCCGGTAGCCTTCAAGTAAATTGCCGGCATGCAGGGCAAGCATATATCCCCGTCCATCCGTTTTGACTGGGCAGCCATCGCGGCAATCGATCTGTCTGATGTAGTAATCTAAGTCGGGAATGACCACATCATAGAGGGGCTTATAAGTATGGATAAATTCTGTCTCTTCCAAAGAATCTGCCTGTGCATAATGAGAGTTATTTATACAGGCAATCTAACAAAGTAAACTCATTTTTTAAACAGGAAAAAAGAATGGAAAGGGGAAAAGGCTTAAGGAAATGTTTATAAAATCTTAATGAAAACTTAATATTATATTTCTTTAAAACGTTACTCTGAATTTCAACTTTTTTAGGGATTATTATGTCAAATTATTCTGTTTCACAAAATCCGATAATAGGCTCATCCACCTCCCTCGCTGCCTCGTCTCTATTAGTAGCTGAATCTTTTTCTGGTAGTTCAGAGACAAATCTTATTCAGATCTTTAATCAATTGGGAGCGCTTGCAGATGATGGTAAAGCAAGGAAAAAAAGACGCATTGGCGATATGGCGCAATACCGAAAAACAGCCTTGTTGCGAAGCTATCACGAGTTGGAGTTGTGGTACAAACCGCCGAAATTTAATGAACTAATGAACTATATTTGCGGCGGCGGAGAACACATGTATCACGATGAGATGAAAACTGAGGACATTGTGCGCCTGCTTGAAAATGCTGCCGATTTTCGTTCTCCATCACCTAAACAGGTCATTTATCTTTTTTTCATCCAATGCGAAATAAGAAAGCGTGAAAAGAATTGCCTTTTAGCAGAACGGATCACTGGGTCTATAATTAGATCTATGATGCAGTTGACTGAGATGGAGCAGGGAGTGCTTGTGCGTTATGCCAACCTTATCCACACTCCTGGCAGTTCAAGCGGTGATGATTTTAGATGCTTAATAGCTAATACTTTGCTTACGCCATTGTACAATATGCATCGACCCTGGCTTAGTGTGCATCAGCGGCTAAGCAATGCCATTCAATCATGCAAGGAGCTAGAAAGCAATCCTGACAGTATTAAATTGCTATCTCATTTGGAACCTGTTTTTTCTCAAGGAACTAATGCAGTGCAAGCGTGGGCGATGCAGTTGCAGATGAAATTGGAGAATTGGCTGTCGAGGTTAGAAATGGGTCAAGAGGTTATTCTTCCAGAGCTTTACCACGGGACAAAGAAGGGTAATGAGCAAATTATTCCACATAAATTCTTAGCCGATGAGGTCAAAGAAACAAATTGCGGGATTTATGCAGGGGCGTTCATTAGCACACATATGGAAAAAACTTATTTTTCTCCTGGCTTGGCTTTTCCTATGGAAATTCTTTTTGTTCCTGAACACAACATCATGACTAATATGCGGGTAAAGACAAAAGAACCCTATCCCTTTCCTATCAACTGGATAGGACTTCGCAAAGGCATTCCCCTGGTCCTGACAGAGACTGAGTTTCATTTTAAAAGATATAGCCTTGCTGCAATCATTGTTCCGGATAATAGGGTAGAAGAACAGCGTAAAGAGCTTCCTGAGGCGCTAAAAGATGTCTGTATCCTAGAAAATAGCGAGGCCCTTCTTCTTGAACACTATTTGAACAAAGATTCACCTGCTTTTCTGCCAAAGTTTTATTCCAAGAAACAAATTTTTAAAAGTTCTGACGTAAAAACATATCAAGAAGAACGCGTGCCTACTAGGGGGACAGGAAAATCCTTACATGTGTCCACCATATCTTACAATCCATTGAGAAGAGATCCTGCTGTGGTTCAGATAGAGAAACACGTTGGATATCTCCTGTCTCCTCTCGGCATTTTTAATTACATGAAAATGGTGGAAAGCAACCCGCAAATGGCTCGAAATTTAAGTTTAAATGGGTATTTTACTAAAAATATACCTTTAAGAGTAGAAGAGAATTCAAAATCTACAGAGGCTATGAGGGGCCGCTTAAGGGTAAGGCAAAAGCGTATGGAAGAGATCTATGCAGTCTTTCCGGAAATCGAAGAGTCATTAAAAAACCCCGTTTTGCATGCTGCTTGGCCGGATTTAAATGGAAAAACAGACCTTTTTGGCACAGTCCAGGGGCATAACCCTTATCTCCTGCTTAATTTTGCAACTATTCAAGCAATCCTTTTTGACTTGGCGTTAGAATGTCGAGATGCTTTTGCAAAGGCCGATGATGGCGCGCAATTTATTGAAAAATTGAGCGAGGGTGATAGCATAACCATTCATAAGTTGTTAGTAAAAATATCCTTGCTAATGATTCAACGTTCTTTCATTGGCATTGATAGCCCCGAAGGCTCTAGCATTACCTATTCCTTCCAGCGGAATGGTAAAGTTTACTTTGTTCCTATCGACATGAATACTTTTGATGTGATGGAACCCCATGGCCGCAATGAAAGAATCAAACCTAATGACCCTTGGCTTGCCGCTAAACTTTGTAAATGGCTTAATAAAAAAGAAGCCGAGCAGCTTGAGAGCTGTATATGGAGTCTGGATAGATTGCAAGAGCCTGTAGCGAATAAAAGAGTGGAGCTTGTGTTAACTCTCATCGAGGAAATGGCCGAGGGAATGAGAGCGCGCTATTTTTCTGCCAATGAGCAGAGTTGGAGTGCATTGCCGGCAAAGTTTTCCAACCAACCCTTACTAGATGTGTTGAGAGGTCTAACTCGCAAGGAAATCTTATCTGTGAGCAGCAATCAATCTTTAGTTCTAGCAACACCAAATGCTTGCGACTTTCTCGATCCTCTGCCAAATGATAATAAGCCTGCGGAAAGCATGAAGAGTATGCAAAGGATAAAAAAACATTTTCAAGCATTCAACCATGCTTTGCATGCATCTACGATAAAAAATAATTCACTATGGCGGTATCCGGAGGTGTTGGAGGGCAAGGCTAAAAGTATGCCTTTTGAAGTTGTTATGAACTCTGAGCTTGTGCCGGAGCCGGAAAATGTTCTTGTATTGACGTGCATGCTTGTTGATAGTTCTCTGGAGCCAATAAAAAAGAAGGTAATCAAGGAAAGGCTGCTATTGCTACTAGACCTGTTGCATGTTAAGCAAAGGGTTTACTTAAGACAGGCCCTCTCTTTAATAAATGGCCCCCTAGGGGATGGTTTGCGGCAAAAATTATATCCGTATCTCTATAAAGGATGTTCTGAAGTTCCCTATAGAGGCGTACAAGATGTGCTTGACGAAGGTATAGCTTTTTCTAAAAAATGTCTGAAGGATCCGACTGTGCACATGAGGCATTGCGGATTAGATCACTTGACAGAGAAGCGGCAATTAGCAGTAGTCGGCGAATGGTTAAGGTTCCTTGAAGCCCGCCAGGAAAAGATAACAAAGGGGATACCCGTAGAGCTATCGCATTGGTTTGCTACAGTCAAAGGCGACGCTTTGGTTATTACTAAACATCTTCCTGAATTTGGGGCACACTTAATACTAGCTATTTCCAATGCCATTGAAGCTTTTTCCGGCATCGTTCCCATTGATGGCGATAGCTATTCCACTAAATATTTTTACCTTCCTAAGATATTGGCTAAACATGCTGCTTATATATGTGAGGATGGCTCGCTACAAGCTAAAGAAATGAAGGCAAAATTGGGCTTTGACAATAGTACAGAGGAAGTTTCCATTTCTTACGAAGCGGCACAGCTGGAATCGTATTTCTTGAATGGCCGTATCCCGCATATGATCTCGAAAGAGTGGAAGTTTGTCTAGGAATAGTTTTTTGTATAATTATAATCATTAAAACCCAAGTTGCGCCCCTAAATCACGCTTGAACATTGCCGAACTTGACAAGTGAAAGGATAAGTCCCGAAGAGCCAAATCGTGACTTGGCCGAGGGGCTTAGCGTTTCAATTGGCAAGTGCAGGCC
>JAEYWL010000015.1 GCA_023428915.1 Verrucomicrobiota bacterium
CCGTAAAACTGTATGGGGCCGGGTGTGAGGTAGTCGTCAGCCAGCTCCCAACCCTGGCGCTGCTTGGAAAAATGCTGAAACATCTTGCCGCCAAGGTCGACCAAGGCCTTTTTTATGACGGGCTTAGGCTTGCCGTGGCGCACTTCGATATTCATTAAAGGCACTAGAGGGATGCCTGCAGGCTGCCATGCGGCAACGGGCTTGCTCAAATTTTGTACGCAGCTCATATAGCCGGTTTTCTGGGAGTTTACTAAGGAAGCTGCCACGAGGCCAAGCGAATAGCAATACTGGCTGTCAAAATTAGTGGGCAAGCCTGAGCGTCCTTCATAGCCGCAAAAATGGGGCTGAGCGCTAAATTTGCCGCTATACTTGCCTGCTTTTTTACGCGCCTGCAATTCTTGCCTTACTGTTTCAATGAATAGCCGTTCTGTTTCAATTTTTGACACCTGCACGTTGCCATGAGGATCCCTTTCCAACAGCAATTGCTGCCGAATCTCCGCCGGTATAGCACTAAAGGCTTGCTTTGAGGATTCGCTTAATTGTTTTTGAATAAACTCTTCTTTTTCATTTTGATGGGAAAGAGCACTCCATTGCTTCTCGACAGAGCTGCCTGGTGCTAATAAGTGGTTAAGTTCTGAAATAAGGGCCTTAAATTCAGGCACAAACTCTACAATGCCTTCAGGAATTAAAATAATTCCATAATCTTTCCCTTGTTCTGCGCGCTTGCAGATAAGATCGGCAATTTGAGAGGTGATGCCGCTTAGCTTAGCTTGTTTATGTTCAATCTCTTCTCCTATAAGCGCTAAATTAGGCTGCGTTTGCAGAGCGCATTCTAAGGCTATATGGGAAGCCGAGCGGCCCATGAGCTTGATGAAGTAATAGTATTTTTTAGCAGAAAGGGCATCTCTGGCTATATTGCCAATGATTTCAGCATAGATTTTACAAGCGGTATCAAAACCGAAGGAAATTTCAATCTCCTTGCTGCGCAGATCCCCGTCAATTGTTTTTGGCACTCCGACTACAGTGCAAGCCGATCCCTTGCTCTGCAAATATTCAGCCAGCAGCGCTGCATTTGTATTGGAATCATCGCCGCCAATCACCACTAGCCCGTCGAGCTGCAATTCTGAAATAGTTTTTTCGGCAGCGGCAAATTGCTCAGGGGTTTCTATTTTATCGCGGCCTGAACCGATAATATCAAATCCGCCTTGATTGCGATAGGGTTGTAGCAGCTCTTGAGATATTTCTTGCCGCTTGTTTTGCATAATTCCTTTAGGTCCGCCGCTAAAACCAATAAGCTTGGAATCCGGATTAATCTGCTTTATCCCGTCAAATACCCCTGAAATTACATTATGCCCTCCAGGCGCCTGTCCGCCAGATAATACAACGCCTACTTTCAATGCCCGCGCTGTTTTCGCTTCAGCTGTTTTTGGAGTGATCGAAACGGTTTTAAGATGGGGAAAAAGCTCTTGCAACTCTGCAGCAGCAGCCTGTGCATTGCCTTGCCCTTGCCAATCTAATACTGCGATGTTTTCTAAAACGGAAGGGGTTTTAGGTAGAAATTTTTCCCGTTCTTTCTGCAGCGGTGTAGCTTTGCCCATATAGTCCCTATTCTAATGTTCGTTTAAACCAGGTAGAAGTATCCAAAATAGCCTGTGTGCGTTCTTCAAGATGAGAAAAATCATGGTCAGTGTTTGGCAGCCGCAGCATAATAGTCTCTGCAAGTGCTTTTTGACGGTGTTCACTGTAATAGTCGGAATGGGAAACGTCGATGACTTTATCCCTTTCCCCATGAATATGCAGCAAAGGAATGTCTTTTAATCTGGTCAAATGCTTTTCTAATTCCAGCTCGAAAAACTGCAGCAAAAACTTCTCATTTACGGGATTGCCGTCAAACTGCAGAAGTTTTGAGCGCATTTTTACATCTTTTAAGGCATCTTGAGAATTAAGCCAGGCTTGCTTCCAGGGAATGGCATGAAAGGCAGGGGCCCAAAGGGCAATCGATTTAAATATGCTCTTTCTTTCAGCCGCCAAAATCGCCACTACACCGCCAAATGAGCGTCCAAAAATACCCAATCTTTTCGTGTCGATGCCCTTGTGATTTTTTAGATAGTCGGCTGCAATTAAGGCGTCTGCTAATTCCCCTTCTATTGTCATGTTTTCAAACGACCCTTCACTATCGCCGGAGCCTCTGAAATCAAAACGAAAAGAAGCTATGCCCAATTTTGCCAAGCTCTCAGACAGATGCACGTATAAGCGATTTTTCCCGACCTTATGACCGGCGTAGCCATGACAGATAAGCACTGCCGGCACATCGCGTGAAACTGCCGGCCTATGGAATATGCCAAAAATTTTCTCTCCACGGCATTCTATTTCAACTGAATGTCTCTCTTCAAATTTATCCATAAGAAATCCTTAATTAAGAACAATCTAATTGAAATTTCTCGATTTGTAAATCCCAATTATCTATATATGGCCCTATGAAAACATTATTTTTTTGCTTATTATGCGCCTTTTCCCAGTTACAGGCTTTGCCTATAACTGAACCGCCATTGTATGGTCCCCAGAATGCTACTGTTAATCTGCTTGATCCCCCATCAGCTACGCCGCTAAAGATCCATTGGGCATATATCCCAGCCAAAATAAAAAATTTTGAGAATCCTCCCTTCTATGAAATAGTCCCAAATAATGAGCAGCTTTTCAAAGATGAAACTAAGCTAACAGCCTTCAGTCCTCAACAAGTAAATACCGTTTCTAAATCCCCTTTAAGTTGGTATGCGATTTCTCTTACCCTCCCTAATCAAATTGACAACTTGGAAGTGCAAAACTTGCTAATAGTGCTCAACCTGGAAGTAGACGATTTTGCGGAAATTTGGGTAAACGGCAAGCAGGCGATCAAGCCCGGGCACCAGATTTTTTCCGGCTGCAGTCTCACCAACCGTGTAGTGATTGCAAATCAAGCAAAAGCAGGCGACATCCTGCAAATTGCCATTTTTGCGGTAAAGGGACCCTTATCAAAGCCTGATCCTTCAGAAGGACCTAAGATTCATACTGCCACCCTAGAGCTCTATAAGATTCCCACCTTCGCCGAGTCAGTGAATACCTACCACTACGGCGATGACGAATAAATGAAAGGAAAAACAAATGTTTTGAGCGCCTTTAGGACAGCTGCTTTAAGGGCCCGTAGATGACTGGGGTTGTTTCCAAACCAGAGGTTGAATTGGCCTGCAGCCTGGTGAGTGAACATCTCATAGCCATAGATGAGCTTACAGCCAGCTTGTTGGGCTTGGGCTAAAAAAGGCGTGAGTACAGGCAGCGTACTGATGTCCATGGCATATTGGGCATGGGCCAGGTCTTGCATGGGAATTTGCGGGTCTACTGGAGTGCAGTTGATCAATAGATCAAAGGGGCCTTTTTGGCTGATTTCACCTAAATCACAAGCTTGGCAATTAAGGTTTTGCGCTAACTGTGCGGCGCGCTCCGGCGTGCGGTTAAAAACAGTAACTTGAGCTCCCCTTCGGACAGCTTCGTAAGCAATGGCTTTAGCCGCTCCGCCGGCTCCAATCATTCCAATTTTTTTTCCAAAGATGGGAACATGTTCTTCTATGGCATTTAAAGCTCCCGTCCCGTCGGTATTGTAGCCGGTTATCCTGCCTTGCTCAATACGGAGCGTATTAACCGCTCCTATGCGTGCGGCATCAGGGTCGACGGCTTGCAAAAATGGTATAATTTGCTCTTTCAAAGGCATAGTGACGCTTAAGCCGCAAAAATATGCATTTCGAAGTTTACAGCAAAACTCTTCGAGCTCGGCAGCTGGCACTCGCATTTTTACATAAACTGCATCTTGCTGCAAATGGTCAAATGCCAAATTATGGCTCTTATGGCTTATGCTGCGGGTAATCGGATCTCCAATAAGGCCATACAAAGCGGTATTAGAACCAATTGCTTCCCACCGATAAGTTTGGAACAAGTCTTTTACTGCAACTTGTCCTGGGGCTGCTATTACGCCTTCTTTCCCAGCTGTGCAAAATGACAGCGGATGGTTGAATTTTTTCGCCGCAATTCTCGCTGCAGCCCCATGCTCGCCCATCCCTATATGAATACGATCGGATTGCTGTGCCATTAAAGACATTAGGCTTAAGCTATCCGAGCTGCGGCAGGTCATGCAGGCTGCTTTATAAAGAACATTCTCCATTTTGGGAAAAATATTTTCCGGCACTGTCATATTTTCAAAGTTATGATAGGAAACAAGGATCTTCGTATTTGGGGATAGCTTGGCAAGATTCATCACTTCCGCTTCCGGCAAATGGTATTCTACATCAAGATATTGGGGATTTAAGCGAATAAGCTGCCTTAAGAAAAGCGCATATTCCGCAGCGCTTACTCTTCCACCTCCTCCTTGGGCCTGGGTACGAAAAGTGAGAACTAACGGTCCTGCAACAATGGTTTGCAAACGGGAAATGGTTTCTAAAGAGCGCTCTTCTAGTAAATCGACCCTCAGCTCTACAGCGCATCTATAAGTATTTGCGGTTTCAATTTGCGCTTTTGCTTGTCCTATCGTCGGGCCTGCAACACTCACACATAGCATTATAACACCCTGGCGCCTCGATTTGCCAGTAATGCATCTGCTAAAGCCAGCGCTGCCATACCCTCAACTACAGCTACAGCGCGAATAGCTACGCACGGATCATGCCTTGAGCCTTCCGGCAAATTATATGCGGCTTTTTCACCTTCTATAGTCAAGGTGTCCTGTGTTTTGCGGATGCTGGATGCCGGCTTGAATGCCACTCTTCCACGAAGGGGCATGCCCGTGGTAATTCCAGCCAATATGCCGCCTGCATTGTTGCTGGTGCATCTAATATTATCCCCTTGTTTTTCAAAGCGATCATTATGTTCGGACCCGTACATGGCAGCTGATCTAAACCCGGAACCTATTTCAAAACCTTTGCTGGCAGGGATACTGAGCATCGCTTTTGCTAAAGCCGCCTCTAATTTTTCATATATGGGGTCTCCAAGGCCTGCTGGCAATGAGGTAGTGGCAAATTCCACTATGCCGCCGATTGAATCTCCAGCTTGTTTTGCCTGTTCAATCACTGCTATCATTTGCTCAGCCGCCTGAGGCTCGGGACAAAATATAGGGCTGCCGCGTGTTTTGGTACGCAACTCCACGAACTCGACATCGGCAATTTGTGCCTGAACTTCACCTGCAGCCACTAAATAAGCAATTACCTGGATCGATGCCGTCTCAAGCAATTTCTTAGCCACTGCACCAGCCGCCACCCTTGCCGCTGTTTCCCGGGCTGAGGAACGCCCTCCCCCTCTATGGTCAAATAGGCCATATTTAGCGAGGTAGGTATGATTGGCATGTCCAGGGCGCAACAGATGTTTAATGGGTTCATATTTACTTGAATCGGCATCTTTATTGGGGATCACAATACAGATCGGCGCACCTGTTGTCACTCCCTCAAATACTCCTGAAAGGATCTCGCATTGATCAGGCTCTTTTCTTGGCGAAGTAAATGGGGTTTTGCCAGGGGCTCGCAAGGCAAGCGCCTGGTCAATTTCGGTTTCGCACAAAGGCAAGCCAGCGGGGCATCCGTCAATAACAACCCCGACAGCCTTGCCATGGGACTCTCCAAATGTAGTAATCCTAAAAAAATTGCCAAATGAGTTACTGGCCATGCCCCTCCTTCTCTATATATTGCTGCAACTGGCAAGCAATCACTTGCGGGGGTTCATCAGCTGCAATTGTTATATGGGCCAGCCCTGAATAGATGGGGTGGCGTTGTGCAAATAGTTCCTGAAAAGATTCGTAGGGACGCTTTGCATCCAATACGGAAGACAGGTCTAAGGCCATGCGCTGCCATAAACATTCAACATCGGCATATAGATAGGCTATCCTCCCTAATGTCTTCACCAAGCCCCTGGCGTATTCGCTCATTAAGAATCCGCCGCCCAAAGCAATTACTGCATTATCAGGAAGGGCAAGGCGCTGCAGTATGCCTCTTTCGATTTCCCTAAAATACGCTTCGCCAAATTGCGTGCATATCTGCCTGCAGTTATAGAATGCGCCTTTTTCCTGCTGCACCCATTGCTCTATTTCCCGGTCAGTATCAATAACCGGCCGAATAAGCAAGATTCCAAGCTCTCTCGCAAGGGTGCTTTTACCGGATTTAGGCATGCCGCACAAGAAAACCCTCATGGGATTAACTCCATGGCTGCCCCTAATTTCCTCATATCGCTTACAAAATCAGGGTAAGTTTTAGCGATGCAATTGCTATGAACTATCTGAGAATTTCCCTTTGCTCCTAATGCTGCCACAGCCAATGACATTGCCACCCTATGGTCTTGATGCGAATGCATTTGGGCACCAATAAGAGGCCCGCCGGTAATTATCAGCCCATCATCGCACTCTTCTATTTGAGCGCCCATTTTACGCAACTCTTTTGCCATGCAGCTGATTCGATCGCATTCTTTAGTCCTTGCGATTTGCCCATTGACTAAATGGGTTTTCCCCGAAGCATAGCATCCCAGGAC